>JAFGTR010000182.1 GCA_016934055.1 Bacteroidales bacterium | reverse complement strand
CGGAGCAACCTGGGCTGATATTATAACTTCAACGGAAGATGACAGCACTTTCTCATGGACTGTACCTGATGCACCTTCTGCAAACTGTCTTATCAGCATAACGGATACCGACGGAGATCCTTCCGATACCAGTAATGCGGTGTTTACGATTTCTTCAGGATCTTCAGAACCTGATCCACCGGTAATTTCAGACTATGCCATCACAAACGGAACCGACCTGCAATTCACTTTTGAAGATATTCCGGTGACGGCAACAATGAATGCTTACCGGGAAACAACGGCAACTTTTACACCTGATAAGGCAGGTGGTTCAAACAGGGTTGCAACAGGTTTCACAGATGAGGATCCTGTCACACCCGGTTTACAGTGGACTGATGCAGGTGTGGTTGGAGATGCCTTGGTAAATTACTTTTATATTTTCACGGTAGTGGATGGCAGCGAAAGTGAAAATTCAAACACCATCGGTGAATTCGATTATGACCTGATCACCACTTCGACAACTGATTTTAATGAAATTGCATTGCCTATTGCCATAACCGGCGTTTCAACAGCCGCTGACCTGATGGCTGCCATTCCGGGATGTAATTCGGTTGCACGATGGAATGCAAGCATTCAGGGATATGAGATGTATGTTGATGTTCTTCCTTTTACCAATTTTGAAGTAACTCCCGGTTATCCCTATTATGTAAATGTTTTAAGTGACGTAGGATATACGCTTGTTGGTGAGCTTGCAAGCCCGGTATTCAACCTGATCACTACAGCTACAACAGACTTTAACGAAATCATGCTTCCCCTCGACAAGACCTCCATAACCATGGCCTCAACACTTATGACGGATATACCAAGCTGTAACAGTGTGGCACGATGGAGTTCAGCCACACAGGGCTATGAACAATATATTTCTATTCTTCCGTTTACCGATTTTGGTGTAAGCGTCGGATATCCCTATTACGTGAATGTCACTTCTGATGTCACATGGCCGGCATCAGGCGGAGGCTTAAAGAGCACTTCCGGCTCTGGTACAGTATTGATCGAAAAAAGCAGTGCACCGCACCTGGTTTATGGCACTGTAAAAATCAGCAAGACTGAAATAACACCGGAAGACCTTGATTTCACTGCTTATTTCCCGTCTTCTCCGGAAGAAAAGCTGAACAAAAGCTCTGCAGGCTGTTTGATGAAGAACGGAACTTTTGTCATTCAATGTAATTCATTTGCTTCAGGTTGGAGCACAGAAGAGGCATTGGTAGTTGAGATCAGGGACAGGAACGGAATTTTACTGCACTCGTCTGAGGTACCATTATCCTATGATCCTGCTGACAAAGCAACCAATATTGTTATGAAAGGTGATGGATTATATGCACTTGCCCAGAACTATCCCAATCCCTTTTCACACGAGACCTCCATTGAATATCATATTCCCTCAGAGGGACAGGTACTGCTGGAAATATATTCTTTATCAGGTCAAAAAATCAAAACCCTTGTCAGTGCTTATCAGCAAGCCGGAACATATGAAGTGACCTGGAACCGGTATGATGAGAAAGACCGGAGAGTACATGATGGCCTCTATATTTACCTGTTAAAGAGCCAGGATTATGTTGTATATAAAAAAGCAACAGTCATACAATAAATCAGACTTTACCCAATAATAAACCAGTTTAAAAATCTAATTATAATCCCAGCAATGAAAAAAAATTCTATTCCCAATAGGTGGCTGCTCGTCAGTATTGCATTGTTTGTCATGTTTCTTACAGGCATGGATCTGCATGCAGGTACACCTCACTATGCCACAGGGACCGTCACCTATTCGGGCGGAGGTTTTCCTTCATCGTTGACATTCTCTGCCTATATTGTCAGCAGGCCCGGTGAAATATTAACCCAGGCATCAGCCGGATGTTCCTATAATGCACCTACCGGCCAATATGCCGTTCAATGTGGTACATTTGCTACAGCATGGACAGCCGGTGATGTCCTGCATGTTGATGTGGATGACGGAGCAGGAGGGACAGCTTCAGGTGAAGTCACCCTTTCCAATGAAGTATATGATTTGCTGAACCTCATCATAACACCCCCTACACCATCAGCACCTGTTATCGGGACTATCACACAGCCAACCTGCGCTGTGGCAACAGGGAGTGTTGCATTAAGCGGCCTGCCCTCATCAGGAACATGGACACTGACAACATATCCGGGCGGGTCAACATCCACAGGAACGGGGACCACGACCACCGTTTCAGGACTTAATCCCGGAACCTACTATTTCACCGTGACCAATACCCAGGGGGGTGTTTCAGACCCGTCAGACGATGCGGTTATCAATGAACAGCCAACAACTCCCGAACAGCCCGGTGCTATTACCGGTGAAACAGCAGTCTGCCAGGGCTCGTCCTATACCTACAGCATTTCAGCTGTTCCGGGGGCAACATCCTATACATGGACATTGCCTTCGGGATGGTCCGGCAGCCCAACTTCAACGTCAATTGAGGCAACCGCAGGTGCATCCGGTGGTACCATTTCGGTAACAGCTTCTAATGACTGCGGTACAAGTGCTGCAAGTACACTGAGCGTATCTGTAACTTCAATCCCGGCGCAACCTGGAGCCATTACCGGTAATACACCGGTTTGTGAGGGATCATCCAATACCTATAGCATAACAGCTGTTTCAGGCGCTACTGCATACACATGGACGTTGCCATCGGGATGGAGCGGCAGTTCTACTTCAACATCAATTGAGGCCACTGCAGGTTCATCCGGCGGGACTATTTCTGTAACAGCCGATAACTCATGCGGATCAAGCGCTGCCAGAACACTGAGTGTAGCGGTAACACCAGTACCGGCCCAACCCGGTGCCATAACCGGGGAAACAACAGTCTGCCAGGGTTCGTTAAATACATACAGTATAGCCGCTGTTTCAGGCGCCACTTCCTATACCTGGACATTGCCTTCGGGATGGAGCGGCAGTTCAACTTCGACATCAATTGAGGCCACTGCAGGTGCATCCGGAGGAACAATCTCTGTTACAGCCAATAATTCATGCGGCTCCGGTACGGCAAGGACTCTAAGTGTAACTGTAGCAACAACCCCGGCACAACCCGGGACTATAACCGGTGAAACAACAGTCTGCCAGGGTTCTTCAAACACATACAGTATATCGGCTGTTTCGGGTGCAACATCCTATACATGGACATTGCCTTCAGGATGGACAGGAAATTCTACTTCAACGTCAATTGAGGCAACCGCAGATGCATCCGGAGGAACTATCTCTGTAACAGCTTCTAATGACTGCGGCACAAGTGCTGCACGTACACTGAGCGTGTCTGTAACCTCAACTCCGGCCCAGCCTGGAGCTATAACCGGAGAAACAACCGTTTGCCAGGGCTCGTCAAACACATACAGCATTTCAGCTGTTTCGGGAGCCACATCCTATACATGGACACTGCCTTCAGGATGGACAGGTAGTTCTACTACAAATTCCATAACAGCCAATGCAGGCTCTATTGGAGGTACTGTTTCTGTTACAGCCAATAATTCATGCGGATCAAGCGCTGCGCGTACCTTAAGTGTATCCGTAACACCAACACCGGCGCAGCCGGGTGCCATAACCGGTAATACATCGGTTTGCCAGGGCTCTTCAAATACATACAGTATAGCCGCTGTTTCAGGCGCTACTTCCTATACCTGGACATTGCCTTCAGGGTGGACAGGCAGCTCCACTTCAACATCAATTGAGGCAACTGCAGGTGCATCCGGCGGCACAATTTCGGTGACAGCCAATAATTCATGCGGCTCAGGAACAGCAAGGACATTAAGTGTAACTGTAGCAGCAACCCCGGCACAACCCGGGATTATAACCGGTGAAACAACAGTCTGCCAGGGCTCGTCAAATACTTACAGCATTTCAGCTGTTTCAGGTGCGACATCCTATACATGGACATTACCTTCGGGTTGGAGCGGCAGTTCCACTTCAACATCAATTGAGGCAACAGCAGGTTCAAACGGAGGGACCATTTCAGTAACAGCTTCCAATGCATGTGGTACCAGCACCGCCAGAACACAGAGTGTATCAGTAACCCTTTCTCCTGCACAACCCGGAACCATAACCGGGATAACATCAGTCTGCCAGGGCTCTTCAAATACATACAGCATTGCGGCTGTTTCCGGAGCTACATCCTATACCTGGTCACTACCATCAGGGTGGACAGGAAGCTCCACTTCAACATCAATTGAGGCAACAGCAGGTGCATCAGGAGGAACAATCTCTGTTACTGCCAATAATTCATGCGGATCAAGCACTGCCAGTATACTGAACGTTTCAGTAACACCAATACCGGCCCAACCTGGTGCCATAACCGGATCAACAACGGTTTGCCAGGGTTCATCCAACACATACAGCATAGCAGCTGTTTCGGGAGCTACATCATACACATGGACATTACCCTCAGGGTGGACAGGAAGCTCCACGTCAACATCAATTGAAGCAACGGCAGGTGCATCCGGCGGGACCATTTCGGTTACAGCCAATAATTCATGTGGCTCCGGCACGGCAAGGACATTAAGCGTAACTGTAGCAACAACCCCGGCCCAACCCGGGACTATAACCGGTGAAACAACAGTCTGCCAGGGCTCGTCAAACACATACAGCATAGCGGCTGTTTCAGGGGCCACATCCTATACATGGACATTGCCTTCGGGATGGACAGGCAGTTCCACCTCAACATCAATTGAGGCAATTGCAGGTGCATCCGGAGGGACTATTTCTGTAACAGCATCTAATGCCTGCGGCACAAGCACAGCCCGTACACTGAGCGTATCTGTAACCTCCGTTCCTACCCAGCCCGGGACTATAACAGGGGAAACAACAGTTTGCCAGGGCTCATCAAACACATACAGCATAACGGCTGTTTCGGGAGCTACATCTTATACATGGACATTGCCTTCGGGATGGACAGGTAGTTCTGCCACGACTTCCATAACAGCCATTGCAGGCGCAAGTGGAGGGACTGTTTCTGTCACAGCCAATAACTTATGCGGAGCAAGCACTGCGCGTACCTTAAGTGTATCTGTAACACCAGTACCGGCCCAACCCGGAACTATAACCGGGGAAACAACAGTCTGCCAGGGCTCGCCAAATACATACAGTATAGCAGCTGTTTCGGGAGCTACATCCTATACCTGGATATTGCCTTCAGGGTGGACAGGAAGTTCCACTTCAACATTAATTGAGGCAACTGCAGGTGCGTCCGGTGGCACCATTTCAGTAGCAGCCAATAATGACTGTGGTTCAGGAACGGCAAGAACATTAAACGTTACTGTTGCTACGACGCCGGCACAGCCAGGTGTGATTACAGGAGCAACACCTGTATGTCAGGGTTCATCAAATACTTACAGCATATCGGCTGTTTCAGGAGCTACCTCCTATAATTGGACATTACCTTCGGGATGGACAGGCAGTTCTACTTCGACATCCATAAGTGCAACAGCAGGTTCAACCGGAGGGACAATCTCCGTAACGGCCGATAACTCATGCGGAGCGAGTACCACACGCACATTAGCAGTAACTGTATCAGCAATACCCACACCGCCAGCCATCGGCACCATAACACAACCAACCTGTGCAGTGGCAACCGGAAGTGTAGTTTTAAACGACCTGCCATCATCAGGCACCTGGACACTGACAAGGAGCCCGGGCAGTGTTACTTCAACCGGAACTGGAACCAGCACAACCATTTCAGGACTGTCTGCCGGAACCTATTCATTTACTGTAACCAACGCTACCGGCTGTGTTTCGGCATCATCGGCTAATGTCGTAATAAACGTACAACCGATACCTACGGTTCCGGTACCCGGCACCATTACACAACCAACATGCGAAGTGGCAACCGGAAGTGTAGTGATCAGCGGATTACCATCATCAGGTACATGGACTCTGACAAGGAGTCCCGGGAATGTAACTGTTACAGGGACAGGGATCAGTACGACTGTTACCGGAATTGCCGCCGGCACCTATACCTTTACAGTAACCAATGCTGCAGGATGTACCTCTGCATCATCGGAACAAGTGGTGATTAATCCTCAACCGCCAACACCTTCAGCACCTGTAACAGGCCCTATAACCCAGATAACCTGCCTGACGCCAACCGGCAATATAGTATTAAACGATCTGCCGGCCACTGGATCATGGACACTGACAACATATCCCGGCGGAAACACATCCACCGGTACAGGAACAAGCACAACCGTTACCGGACTTATTGCCGGAACTTACACTTTCACTGTAACCAATGCTTCAGGATGTACTTCACCTGTATCGGACAATGCCGTGATTGATGAAAATACTGATTCACCCCCGGCACCTGTGCTTGGAACAATTACACAGCCAACAGTTGATATGGTAACAGGGAGTGTTGAATTAAGCGGTCTGCCCGCTGCCGGTGACTGGACACTGACAAGAGAACCCGGGACTGTAACCTCCACAGGAACAGGAACAACTACTGTTATTTCAGGTCTGGAACCAGGTTCATATAATTTTGTCGTGACCAATGCATCAGGATGTATATCAGCACAATCTGCAGAAGTATTTATCAATGCTGTACCGGCAATCACCGGACAGGATGACATTTCAGTTGTTGAAGATAGTTCATTTACATTATCAATAGACGACCTGTTCATAACAGACGCTGATAACACACCGGATGAGATGACCCTGACCATAAGCAGCGGAATCGATTATGAGCTTTCAGAAGAGACCATCATCATACCATCTTCCGATTTCAACGGAACGTTAAGCATACCGGTAACTGTGAATGACGGAATTGCCAGCAGCAACCTGTTTTATGTTTCTGTGTCTGTTACACCGGTCAATGATGCCCCGTTTGTCTACGAAATACCCGATCAGGTTATAGTACAGGATTCTGTATTCGCACAGATTTATCTTGATGATGTTATTGAAGACGATGAGACACCTGATGAGTTGATAAACTGGACAATTGAGGGAAATGCTGCATTGCTGATAACCATTATTGACCGGGTTGTCAGTATTACGGTCCCTGCAGAATGGACGGGAAGTGATACCATTGTCTTTATTGCACAGGATAATGATGCAACCGATCCGCTTATAGCAACAGATACAGTTGTATTCACAGTCAATAAAAAATCCGGAACAGGAATGACGGATAGAGAAATACATGGGTCTCTGATTTATCCTAATCCTGCCAATGATCATATATACATTCAGTTTGCCGGACACCTTTCAACAGAAAAAGAATTCACTGTGGAAATCTATACACTTCAGGGTATGAAAGTGCATAATTCAAAAACTTGGTTTGAGGGTAACCGTTTTGATCTGGATGTTCATGATCTGTGTGCCGGTCACTATTTTATCCGTTTAATCACTGCTGAAACAGTCAGAACATATAGTTTTACAAAGAAATAGGAGGTAATAATTAACCTTTAATCAGGATTTAATAAACCAGGTATTTAATTTTGCTTTGACAGACTAAAATTGAAATATGTACCGTCCCTGCGGGACTTTGAAACGATGGTATCATCATATTCTACCAATATATTATCCCTGCGGGATTTGTTGATGCCGGTTCAATAAACTGTTACAACAATGTCATATCTAAAAGTGCCAGAGGCATGCAATATTGGTAGAAAAACATTTTTTTATCAATAGTCCCGTAGGGACGGAATATCTGAATTTATCAAAACAGGGATTTATAAAAAACAAAATTCATAATCAATTTCTTTTATTCCATAGATTATTTTTAGCACTTTATCAAGTTTTTCTTTATTATCACGCTCATTTTACGTAATTTATCTATAATTATATCATGTTTTCTAACCACACCCAAGTCACCTGTTTATGAGTAATAAAAATATCAGCTGTCAAGAAATAATCCGAAAATATGCTATTTCATGGTTTAAAAAGTATTCCATTCCGCGCTGGATTGTCTTCATACATGATAACCTGGCTGTATTTTTCACTTTCTGTTTTGCATATCTGCTCCGTTTCAACTTTGTAATCCAGGATTTTAGTTTTTATTATGCCTTTCAAAATTCAATTATAACAATCACCGTATATATTATATTTTCATTAATCTTTCGTTCTTATTCGGGGATGATAAGGCATACAACTGTTATTGATATTTTTTATGTATTGTTCACCAACACGTTGTCATTCGCAACCCTTATCCTGATATCACTGGCAGCCAGATCATTCGGAATGCATTTATCAATGGTAATTCCATTGTCTATCCTTATGATCCATTATGTATTGATTACTGTATTTCTTTTTACTGTCAGGCTAACGATCAAAACAGTGTATCATTTTATAACGACTGGTTTCAGAAAGAAGAAAAAAGTACTAATCTTCGGTGCGGGTGCTATGGGTGTAATTGTCAAGCGTGTTTTACAAAGTGATATCAAAGGAGATCACGAGGTTGCCGGTTTTATAGACAATAACAAAAACCTGCAAGGTAAAAAAATGACTGGAATACCGGTATATGCACCAAAAGTAATAACCCGGGAATTCCTTCAAAAACACCATATAGAAACTATGGTTTTTGCCATTAAAGATATAACACCTGCAGCAAAAAGCGATATCATACGCTGGGCATTAGACCTTGGTTTGGAATTGCGTGATACACCACCTCTTAGCACATGGATGAACGGTGAACTTCAAATGAGCCAAATACAGAAAGTGAAACTTGAAGAATTGTTGGGAAGGGATCCGATTCAACTTAATCTCAAAAGAATTGCTCTGGGATTACGGGATAAAACCATACTTGTTACCGGAGCAGCCGGATCGATAGGTTCTGAAATCGTTCGTCAGCTCACACTCTTTCAGGTTAAAAACCTTGTACTTCTTGATCAGGCAGAAACACCGATGTTTCACCTCGAAAACGAATTAAAAACGAGTTTCAGTCAATGTCCTGTGCAACTGGTTCTGGCAGATATCACGAATACGGCTAAAATGGAAGAAATCTTTAAAACCTTTAAGCCTGATATCGTCTTTCATGCCGCAGCTTATAAGCATGTGCCACTTTTGGAGTACAATCCCCACGAAGCTATCCGTGTAAATGTGGGCGGAACAAAAAATATTACACGACTTGCAGTCAAGTACAAAGTGGATAAATTTGTAATGATCTCCACAGATAAAGCCGTAAATCCCACAAATGTTATGGGCGCTTCAAAACGGATCTGCGAGATGATCGTTCAGATGAAAGCATCACAGGAAAGTAATAACACACAGTTTGTAATAACCCGGTTCGGAAACGTGCTCGGTTCAAATGGCTCTGTAATACCTATTTTTAAAAAGCAGATCGAAGATAGAGGGCCGGTTACAGTGACACATCCTGAAGTTACCCGATATTTCATGACCATTCCCGAAGCCTGTCAGCTGGTATTGGAGGCCGGATTTATGGGAAAAGGCGATGAGATCTTTGTATTTGATATGGGTAAACCTGTTAAAATTGTGAATCTTGCACGACAGATGATCCGGCTTTCGGGTTTTATACCGGATGAAGACATTAAGATCGTCTATACAGGTCTTCGGCCCGGTGAAAAGCTTTACGAGGAATTGCTGACCAATAACGAGAACACATTGCCCACACATCATCCCAAAATAAAAATAGCCAAGGTTGAAGGAGTTAAAAACAGACAGGTGCTGGTTCAGATAAATGCACTTCTTAACAATCTGTACAACCTTACAAAGCAGGAAACCGTTGATATCATCAAAGAGCTTGTACCGGAGTTTCAGAGCAATAATGAAGAATACAACGGCGTTTTGACTCAGACAAAAGCCGCTGAACCGGATAATGTCGTTGAAAGAACTTTGGTTTCTGATTCCTACAGGGCTATAAAACGCTTCTTTAATACGGCATTTTAGTTATATAACAGCCTTCCCCCTAACAACTCCTGAACCGGTGGAACAGAATATTGCATACTGATTTAAAAAGGTACCTGATATCTGTATAATGCGGATCAAGTGATAAATCCCTGATATAAATTCTTTCTGCTTCAATGTTCATTTTATCATCGGGCATGTTCAAGGCGATATAGGGCGGAAAACAACCCGGTTTGTATTTTATCCTCTCCGATTGAAGGTCTTCGGGGAATTCGTTATACCTCACCTGGCTTAACGGACGAAGACCAACCAGCTTCATCTCTCCCTTCACGACATTGATGAGTTGTGGTAACTCATCAAATCCGTATCTCCTCATCCATTGCCCCCATCTTGTCAGTCTGAAATCATGGGCAGGCTTGCCCTTTTCGTTGTAACCATTCATATGGATTACATAATCCTGTAAATACTCAGAATAAGGATGCATGGTCCGGAATTTGTAAATGCCTATCATTTTTCCGTTCTGACCAATACGTTGCAACTTAATGATGGGATAGAAAGAAGGATTCGGGAATTTATAGGGTTCCCTTGTTTTCATAACAACAAAATAGGAAAGACCATCAATACTCATAAAGTCGATCGTCTCAAAACCACAATAAGCCAACCTGCCTAATACTTCGGCCCTTGACATGGAATGGAATTCTACGTTTGTAATCTTGTAGTAAAGTGTATCAAGATAGGGTATCCTCGGAATAATGCGGTTAAATATCAAATCACCCAGCCACACAAGCCGTCCTCTTTGAATGCCATACCTGTTGTATAATTTGACTTTCCTTTCCTTATAAGTCTCCAGCCTGCCAATATAGATCCCACCATCCGGAAGCATTGTATTGACAGCCCTGAACAATCCATTAACATGCTGAATGTTGTTTACCTTTTTGAAGTCAATGATAGCCCTAACTTTATCAAAATCAACATCTTCGACATAAGATTTAAAATGCGTTGTGAAAATGATACTTTGACTGTTCTTTTTTATATCAAGGTGTTGCTTAAGGAAATTCAAAACCTCTTTTGATGATTCCTGTTTTATGGCATCTTCAAGACTGTTTAAATTGCCCAACCAATCAGTAAAATAGGAAACGATAGCACTCTTTGTACCCGCAGCTAATTTCGAGAACCTGCTGTTTTTTGTGAGATTATGGACTTGACGCAGATAGGCTTCCATTTATAAAGTCTAATCAGATTAAGGTGTAAGTTTGAATAGTCAAATATACTGCGAGAATAGGGATTCTTCAAGGTTTGGTTTACGAACGATGACTATGTTTTGACCAAAGGGTGATTTTATTTGACGAAAATATAATGGGTTGGTTGTCAGAGTGATATAAAAGGATGTTGGGCTGGAGGCTGTTGGGCTGTTAGGTGGGTTGTGGTGGTCGGTTGGAGGGATGACTTTTATCATGTTATTTAGGTGTTTTAACCTTAAAAAAACCGGATTTTATCAAAACAGATTTGCATAATTATGTTTTACACGCGTATCATTATATATTTGTACAAGACTTTTTAAACTTTATCAGAAACCAATGAGACCCCAAGTTTCCTGCAATTTTTCACCTGTCAGCAGAATCAGGATGCAGACATCATGGTTTGCGATCTATACCCGGCCGCATCATGAAAAAAAGGTTAATATTGCCCTGCAATCTGCCGGAATCGATTCTTACCTGCCGATGCAGACCACGCTCAGACAATGGAGTGATCGCAAAAAAAAGGTCAGCGTACCTTTTTTTAGTTGTTATGTATTTGTGCATATTACCAACAGGCACTATTATCCGGTATTAAACACACCCGGCGTAGTCAGGTATGTCACCTTTGAAGGAAAAGCCGTGGCTATTCCCGAAAAACAGATACAGCTTGTCAAGACTATTCTTGGACAAAATATTGAAGCTGAAGAATTTGACGGTCATATAGAAAAAGGGGCAAGAGTTGAAATTGTAAGAGGTTCGTTGCTGGGATTACAGGGTGAACTGATCAATTATGCCAGCAGTAAAAGGGTTGTGATAAAGATTGAAGAAATTAATAAAGCCCTTCTTATTAATATTCCATTACAGTATTTAAGGCCGGTAGGTTGTAATAGCTGATGAAGAATGAGTTTCTCGCAGATTTTTATATAGGCACAAGCGGATGCTTGAACCAGTATGTTAATATCATTAAACATGTTTCGAATATTCATACCTTCAACCCCTAACACCGGCCCAGCCGCATAAGATTTTCCACAGTGTTAATCTCGATGAAGGTAGCGCCCTGGTCCCATTGGAAATTACCACCCATGATGACAACTTTATCCTCTTTTTGCAGCAGTCCGTCCTTCAATAATGTAATGAGCGCCTGCGGAATAAATTTGTGACTTATGCCGTCCTCGACAAAATAAGTATAAACGCCAAAGCTTAATGCCAGCTCACGCATCACACGGCTATCATAACATTCGGCAAAGATAACCTTGCGGCCACGAAATCCTGCTGCATTACGGATTGTTCTTCCCGTGGTAGTGTCTGCTATTATAGCCTTACAGTCTAACCCGAGTGAAGCCTCAACAGCCGATTTCGACAGATAGGCCGAAGTTCTGCTGCTGGCAATAAACAACGGCGTTTTGTGGATGTCTCCCCTGCTCTTCTCAACTTCAACGGCTATTTTCGCCATGGTTTGGACAGCTTCAACAGGATATTGTCCAAATGCTGTCTCTCCGCTCAGCATAATGGCATCAGTTTTAGAATATATGGCATTGGCCACATCGGATACTTCAGCGCGGGTAGGCCTGGGATTCTCAATCATAGAGTGCAGCATCTGTGTGGCTATGATAACAGGTTTGCGGGCATCGATGCACTTGTTGATGATCATCTTCTGAATACCCGGAATTTTTTCACAGGGAATCTCAATGGCCAGATCCCCGCGAGCCACCATAACGCCATACACATATTGCAGAATTTCATCAATGTGATCCACGCCCTCCTGGTTTTCGATCTTCGCAATGATTTTAACCTTTGAATTTTGACTGTCCAGTATCGTCTGAATTTCAAGAACATCTTCCTTACTCCGCACAAAGGAATGGGCAATGAAGTCAAGGTCATGCTCAACAGCAAAGTTGATATAATCACGATCCTTTGAGCTCAATGCCGGAAGATGAAACGATGCATTGGGAACATTTATGCTTTTCTTTCCTTTAATGAGCCCTTCGTTGACAGCTTCCATAATCAGGAAATCCTCTTTTTTCTCAACCACTTTCAACTCAATTTCTCCGTCATCGATCAACACACTGGTTTGCAGCGACACCTCATCAACAAAATTGTTATAATTGACATAGATACAATCGGGTGTCGTATTTTTGGAAGCATCACCTTTCATCTTAATTCTATCCCCTTTGTTAAGCGCCACCTTATAATCCGATGACGTGGTGCGAATTTCCGGTCCCTTAGTGTCAAGCATAAGTGCAATACGGTCGGATACTTTTCGAACATTATTAATGATTTTCAAAGTGTCTTCAAAAGACTGATGAGCCGTGTTCAGTCGTACCACGTTCATGCCATTCTCATACAGAGACTTTATAAATTCAACATCACACCGCAGATCGGAAATTGTGGCGACAATTTTGGTTTTCTTCAACATAGGATAATATGTTTATAAAAATTGTTATTTCTACTCATTTATCGGCTCTGGTACTAGCTTTGGTACTGGCTCTGGTACTGGCTTTGGTACTGGCGCAAGCGGACGCTTGCGCCAGTATGAGGCCTGCATGGTACAAGCAGGCCGTGCGCCCTGATTTTCGGCACCGTTCGTGGACATCCCGGCACACAAGACTATTATCAGAATTGACATGCGCGATTGTTGTGTTATTTAAATAGTTCAAAATAACCAAATAATACAGGTTGATTTAAAATCCCGCAAAAGTATAAATTGTTCAGAAAAATGAAACATGTTGGATGTGAAAAAGTGACGAGTGACAAATGAAAACTCAGGAAGCTCTCGCAGACCTGCCCGTAAGGCAGGCGGGTCGCGCAAATTACGAAGAAAAATATTATTTCTGCGTAATCTGCGAGAAATATCTATTTTTGATAGTAAATTGAATGAATATGACATGGGAAAAGGCTGCATCCGGTTACACTGCATTTCTGAAGCTTGAAAAATCGCTGTCAGCAAATTCCATTGTGGCCTATCAGCATGATCTCAACATGCTGATCAGTTTTCTGCAACTTCAATCTCTTTCCCTGACCCCTGAAGAAGTGGATTATCAGCATCTGAAAGATTTTATTTTCTGGCTCAATAATCTGGGCATCAGTCCGCGCTCCCAGGCCAGGGTCATCTCAGGAATGAAATCTTTCTTCCGCTATCTGATAATAGAAGAAAGCATCACAAAAGATCCCACTGAATTACTGGATACCCCGCGCCTGGGCCGCAGACTTCCCGAAGTGCTGAGCCTGCCTGAAATTGACCGGTTGCTTTCTGCCATTGATCTCAGCAAACCGGAAGGTCACCGCAATAAGGCCATCATTGAAACCTTATACAGTTGCGGGCTTCGTGTATCAGAACTGATCGACCTGCGCATGACCAACCTGTTTTTTCATGAAGAGTTCATCAAAGTAATGGGAAAAGGGAGTAAAGAAAGGTTGGTGCCCATCAGCACAAGGGCAATGAAAGAAATTCAGTTTTACTTTCAGCAATACCGTCATCACCTGACACCAAAAAAGGGATCAGAAAACATTGTCTTTCTCAACCGCAGGGGTGGTAAGATGACAAGAGTGATGATATTCACCATTGTAAAACAACTGACTGAAAAGGCCGGCATAAAAAAGAAGGTAAGCCCTCATACCTTCCGTCATTCTTTTGCCACACATCTTGTTGACGGCGGTGCTGACCTGAGAGCAGTACAGGAGATGCTGGGACATGAGTCAATCCTTACCACAGAGATCTATACCCACCTTGACAGGGAATATCTGAGGGATGCGATTATGAGGTTTCACCCACGGGCGGGGGGAAGTGGGAGAGTTGGGGAGAAGAGGTGACGAAGAGACCAGAAGACCAGAAGACCAGGAGACATAGAGACTAAGGGACTAAGAGACTTAGAGACTTAGAGAAGAGGAGAAGAGGAGAAGTGGAGGTAAGCGGTAAACGGTAATCAGTGAATAGTGAAAAACGAAAAGTGACACAATGTTGAAAATAGATAACCCACATCTGACCTCCCGTCCCGATAGCTATCGGGGTCGCGACAGGCTCTCCCAGGAGGGAAATTTACCTGCTCCTTTATAGACTTTCTTAAACCCAAATTCACACACACTATAAAAAAACAGAATGCCGCCTGTAGTCTACTTCTTTAGCCTGTAGCCTTTTCCATCTTCTTTGTGATCCAGACACGGCCAGGCCCTTCGGACCCTGGAAAGTCTTTCTTCCTTCTTCGATCTTACATCATACCGGTAATATAAATCACCGCTTATTTTTATCAAGAGGCCTTTATTCCTGATAATTTTTAACTACATTTGTGCTTTTTAAAATACATAATTCTTAATTAACTACTTCAATATTAAATAAATAAAGCAATATGTCGACTATTAAACGCGTTTACAGATTCGGAAATAAGAAAGCCGAAGGAAGAGCAGACATGAAGAATCTGCTTGGCGGTAAAGGAGCAAATCTGGCTGAAATGTGCCTGCTGGGGCTTCCTGTGCCTGCCGGTTTTACCATCACAACTGATGTTTGTACTGAATACTATGCCAATAACCACCAGCTTCCGGAAGAACTTATGCCGGAGGTATGGGACGCAATGAAGGAAACAGAACAGATAATGGGAATGAAATATGGCGACCCTGAAAATGCCCTGCTTGTTTCCTGCCGTTCCGGTGCCCGTAAATCAATGCCCGGTATGATGGATACGGTTTTAAATATCGGATTATGTTCTGCTACTATTCCGGGTTTCATTAAGAAAACAAACAATCCCCGTTTTGTTTATGATTCTTACCGGCGTCTGATCATGATGTATGCCGATGTGGTAATGGAGAAAGCCGACGGTTTGGAATCGGCTGATGGTCAAAGTATTCGCAAACAACTCGATGATATGCTGGATGCCTATAAAAAAGAGAAAGGATACAAATTTGACACAGACCTCAGTGCAGATGAATTAAAGGATTTAGCTGAAAAATTTAAGAAACGTGTGAATGAAGCACTTGGTCAGCCTTTTCCGGATGATGCCAAACTCCAGCTTGAAGGCAGTATTAAAGCGGTTTTCAAAAGCTGGAACGGGAAAAAGGCCATTTCCTATCGTCGTATTGAAGGTATTCCCGATGATTGGGGTACTGCAGTGAATGTGCAGGCCATGGTATTTGGCAACATGGGTGATCATTCAGCCACCGGGGTTGCCTTTACCCGTAACCCTGCCACCGGAGAAAACCTGTTCTACGGAGAATGGCTGATCAATGCCCAGGGTGAAGATGTCGTAGCCGGTATTCGCACGCCCAATCCTCTGAACAATGAAACAAAGAATGAACAGAACAGCCACCTGAAGAGTATGGAGGAAGCCATGCCTTCAACATACAAAGAGCTTAGCGATATCCGCAACACACTGGAGAAATCCTTTAAAGACATGCTGGATATTGAATTCACGATCCAGGAAAATATACTTTACATGTTGCAATGCAGGGCCGGAAAAAGAACCGGAACAGCAGCACTGAACATGGCCATGGATATGCTGAAGGAAGGCCTGATTGATGAAAAAACAGCTGTAATGCGGGTAGATCCTGCACAGCTTGATGAGCTTCTGCATCCGATATGCGATCCCAATGCTGAAAAGCAGGTTAGTCCTGTTGTGAAAGGCTTACCTGCCGGTCCGGGTGCTGCCGTCGGTAAAGTTGTATTCACTGCCGAAGATGCTGTTGCCTGGAATCGCAAAGGCGAAAAGGTAATCCTTTTGCGTGAGGAGACCAATCCCGAAGATGTTGAAGGTATGCGGGCCGCCGAAGGCAGCCTCACCGCCCGCGGGGGCATGACTTCGCATGCAGCCCTCGTAGCCCGTGGCTGGGGTAAATGCTGTATCGTAGGTGCCGGGCAGCTTCATGTTGATGTCAAAGGAAAAAAAGCCAGGGTTGCCGACAGTGATATCGTTATTAAGGAAGGCGACCTGATCACGCTTAACGGTACCCGCGGCAACGTGTATCTCGGTGCAGTTGCCCTGATGGATGCCACCGAAAATCCGCGGTTCAAAGATTTCATGATACTGGTTGACAAACAACGCACCATGGGCGTCCGTACCAATGCTGACACACCCGCGGATGCCAAAGTTGCCCGTGATTACGGTGCTGAAGGAATCGGTCTTTTCCGTACCGAACACATGTTCTACGGTGAAGGATCAGACCAGCCACTCTTCCTGTTGCGCAAGATGATCCTCAGTTCATCGCTTGAAGAACGCCGCCAGGCACTCGATGAACTCTTTAGCTTCGTTAAGAAGGATATCAAAGCCACCATGGAAGCCATGGACGGACTACCGGTTACCTTCCGGCTGCTCGACCCGCCCCTGCATGAATATGTCCCCCAGAAAGCCGATAAACAGGCTGAACTAGCCAAAGCCCTTGGCATCAGCGTGGAAGCCATTGCCAAACGTGGTGAAGCATTGCATGAATCCAATCCGATGATGGGTCACCGTGGTGTGCGCCTGGGTGTTACCTATCCTGAGGTATCAGAAATGCAGATCAGGGCTATCTTCGAAGCAACTGCCGAACTGATGAAAGAAGGAAAAGACCCGCAGCCGGAGATCATGGTCCCTGTTACCTGCGACGTATCAGAACTTGACTTTACCAAGAAGATCACAGACAGGGTGTATGCTGAAGTATGCAAAAAGTTTGGCATTTCAGAGATCAAATATAAATACGGCACCATGATAGAGATACCACGTGCCTGCCTGTTGTCAGACCGCATGGCAAAGACAGCAGAGTTCTTCTCTTTCGGAACCAATGACCTGAGCCAGATGACTTTTGGCTTCAGCAGTGATGATATCGGCGGATTCCTGCATGACTATCTCGATCTGAAGATGCTGGCAGCCGATCCGTTCCAGACCATCGACCAGGATGGCGTTGGACAGCTGATTAAAATGTCGGTTGAAAAAGGCCGTGCCACCCGCAAAGACCTGAAGATAGGAATCTGTGGCGAACAGGGCGGCGATCCGGCATCGGTTGAGTTCTGTTTTAAAACAGGGCTGACCTATGTGAGTTGTTCACCATTCCGTGTACCTATTGCAAGACTGGCGGCTGCGCAGGCTGCGATTAAAGGCGCAAAGTAAGAGGGAATCCTCGCAGAGACGCAAAGGCGCTAAGGAGGGGGAGGTTTCTCGCAGAGACGCAAAGGCGCTAAGGAGGGGGAGGTCTCTCGCAGAGGCGCAAAGGCGCTAAGGAGAATTTTATTTAGATTATAGTAACTGTCAGACGCTTCAATAGTGCCTGACAGTTTTTTTTGATGGATAATGTTATTATTATTCATGTCAATAAGTTTATATTCAATATATCATCACTTTTTCCTAATTTTAATTATCTGCTTTTTATACACCTGAAACTTATATTATGAAAAAAGCATACATCCTCTGCCTTCTGCTCAGTATTCCCCTTGCGAGGATTTTCTGTCAGTTAGAAAACGTTTCCTTCTCTACAGAAGCATTAGCCGGGTACATATCACCTGACAAAATGCCATTCTGGCTGCGGTCAAACCGGTTTGGCAGCATACCCTTGGATAATGCCTCATTAAGCTTGCTGGGTGCAGTCCGGAAAGATTATGATCCGGTGAACAAAGGTATATTTGACTGGGGTACTTCCATTGAAGGACGCCTAAATATGGGAAATCAACTTAATTTCATCCTGGTAGAAGGATATGGAAAACTCCGTGTAAGTATTTTTGAATTAAAAGCCGGCCGAAGTAAGGATATCACTGGCCTTTGTGATACCAGCCTTTCATCCGGTTCATGGACTATTTCAGGAAATGCATTGGGGATTCCAAAAGTTCAGATAAGCATACCTGAATTCTATACGATACCATGGCTTGGTAAATTGTTTGCCTTCAAGAGTCAAATTATGCATGGATGGTTTGGAGAAACTATTATGTACAGATACGAGGGATTTGATTTTTATGATGAAGACACTATTTATCTAAATGCTTTTTTGCATCAGTTTTCATTTTACGGCCGGTTTGGGAAGCCTGGATGGAAACTTAAGCTTTATGGTGGATTTAATCATCAGGCCACCTGGGGAAATGAAAAAAGTTATTTTACTGATGATTTTAAATTGTCCATACTAAATACATATCTATATGTAATTACAGGTAAACCATACACCAATGGACGTATAAAAAATGAAAGGTTAGGTGATCATATGGGGTCCATTGATATAGGCATTGAATATACATTTGAAAAAATTAAAGTATTGGGATACCGTCAAAATGTCTATAGTGCAGGTGCGCTTTATCATTTTGCTAACCTTCAAGACGGATTAAACGGCATCAGTATTGAAAACAGAGCAATGCGTAACACATTATTCAGGTGGGAAAAAATCCTTTTTGAATTCCTTTATACAAAAAATCAGGCCGGCGAGCCATGGTCGCCGGATACACCGTCTCCTTACGAATCATACTATAATCACGGACAGTACATACATGGTTGGTCATATAATGGGTTAGGCCTGGGAACACCTTTTATAACACCAAGGAATTATACTCGCGAAGAATTGCCTTCCTGGCCACTTGAATATTTCATCAATAACAGGGTAAGGGCATTTCACCTGGGTTTTGAAGGCGGATTGCAACTGTGGACTTATACACTGAAAGCATCCTGGTCAAATAATTTTGGTACGTATTACACCACAGATGAAGAACAGACAACAGATATCCCAGACCCTGGAAATATTGGCATTTTCGGCCGGCAGGATCAGTTCTCAGCCTGTATTGACTTCAGCCGGCCCCTGAAAAAAGGATTCACTGTGGGAGGTATTGCAGCCTTTGACCTGGGTGATTTGTATTATGATTCGTTCGGGGTGTTATTGAAGATAGCGAAGGAGTTTTAAAGCTGAATAGTTTGAGTGTGAGTTAAAGCAGTGCTTATGCGGGGAGGTTCCTGATCTCAGCATAACCATTCTTTCCGGCTTTATCATTTGAGTCGCCTCGTCAGAAATGACAACAATGGCAAAGGTTGTGTAAAAATGGCATAAATCATATAAATACTTTATCTTTGTTGAATACAAAAAATGAAAAAATATCCTGCAAAAATTTAAAAATATACAATAGATTTATTTTTATAATATCTTTGCGAAAATCAACAAATCAACAAACCTGCCTGCCGTAGCGGCAGCGCAGGCAGGTCAATAAATCAATAAATCAATAAATCAATAAATACTCTATGGCGATAACAAAAGCTGATCTTGCAAAATACGGGATAACGAATGTGAAGGAGATTGTATATAATCCGACCTTCGAAGAGCTCTTCCAGGCTGAAATGGATCCTAAGAACGAAGGATTTGAAAAGGGTGTTCTCACCAATACAGGTGCTGTTGCAGTAAAAACAGGCGTTTTCACCGGCCGCTCACCCAAGGACAAATTTTTTGTCAAAGACGAAATCTCAGAAAAAACCCTTTGGTGGGATGGTGTTGTTAACAAACCGGTTACACAGGAAACCTGGAAGGATTGCAAGGCATTGGTCACAAATAAACTGTCGTCAGAAGATAAACTGTATGTTGTTGACTGCTATTGCGGGACAAATCCCGACAGTCGCCTTAAGCTCAGGTGCGTTATGGAAGTTGCCTGGCAGGCACATTTTATCACCAATATGTTTATCCGTCCTTCACATTATGAACTTGAACACTTTGGTGAACCTGACTTTGTTATGTTGAACGGTTCCAAGATAACAGATCCGAACTGGAAAGAGCATGGTCTGCATTCAGAGGTCTTTGTGCTGTTCAACCTCACTGAAAGAATGTCTGTGATAGGCGGTTCATGGTATGGCGGAGAAATGAAAAAAGGTATATTTTCCATAATGAATTACTACCTCCCGTTGCGTGGCATTGCAGCCATGCATTGTTCAGCCAATGTAGGAGAACAAGGTGATGTGGCCATATTCTTTGGCCTGTCAGGCACAGGCAAGACCACCCTGTCAGCTGATCCGAAACGCTATCTCATTGGAGATGATGAACACGGATGGGATGATCACGGGGTTTTCAACTTCGAAGGCGGATGCTATGCCAAGACCATCAACCTGAGCAGGGAAAATGAACCTGATATTTGGAATGCCATACAACGCAATGCTTTGCTGGAGAATGTAACAGTACGTGAAGACGGTTCCATTGATTTCAGTGATGCTTCTGTAACAGAAAACACACGTGTATCTTACCCTATATATCATATCAACAAAATAGTACTGCCTTCCAAGGCCGGACATGCCAAAAAGGTTATTTATCTGTCAGCTGATGCCTATGGCGTATTACCGCCGGTTTCAATCCTCAACAGGGATCAGGCGCAATATCATTTCCTGTGTGGTTATACATCAAAACTGGCCGGAACAGAAAGAGGCATAACAGAACCTGTACCTTCATTCTCACCGGCATTTGGTAAAGCGTTCCTGACTGTGCATCCGACAATATACGCCACCGAACTTGTTAAAAGAATGGATAAGCACGGTGCAAAAGCCTATCTGGTCAACACAGGGTGGAATGGCACAGGTAAAAGGATATCCATTAAAGATACGCGTGCCATTATCGACGCTATCCTTGACGGATCTATTGAGAAAGCACAAACCAAGCATATACCCATTCTGAATCTGACCATTCCCACACATCTTCACAACGTATCGGACTGTATACTTGATCCGCGGGATACCTATGAAGACAAAGGTGAATGGGAAAGAAAAGCCAGGGATCTTTCAGCCCTGTATATCAAAAATTTTGAAGAATATACAGATACCGAGGCAGGAAAAGCGCTTATCCCGGCGGGACCGCAGTTGTAAGTTATGAACAGACATATTATTTATCCACCCCTACCCCCGCCAACGGCATAGCCGTAAAGCTAAAACATGGTTATTAAATAAATTTCAATTCATTGTGGTTGTAATTTTTAATATTCACGGAAATTTCTTTTTATCAGGGGAAAGGTTGAAAACATGTTTATATAGTCAAATCCGGAGGATTTGCATATTTATAGAAAGCCTTTTTCGGAAGAAACATTCGACCCCGGCCGGGGTCGTATATCCTGTGCGCAAAATGTTCTATAAACATAGGAGCCCTCCGGGATCCTTTTTGCATTAAGCTCGTACTTTCTTGCAGAGCCTGACCGTTAATCAGGTGGGTTGAATTTCTTAATGTTTCAATCACTTAATTCATCTGCAGACGGCATCAATTAGCTTGACGGCTATGCCGCTGGCGGGGGTAGGGGTGGATAAACAGGATGATTATTCGCACATATTTTAACAAAATATCATTCAATCAATTACTTATAGTAGTATTATAGTGTTATAGAATTGAAATACAATAATTAATAACGTTTGATTCAAATATATTTATATATTACTAATTATCAATGTTTTATATCTCTGAAACCTAAAAAAAATCATTTCGTATACCGGTACAATAAATATATTTTTTATATTTGCCTCCCGTTTTACTAAAGTTCTTTTAATGCATATCGTAACAATAGTAGCCGTACTTATACTGGCATACCTGCTTGGATCGATCCCTACTTCCGTTTGGATGGGGAAATGGTTATTTGATATTGATCTTCGTGAGCACGGAAGCGGTAATGCCGGATCAACGAATGCCATTCGTGTACTGGGCTGGAAGACAGGTCTTTTTGTGCTGGTCATTGATATGTTCAAAGGCTGGCTGGCCGTTAACCTGATCCATCTTACCCGTTTTTATATTCCTGAAACCGGAAATTTTATCACATTTCAGCTCATGCTTGGCGTTGCCGCCATCCTTGGACATATCTTTCCTGTTTATGTAGGTTTCAGAGGCGGTAAAGGTGTGGCCACACTGTTTGGGCTGGTTTTGGCTATCAATCCGGAACCTACTTTGATCTGCACCGGTATTTTTGTTGTAATGCTTATCGTATCAAAATATGTCTCGCTGAGCTCCATGGCAGCAGGATTTGCTTTCCCCATTATGGTCATCTTTGTGTTTAAGGAAACCACCATGTCACTGGTGATCTTTTCTCTTATCATAGCCATCTTGCTGCTCTTCACTCATCAGAAAAACATTGAACGTCTGCTCAGAAACCAGGAGAAAAAGGTAACCTTCCTGATGAGCAAGCGTGGTAAAGAGCGGGAGAGAATGAGGATGTCAGCGTAGAAATAGGGACGAGGGACAAGGAATGAATAATGTGAGTGTTGGGTTGGGAATAAAATATTCATAAGTAGAAATCTTCAGAACATACAACTATACACTGGCGCAAGGTACTGTCTTAATATGCAAATGATTTTAAGTTTATTTTAATAATTTTGTATCAGCGAAAAGAGGACTTCGGGCGAT
>JAFGTR010000042.1 GCA_016934055.1 Bacteroidales bacterium | reverse complement strand
TGGTCTTCTTTCTACAGGTTTTGTATTTGTCAGGAAAATACTCCGGATAAAAAGAACCTTTGCCTGCAGCAAAAACAATAATAATATGCTTATTTAGTTTCTCCAGGGTGTCCTGTAAATATTTGAGATGCTGCATCCGGCACAAAATACTTTCTTCTCCAATGAAGTCAAGGCCATAATAGGCTTTAATATAATTTTCCTCATAAAGATATTTTTGTTTGCCGATTATTACGCCATTGGCTTTTGCTTTTCGGAAAAAAGTATAGGCTAATTGATTATGGATTCGTACAAAATAACCGCGTAATCCAAAAGATTCATTCATGTATGTTTCCATTTTCTCCTGAAAAACAGCTTCAAACCAATCGTGCAGCGAGAAATCAGGTTTACACGGTTTATTAATGGCTCCTTTGAGGCCAATCTCATGAATTATCCCGGTGTGTTTCTGAAAAACAGGAAATAACAAGAAAATTATGATACTTCCGAAGAAAATGCTTTTTATTCTATGTGTTATTTCTTCTTTCATTTATCAGAATCGAAAATAGATAAAAGGATTAAATCCAAAAGCCGTAATGAAACTGATACATATCATTAACAAAATCAGCAATAAAATCCCAAGAATAAAATAACGTTTCATTGTATAAGATTCAAAATAAACAGCATCCTGTATTTTTTGGCCGAAGGGCAGTAGTACAAAGAATGAGAAAACTACAGCTATTATCAGGAACACGATAAACTCACTGTCAACAGGGTGCGATTGCCCTCCTGTAAAAGCAAACATACGTTTTACATAAATGAAGGCTTCCTGAATATTCTCGATTCTGAAAAAAACCCAGCCAATAACCACGATAAGAAAGTTAATCAGCACACAGGGTAATTTCCCGATTTTTGCATATAGCTTTAAAAGAAAGATGCGTTCGAGTACCAGGAACAATCCATGATATGCTCCCCAGAAAACAAAACTCCATGAGGCACCATGCCATAATCCTGAGGCAAGAAATACAAACCACAGATTGAAATAAAGTCGCCCTTTTGTCTTAACCCGGTTTCCGCCTAATGGAATATATAAATAGTTGCGCATCCAGGCTCCCAGTGAAATATGCCAGCGTCGCCAGAATTCAGTTATGCTGGTGGATGTATAGGGATTATCAAAATTTTCAGGGAACTTAAATCCTATCATTTTCCCTATCCCGAGAGCCATATCTGAATATCCGGAAAAGTCGAAATAGATCTGGAAGGTATAAGCGAGAATGCCCATCCATGCAGTAGCAGAATTAAGCTGTGCAAAGTCAATGGTAAAAACCGTATCAGCGTATTGTCCCATATGGTTGGCAATCAATACCTTTTTTGAAAGGCCGATGACAAAACGGTAAAAGCCGGTGATCCTGTTGTCAACGGTTTCATTATGCGAACGGTCAGATATTTGATCAGCAAGGTCATGGTAACGAATAATAGGACCTGCGATCAATTTGGGAAACAATATAATGTAAAGCTGATATTCCCAGAAATTATTCAATGGCTTATGTATCCGACGGTACACATCTACTACATAGGTTATGGTTTCAAATGTATAAAAGGAGATACCTATTGGCAGTACAAGTTTTGTCCAGTGAATATCGTTTATGCCGAACAGATGGAGGAAGGCATTTACATTCTCGACAAAGAAATTGGAATACTTAAAATAGAACAACAGTCCCAGGTTTATTGACACCGAAAGGGTTAGCATAAGTTTCCGGTGCGGGTCTTTTTTCGTGTGTGACATCCATCTTACCAGATGAAAATCAAGAAAAGTAGTGCCTAATATTACAAAGATAAAACGTGGCGCTCCCCAGCTGTAAAAGAAGATGCTGAAAAGCAAGATGACCATGTTCTTTATTTTTCCGGGAACAAGATAATAGGTAATCAGGAAAGCAGGTAAAAAGTACAGGAGAAAAACGATGCTGCTGAATACCATAAAGAAATATTGATTTTAAATCAGAGCATGAATATAGTATTTTTTTAAAGAATAGCATTTATGTGAGTGTTTGATGTGATAATGGACATCAGTTACCCAAAGCAGGTGAATGCAATTCCCGGCGGGACAGGAAACAGGAAACTGCTGTGATATGCTCAGGTACCATGGTAATAACCGATCAGCATGGCTATATTTGGATAATCGCCGTGATTTCCCGGTGAACATGAAGACTTCTAAGCCCGTTAAGTGTTTGCGTCAAAGATTTAACAGGTTTTCAATATTTGTGGCAGAAAAGATTTGCATTGGCCATGAATACAATTGCATGAAAACCAGAATATGAATAATTACAGAAAATAACTATTCCACTCATCTTTTCAACCACAATGATCTTTTTGTCCTGTTCAACATAATATTCAAAACTGAAAATAAATAAACGGCTGAAGTTCGGCGGAAAGGGATTGGTAGATTATAAAAAGAACCAGGGAAGAAAGGAGGATTTTGGCATAGACAGGGGTGTCAATAAACCAGTTCAGCAGTTTGTCTTTTGTGGCATAGGGCAGCCAGTGAAGGACAAAACCCAGCACCATCACCAGGAAGACTTTCCGGTAGGCCAGTAACATGGACGGCACATGATTCCATCCGAAGTTATTACTTACCTGGGTGAGCAGGTCAAAAGTGCCCTGCATGGATTCACCGCGAAACCATATGCGTGTGAAGGTAATAAAATTAAAGGTCAGAAAGATTTTCCAAATTGTTGCCAGGCGGTGATTTGAGTTTTCGTAAGGGCTTATCTTTTTCCAAAATTTGTACACCACAAGTCCGATTCCGTTTAATCCGCCCCATATGACGAAAGTCCAGTTAGCACCATGCCACAGCCCGCCCAGCAACATGGTCATCATCAGGTTGATGTTTGTGCTGATGGTGCGTTTAAGGCCGGGAAAAATCCTTGTCAGCAACCAGAAGATGATGACAGCCATGAGAAAAGCGCCGGCCAGCCAGAGTTTGCCTGACAGCAAAACAAAAAATACCAACACAATGGTAAGGCTTATATAAGTAAAAACTGAGGCATTCCGGTTTCCGCCCATGGGGATGTACAGGTAATCTTTCAGCCATGAAGACAATGACATGTGCCAGCGTTTCCAGAAATCGCCCACGTTTTTTGCCTTGTAAGGGGAATTGAAGTTCTGTGGCAGTGTAAATCCCATCAAAAGGGCCAGTCCGATGGCAATGTCAGTATAACCCGAGAAATCACAATATACCTGAAGGGAATAACCATACAGGCCCATCAGATTTTCAAAACCGGAATAGGAAACCGGATTGGCGAATACCCTGTCAATGAGATTGACTGCAATATAATCGCCGATGAACATTTTTTTAAACAGCCCTTTCAGTATCATGTAAACACTCAGACCGAACTCATAATGGGTCAGGGTAAAATCCTTATACAGCTGGGGAATGAACTGGGAAGCCCTGACGATAGGTCCGGATACCAGCTGAGGAAAAAATGACACGTAAAAGGCATAGTCAAAAGGATTTTTAACAGGTTTGACCATCCCGCGGTACAGGTCAATGGCATAACTCATGGTCTGGAAGGTGAAGAAAGATATGCCCACCGGCGGCAGTATCCTGCTGATATCGAAATGTGTGCCCAGCATGTTATTTGACCATAAGGCAGCGTGGGTGACCACCTCAAAATGTGTATCAAATAATTTGTTTATGGTGTCAGTAAAAAAATAGTCATATTTAAAAAAACAAAGTACACTGAGGTTAATGACAACACTAAGTGATAACCATAGCTTTTTTACAGTGATCCTGTTCGCCCTGAAAATGGCATGACCGATAAGATAGTCGCTGATTGTGGCAAAAAGCAGTATAAAGACAAAGAGTCCCCCCGTTTTGTAATAGAAAAAATAACTGACAGCAAAGAGATAAAAGTTGCGCAGGGCCTTTTTTTTATATAGGAAAGAATAGAACAATAAAACGATCACAAAAAATCCCCAGAAGTATAACCTTGTGAAAATCATCGGGGATTCCTGGTCGAAGAAGAATATGTTTCGCAGGGAATTGAGCAAGGGTTTTAGAAGTTAAAAGTTTGTAGTTAGTAATGCCGATTAAGAGTTAAAAACATATATAACTATAATATTATAAACAATCTTTCTTGTGAAAATTGTAATGTTTTTTATTCAACCCTTAATTCGCATTAGCAGTTATATAATACGCTGTATTTTTCTAAAAATAATTTCCACCCATTAAATAAAGTATCCGGTTTTTGACTTTTTTCGAAATTAAAACTAAATGTATATATTTTCTAATCAGGATTTAATCCGGTTTATTCTGTTTGCGGATAAATCCGGGATGACAATCCATGCAGCTGACCTTATGTATATCGTTCGGGCTTCCGGGATCAGCAAAGGTTGTGTTCATCTTTTCGACATCAAGGCCACAATTGGAAATAGCGGGATGGCACAGCCTGCATGATTTCATGGCATCGTTGGCGTGTGTCTGATGGCAGGCTGTGCAGCTCAGGCCTTCATGGACACCGGCCGGGAGGTGATCATCAACAGTTCTTGCATGATGTGATGCATCGGGTGTATGGCATTGAAAACAGATCCGCATCAGAGGGTCTTCTGAGACAAGAAGTGTCGTGTCTTCCTGCAAGGTATGAACCGGAGATAACTCATCAGCTCTGAAATACCTCTTTGTGATGTTGTCATAAAAACCGGCTTTCGGATATGTGGCGGGCAGATTATAAGCTTTTTGTTCCGGATTGGCATAATCAGGAGATATACGGGTCAGGCCTGGTGTATGAATACTATGACAGGCGAGGCATGGCATGGCGTAGCGGACTTCATGCATAGAGGAAACGATATGCCAGGGTCCTGTTGTATCGACAGGAGACACAAGTTCATCCACCGGCCCTTCATAAAACATGCCGTGGCAATGCAGGCATTGCTGATCTGGCAACACTTTTTTATTCTGACTTTGGTTCAGAAACACATCGGTAAACCGCATGGAATGGCCTCCGGTGAGCCATTTTGAAAACTCATTCTGATGACACTCTGCACACAGGTCCACCATTTTTCCAACCTGTTTTTCATTTAAACGGACCTCTGTCAGTGAGTCATGACTGAAATGTCGCAGGATCCTGCCGGAAATGTCTTTGATGCTGCGCATGCCTTTACTGAGGGCTGTGCCATGACAGGTTTTACAGTCAGATGCGCGATGAGCTGAGGATGCCCACTTATCGTAAGAAGGCCTTATTTCGTGGCAGGAAGCACATGTTTTGGAAGGGTCGGCAGTATTCCAGATAATGTAGCCGGTCTGCAAAAACACAAGGATGGTTATCAGAACCAGTAATGAAATAAAAAAGCGCTTTCGGATCCGTTTGGGATTCTTCATTTTGCCGGACTAATGAAACAAATGCAAATTGATTACGAAAGTTAATGAAACCCTGTAAATATTTGTTATGAAATTGTTACAATAATTATTTGCATCTTAAGCATGGGACACCTCCAAAAAGTATAAAAAATAAAAATGCCACAAACCTGCCTGCTGTCAGGCAGGAACACCAAATCACGAAGAATCACATTGAGATACACTGCTATTTTACTGCATCGTGATGACCTTTTGTGAAGAATGTCATAGAATTAGTCATGCCAATGGAAGGGTAAAATAAAATGTGCTTCCCTGGTTTTCTTTGCTTTTTACCCATATCTTTTTCCCGTGCATTTCCACAAACTCCTTGCACAGCAATAATCCAAGCCCCGTGCTGGGTTCATCTTCAGTGCCGGGGCGGTTGACTTTAGCATCGATTTTAAAGAGGTTATCAAGCAATTCCTTATTCATACCAATACCCGTATCGGATATTGTAACCAGCAATTCTTTGTTATTTTTCTTTGTTGCGGAGAGGCTGATTGTTCCCTTGCGGGATGTAAATTTAATGGCATTGGATACCAGGTTTCTGATGACAGAATCAACCATTTTTTGATCGACAAAAACATTTATGTTTTCCGGGATGTTGTATCGCAGGTTGATGGATTTTTTAATGGCAACTTCCCTGTACAATGAAATGGCATGATGAATGATTTTTTTCAACGGTAGCTTTTCCTGATGAAATTCCATTATGCCACGATTTATTTTTGACCATTCCAGCAGGTTCTCAAGCAGTCGGTTTAAATTGATTGTAGATTTGTTCAGGCTTTTGATGAAGATTTGCAGTTCTTCGGTCGTGTATGATTCCAGATTCTCTGACAGTATCTCGGTCAACCCCAGCAATGCATTAAAGGGACTGCGGAGGTCATGGGCCAGGATGGAGAAGAATTTATCCTTTGACCGGTTGCTTAATGCAAGTTGTTCTTTTTGTTCTTCCATAATCTCATATTTCCTTGCATTGGCAATGGCAAGACTGCATATCTGACTGATGATCCTGCCCAGTCTTTTATAGCTTTCAATGTATTCCGGAAATTTTACACCGGCCAGTTCAAAAATGCCCGTCAGCTCACCCTGGTAAAAGATCTCTAAAGAGAAAGAGCGGCTTTCATCCTTTTCGGCATCAAAAACTCTATCGTTAAAATAAAATCTCTGATTTTCGATGTCCTTTCTATATTGCCTGTAACAGATTGATTCCGGAGCAAAAAGGATGTTCAGCAATGAAAAGACTTCCCTGACGATCTGAACTTCCTGTTTCAGGTCAACAAGCAGGCCTAATTGATTGACAATCACAAGATAATCTGCTCTTTCCCTGGCCATTTCTGCAATTTTGTCGCTTATCGTTTTGTGTGCCTGATCAGCTCTGAATTCTGATACAATGGCACTTAAATATTTTTCGCAAACCGATAAACCAATGGGTAATACTTCATAGGGTAAATCAATATAGTCAGAGAGAGATATGAGGTTATTCCTGTAATTACCGGGTATTCCGGTGTCAAGCAACAGTATTTTTTTCATAGACTCATGGAAAAATGATCTGGCCATATCCTTATCAAATCCCCAGTCATGTATATGTTTCTTATATGCTTTGAGCCATCCGTTCGTAATTATATAACACCCCTGCTGAATGAAATGATGAAGAGTATCTCTGTTTAGAAGAATCTCCTGGCATTGTTCCAGGTGAATGATTTCTGTTTTTTCTTCGGGATCATCCTGCAGAAGCTTCAGATTTAAGCAGGAACTGGATATAACAACAATTTTTGCAAAGGCTTTCTTTTTTTTGTCAACAGCATTGATTAAATAGTCTGATTCTGCCGCGTTTCCTTTACAATGAGCCGGATATCCAAATAGTATAACATCATGATAGCCGGCTTTCTTCATCACATGGGTTAGTTCAGGCAACAGGTGAGAACAGGCAAATATAGCAAGCTGATTCTGCATGTGAGATTACGACTGTTTTAGTGGATAGACACCATGGTTCATCACTGTGTCTGAAATAATATGCAGTGTTTCATCGCTGACCTGCCAGGGAATTTCACCATGATTGTCGGAAAGAATAAAACCGCCACCGGCCGCTGCCGCTTGAATAACACTTATTACCTTTTCCCTGGCCTGGTCTTTTGACCACCTCCGCATTTCAATACCATTCAGATTACCGAGCAGGGTAAGCCTGTTTTTGCAGGCATGCTTAAGTTGAGATAGATCTTCCATTGAGCTGATGCCGATGGCAGCAGTGCCGGTTTTTGCAACATAATCAATTATGGGCAGGCAAAAACCGGATGCAAAATGAGTGGCTGTTGGCCCTTTTATTGATGCCAGGGTTTGCCGCGCAATCTCATAGCCGGTTTTATGATACCATTCAGGAGGAATTATTGTTGTTGATGATACAGGGTCGAAATAACATATGGCCGTGGCTCCGGCTTTGATTTGTGCATTAGCCCATTCGATGCAGAATGTTTTATTGACCTGCATAAGCTTATTGAACAGATCAGGATGAAAATGCATAACCTCAATGTATTTATCAAAGCCGAGTTGCATAACAGGCAGGGAGAAGGGTGACATAACAACACCGATTATGGGTACTGTGTCCCGGGATTTTTCTTTCAGCAGTTCAATAGCCTTCAAAACCCGGTGAAGCATTTTCGATTCTTTCACTGTGGGAGGATCAAGATAACGAATCATTTCAATATCGGCTATACAGGGAAGGCCTGAATTCGGGGGCCCGTCTTCCCTGAAGATCACTTCACCTCCGAAGGCTTCTGTTTCGAGAGCTGCATAAAAAAAGGGATTCAGGCAATCATTGTTGTATTTTCTTCTCAGCCTGAGCTGTCCCTCAACAACATATTCAGCTTTTGAGAAATACTCTTTAATGGTTAATCCCAGTTCTTTTGCCCCATGCATGGTGAGAAGCAAGAACATGGGAACACGGTCGGGTTCTTTATGGGAAAGAGCTGTAAAAACGCGCTCCATTGATGTCATCCCTGTAGATTTCATAGCGTCTCTGCCATTAATTTGGTTACCAAATCTATTGCTTCTGACGAGTCTTTTCCGTATGCGTCAGCGCCGACTTCTTTCCAGAGTTCTTCATCGAACCTGAAGGGTGCACCGCCTACGATAATTTTTATCCCCGAACCGGCTAATTTCTCTTTTAATTTTTTGATCCTGAGAGCAGAAGGTAGCATAAGGACAGAAAGAAGCAGGATCTTAATTTTCTTTTTTTCAATGATCTCGCAAAGGCTTGTGACATCCTGTCCGCCGCCAAGATCTATTAATTCAAACCCGCTTGCCCGTAATACGGAATATATTATGCGTTTTCCCAGCAGATGATAGTCTTCAAAAACAGCGATGGCCATTTTTGGCTGGTTCTTGCGTACGGGACTTGACGGAGGCAGTATTGTATCGATGATCTGTTCGCAGATCAACCCGCTTATATAAACCTGCGAAAGAGAAAGAGTTCCTTTTTCCCATTTATCACCGATTGATTTCAGTGACCGGGATATCAACTCGCCGGCAATTTCGACGGGTGAACCGGTTGACGCGGCTTTATTGATGATTTGCTGAGCCATATCCCTGTCGAGACTGATCAGAGCTCTTTCAAGGTCACTGCGAAATACTTCCAGATCTGCCATTCCAACAGCATTTTTGTTCTTTGGTATTAAGTTAATCATTTTTTGCAGGATTACAAAGGAATTACACTGGTTCTCACCTGTAAAAAGACCGGAAACAAAAATTTCAACGGCATTCTTAGTATCTTTATGCCCCGGAGGAGGTATTAAATTACAATAGATCTCTGTTCATAAGATTGTCAACGATCCTTAACGTTTATGATGGCATCATTCCAGGATTTTTTAAGTCCTTTCTGGTATACGCTCCGTGATCTCTACAGCGGAAGTCATACACGCCGTGTACTTGAAGAAGCTGTTGTCCTGCTTTCAGATTTATGGCCCTATCTGGTTGCCGGAATTCTGTTAACCACGCTGATTAAATTGTATCTTTCGAAAGATAAGATAGCTGCCTTTTTTAACCGTCGTAATCGTGTATCCATATTGCTGGCTGCGTTCATAGGTGTTGTCGCCCCTTTGGGAAGCTATGTGGTGATACCCCTGTCAGCTTCCCTGTTTATACTGGGAACGCCATTGCCGGTGTTGATGGCCCTGCTCGTTGCTTCGCCCCTCATCGATCCGAACCTTTTTATTCTTACAGCCGGGGCCTTTGGGTATGAGCTTGCACTGGCACGCCTGATATCTGCTTTTTTACTCGGACTGGCAGCAGGTTATCTTACACAATGGCTCTTATCGCTTTCATTTATTCGAAGCGACAGAATATTGACAAAAGAAGCCGGGACTACAGCATCAACACCGGCCATGAACGACGAAGCAACGCTGATCACAAAATTTTTCAAATCACTGTGGGGCATGACACTATATATTTGTAAGTATTTCTTCCTGGCCATACTGCTGGCAGCCCTGATTAAGATCCTCACACCTCCGAACCTGATGATCAGACTCTTTAACGGTAACAACTTTCTTTCTGTGTTGTTCTCAACCGCAGCCGGCATTCCCTTTTATACATGCGGAGGTGCCGCTATTCCCGTAGTCCGTGAGCTGGCGGATCTGGGATTGAGCAAGGGTGCATCACTGGCCTTTTTTATAGCCGGACCTGTGACCAAATTTTCAAATCTGGTGCTGATGTATGCAGCTTACAAATTCAGGGTATTCATGATATATATCCTGAGCGGGATTTTGGGGGCCTTATTGTTTGGCTTGGTTTATAACATTTTATAGTTTTGCGACGTATAAAAAGACAACCTTAATTTTATCACAAGATAATAAGGTATATTTTTGCCACTAATACACCAAAACACAAATAAATTTGTTTTACGGTTAATACAAAACAGTATTTAATGCATAATTTGGTGCCTTTGCGCTTTGGTGGCTGAATTTTTTATGGTTTAACAATTTGAAACAGGAATATGAAAAAGACGTGGGGATGGATTTTGCTCGGTGGAATGGCTCTTATTGCTGTTTGCTGGGATTTGGCAACATCGGATCAATATGCTGCTGAAACCGGGACTTTCCGGTATGAATCAGAATTTGACGTGGTATCAGGGGCTACAACAAAGGTGGCCATAGTGCCTTCGGACTATGAAGAACTGGCAACCAAAGTCGCCAGAACAGTTGATCCGGGTTATGATCAGATAGAAGCCATGGTGAGAAAGGCGCTTGAACTGCAGGGCGGGCTCGACTGGATCATCACAAAGGGGGACAAAGTTATGCTGAAGGTCAACCTGGTTGGCGGCGACAGTCCCTCGGGAGAGGGAGAAAACACCGATGTAAGGGTGGTGAAGGCCGTTGTGAAAATCGTTCATGATCATACTGAAGGCGATGTGGAGATAGTGATAGCAGAGGGTACGGCCAGGACCAATGATGATCCGTCAAAGGCCGGCAGTGTATGGGAGAATTCGGGGTATACCCCTCTGCTTACCGATCCTTATCTTGCAGGTATAAATTTCAGGTTTCTGAACCTGAATCAATCTTATACCGATCTTGTGGAATTTACACTGGATAATGCCACCGCAGCTCCGCACAATGGCAGTTACTATGTGCATAATGAACAACTTGAAGCCGATGTATACATCAGCATTCCGGTATTGAAAATACATGACACCGGCATTACATGTGCCTTGAAAAACCAGATTGGCACCGCTCCGGGTGTATATTATGGCTATAACAAAATGAAAGGTACACAATATTACAGCGGACTGAAGCATGATGTCGACCACAGGCGCTGGACAGAAGAAGAAATTGTGGATTTTTGCATTATGGCTGATATTGACCTTGTCGTAGTTGATGCCATTATGACACTTGAGTCATATAAAACCTATAACGGGTCTAACCAGGTGAGGTTTAACACCATCCTTGCAGGTGCTGACCCCATAGCTGTTGATCATGTATGTACAAAACTGGTCTGTCTGAATCCCGATGATATTGATCATATCGCCCTTGGAGAAAAAATGGGACTGGGCACCAATGATGCTGAAAAGATAGAAATTGCCGGAGCATCAATAGACGCCACCAAAAAGAAAGTAAAAAAGAACACTTCCAACCATGGGGAATTTGGCCGGAGCAACCGTACGTGGATACTTTCAGAAGCCTTTGCGGGAAGTGATATTACAAAAGAATACATAGCCGGGGAAGCAGGTCTCATACCCGAAGCCGGCAAAAACAGGTGGTCACAACCTGTTTATTTTTTCGATGACCGTATTGACCTCTTAAGTTTTTATGGTGATCCGTCAGGTGTTGTTACCTATGCCTTTGCCTGTTTCTCGGCATTACAGGAGGAGCAGGCCCAGTTATGGCTGGGTTATGATGAGAGTATTGTTGTGTATCTTAATGGTGAAGAGGTGTTTTCATACACTGGGACGACAAGTTATGGTGACGGGGACCTTGTAAAGTCGAAACCCGTGGTTACAGTAAAACAAGGTGAAAATACATTGCTTGTTAAAACCTATCATAATTACGGGGATTTCAGTTTTGCCCTGAATGTGTGTGAAAATGAGAGCAACTCGCTGTATGACGGAAGCCGCTTGCCGGGAATCAAATTCTACACGGCTGCAACAGGTTCTTCAACACCTGTTAATGATGATCACACCTTAACAGAGACTAAGCTTACCGTTTATCCTAACCCGGTTGTGAACAATGCAACAATCACCTTTACCCTGCCTGAGCCGGGTAAAACCACCCTTGCCCTGTATGATCTGAACGGACGGTTTATCATGAACCTGATGGATGCCAGTCTCAATGCCGGGCAGCATACCCATGAATGGCAGCTGACGGGCACCGGAAGGGAGAGGATTAAAAGCGGAACATATCTGTGTGTTGTGAGGTGCGGGGATTACAGAGATAAGATAAAGATTATAGTACGATAGAGAAAGAAAAAGCCTTTTATTCCCCTGGCCAAAGCCTGAATACCATCAGGCAGGCCAGGGGCAACAGATAGTGTTCGCCAGGTGAGGGGTTGTAATCTTACTCTTTCGACATTCTGTACAATCCCGATGCATGGCGCCTTAAATCTATTGAGAAGGAATCACTGAACAGGCCGAGGTCTTTTCCTGTCCATAATTCTTTAATCCTGTATTCACCTTCCATCCCGAGCTGTTCCCAGTTTACAGTAATCCTTGCTGAGTCGGGAGGTACAGGTCCTGCCGGATCCCGGGTAAACACCAGGAATTCAACGGTGGCTCCCGTGTTTTGTATTATGCAGGCATTGTCAAGTCCGGCTGTTGCTTTGAATTTTTTGTAGTCCTGTGGGATATCGAATTCGATGATTGAGTTGGAATGAGTGCCTATGCCATTTTCCCGTTTTTGATTATTGACGATAAGGTCAGCACCTGATACACTTTTGTTCACCCTGACTTCTCCCCATCCGGCCGTAGCCTTTTTCCAGGGCAGGGAGGTCAGCAGCAGAGTATCTGTTTCGCTGATCAGTACAGGCTCTATCCAGTCAGCATGGTCCCAGTCAATATTGTCTCCGCCATTATCCACGGCAAGGTAAAGCTTCTCAGCCCCGGTGATATCCACATCGCAAATTACCTGCTGCCCAGGGGTTTGCCTGGTTATCAGGCCGCTCGACCACAATGCTTTTTCCGGGCTGATTTCAACCCTGTCAACAGCGTTGAAAAGGGCCAGAAATTTATCGCCGGTTTCAGTGTCATCGGCTGTCCATGCGATCAGATCGTTATCAGAGAACAATTCATGGTTGTTGGTGCTTGATTTGCTGACATTCAGCACCGCGTTGTTGGTAAGCAATGACAGGGTGAAAGCATCATTACCCGGCAGGTCACCGCCAAACATAAGCGGAGATCGGAAGATGACAAACAATGTCATTAAGGTGTACTGCTCGTCATGGCTAAGCCTGGCCATTCGGTCGTCACCTCTTTCTGCCCTGATGCCGATATGCCCTAATGGCAACATATCGGCATCGGGCCAGGCGCCGGGATTGATATAAGGCGACCACCGGCGGCATACGGCAAAGTGTTCTTTCAGTTGTGGCCAGTTGTCCCAGAAGTCTCCCACAATACGCCACATATTGGCATGTTGTTGCACATGCAGGGCATATTCCACAGGTGTTTCTCCGGGCGATGTGCTTAACACTATTTTCCTGCCGCAGCCGTCTATGGCACTCCTAATCATTTCTATTTCGTCGGCGTGATAAGGTGACGACAGGTCGTCAATTTTTATAAAGTCAACGCCCCAGGAAGCATAAAGGCTGAACAGTGAATTGTAATATGCCTGTGAGCCTTCCCTCCCGGCTTCAACAGTGTACATGTCACCAAGCCACCCGCATAAATTGCGTTCACTGTATATATCCTTAGCTGTTGCAATGCTGTTAAATACCGGAAGGTCATTTTTAACAGCTATTTTTGGAATTCCGCGCATGATATGGATGCCGAATTTCAGTCCTTTTTCATGAATATAATCGGCCAGCGGCTTGAATCCCCTGCCTCCGGCAGATGAAGGAAAACGGTTTACCGCCGGCAGGAACCGTCCGTATTCATCAATTGAATAGTCGGGATTGGTTTCATTATACCCGTGTGCTTTGTCATTGGCTACATACCAGCGTATGTCAACCACAATATACTCCCATCCGTATGGTTTAAGATGTTCGGCCATGTAATCGGCGTTGGCTTTCACCTCAGATTCGGTTACGGTAGGCCCGTAACAATCCCAGCTGTTCCAACCCATGGGCGGTGTTAAAGCCCAACGGTGAAATTCTTTTTGCCGGAATTTGCCGGCCCCGGGATTTTGTCCTGCTGTGTTAGCCAGAAATAAAAATAAGAAAAGAAAGAGGGATGTATTTTTCATAATGCAGACAGTTTTTTATTCTGTTGCAAGGTATTGATAATTTATGAATCGGGAAGCAAGAAGCAAGAACCAAGAAGCAAGAACCAAGATCCAAGATCAAAGATTAAAGATCAAAGATTGAAGATAAAGATTAAAGACGGGAAGAAGGGACGAGGGAAGAGTGAAAAGTTGTGTGGGTGACGGGTTTTGGGGAAGGAATTCCTGCCAGAGTCTTTAAGACCTGGCAGTGTATTCGGAATGAGGGAAGACAACCGATAACATGTCGTATGGGTGTAAAAACTTCGAAAATTGAACATCGTACATTGTAAATGAATTGAGAACCAAGAGTCAGGAACCAGGAAATAAGACAATAGATCAAAGACCAGGAGACTGCAAGACCTGCCTGACGGCAGGCAGGCTGTACGACTAAGAAAAGGTGTCTGATGTTTCATGCATTGAGGGATTGATTATCGCATTCATCACATACCGTCGTCCTGAAAATCCATCTCCTGGATTTCTTCTCCGTTTCCGTTGCCATTCCCGTTTCGTTTTTGTTTGTAATTGTTGATCCGGTATGACAATGTCAGCATTATGATTGGTGATTCACGTCTGAATTCCTGTGAAGTATAAAAACCACTTCCTTCAGATGTGAATGAAAATTTTCCGGTTTGGAAAACGTCGCGCATGTTAAGGGTTACACTCAGCTTTCTGTCAAGAAAGTCTTTACGGACGGCAAGATTGGTAAAAAAGAATCCCTTGCGTTCACCCTGTAGCGTAACACTTGGTCCGCGATACATACCCATAAGCTGAATACGCGCATCCCATTTCAATTTGAAGATCATATTGGCATTGCCGCCCCAGGAGGTTGTTGAACGTGTAATATATTCGCCTTCGTTTTCACCCGACAGGGTGTAGTGAAATAGATTCCCTGAGAGTGTAAATAACCACCAGGGGGTGAAGTTGATATTGGCCATGATCTCACCGCCGGCTGAATATTCTTTGTCGGCATTATGAACTGTATGGATGAATATGTCATTTATGGTATCATATTCGGTATACCTCGTGATGACATTATTGGTATGCCTGTAAAAGGTTTCAAATGAAACAAAATTCTTTTTAAAGGGTATCTGGTAATTCAATTCAAATGAATTGGTGAATTCGGGGCTTAATGAGGGATTCCCAACCCGGATATTCTGGTTATCCATGAAGTCCTTGAATGGATTCAGGTCTCTTTCACGGGGCCTGTCGATACGCCGGCTGTAACTTAATTGCAATTGCATTTTTTTGGGAAGTTCACGGGTAATATAAAAAGACGGAAAGAAATGCAACTTTTCATACCGGTACTCCTCATCGAGTGTTATCTGGTTGATATAACGGTTATCGTATTCAACCCTTAATCCGCCCTGGTAACCGAATTTTCCCAATTTTCCTGTATATATCCCATAAACCGACTGGATGGCATCGAGATATTCCAGTTTATTGCTGAGTTCATTGTTTGTTATCCATGCATTCCGGTCGGTGTCAAAATCTTCAAAATTGTAATCGGCATTGTCCATATCCCAGCGGGACTGAAATCCGGCCTCAAATTTCGTATCTTCATTGAAAGGATGCACATAATCTATCTGGGCACGCAATTCCTTTTCTGTCCTTTCTTCAAAAGAACGGTTCAGCGCTGTACTTTGAAACAGGGGTTGCCAGTCACTGTCAGTAAACTGTTCATTCATGGCCTCGGTTTCATTTTCAACCTCCCGTGAAAAGAACAGAGAGGCTTTCAGTTCATGCAAGGGGCTGGAATATTCTTTTCTGAAGTCAAGGGACAGATCAAATTCATGCTCGTTATCAGATGAGTTGTTATCTTCAAGGTAATATACGATGGTGTCCTCCAGATTGTTGTATTCCGTGAATGTGTTATCAAAAATCCTGGCAAAATTGCGTTGGCGAAAACGTCCCTGCAGTGTTACCGTGCTTTTGTCAGTAATGTAATAATCAGCTCCTGCCCTTATTGAGAACCCATCACGGCTGAATTCTCCATCCCTGTCAGTCAGGGTATAAAACGTGGTATCTCCCCGGAATATCTGTCTTTCAGATGTGCCTTCGTTGTAAAAGCTGCGATCGCTGTATCGTCCGCCCAGAAAGAAATTTGTTTTGTCCTGTCTGGCATTCAGCAGAAAATCAGTATCATATTTGTTATGTGTTCCGATGGAAGCATTTATTACACCATTGAATCCACGTTGTTTCTGTTTCTTCATGACAACGTTTATAATGCCTGCGGCGCCATCCGGATCATATTTGGCCGAAGGGTTTGTGATAATTTCAACACTGTGGACAGAGCTGGCCGGTATCTGCTGTAAGGCTTCGCTTCCGTCAAGCACACTTGGTTTTCCGTCAATAAGGACCTTATAATTTGAACTTCCCCTGAGTGTAACATTTCCTTCAATATCAACCTCTACCGATGGTGTATTTTCAAGTGCCTGGGATACGGGGCCGCCTGCTGAGGTCATATCCTGAGAAAGGGTGACAACTTTCTTATCGATCTTATATTCTATCTGGTTGCTTTCGGCAACCACTTCAACGGCATCAATATCGACCGCAGAGGGATGGATTTTCAACAATCCTGCATTCACTGATGATTTTTGCGGGCTGACAAGTATTTTGTTAAGGCGGAATTTTTCATAACCCAAAAAATTGACTTCAAGATAATACAGGCCATAAGGAAGTTCTTTAAGCTCAAAAATTCCATGATTGTCAGATATAGTACCTGTTATAAGTGAAGAATCTTTTTGTCTGTAAAGACCAATTGTGGCATATTCAATTGTATGATCTGTTTTTTCATCCAGCACTTTCCCAAAAATGGTCCCATTCTTTGGCATACCGGAAGGATTAAAACTTCCCTCCTGGGCCTGAAGATTATGACAGAACAATCCTGCAAATAACAATATCGCAATACCAATTCTTTTCATAAACATGATTTATCTTTTACCATTAAACAAATAATAATTGAAAATGATCAATTCTACTGCAAAATTGACACTAACATTGTATTTGTGAAAGCAAAATCGACCAATAACCGAATAAATCAGACGAGCTCATGTTGTCATATAATGGATCAAGGGATTTTTGTGAATTAAAAGTTGGCGCTTTAATGGTTATGAATTATGCTGACCGGAGCCGTCATTGAGATTCCCCATACTGTAAACAAAAAACGTCAGATGACGAATTAAAACACCCAACGAAGCTGTAATTTTATTTCAGATTTTGTATTTCCTTTTATCTCATCCGGCCCTGATCCCAGGCCTGTGACATCATGAATACAAGTCCTGCTCCATTTAAGCCATAATGTGAGGCTTTTCAACAGTTCATAACGAACCACAGCATAACTGCGGTTCCCTTCATCGTACAGTGCCGGAATCGAATATGAATACAGGACATCATCTTCATAGGCGTATAATCTGGAAGCATAATCATCAGTGCGGAACAGGGCATAACGCATTGATAACTGTAAGGGTATTCTTGAAAAGCGGTAAACCAGGTCCTGGTATAGCAATAAGCCTTCTTCTTTGCCTGTGCTGTCAGCACGGATGGTCTTAAACTCAATACGGCTTCGCAATATAAGACTTTTACTGACCTGGACTTTACAATGCAGCCGGGCTGTGTAGGTGTTTTGATTTTGTGTTTGTGCAAGGATGGCATTCTCATCGGGGAGATTCGTTAGTTTTGATTTGCACCTGAAACGCAGATCAAACATAAGGGTTTTAAAGGGGTTAAAATCAGCCTGCATAAATATATCAGAGCCTGATGACGGTTGACGCAGACTGTATGTCATCCAGGGAAAACGGAAGAAATCTGCATAGGCCGTTATTTTCCAGAACCGGAATGGCTGAAAGACAGTCCCCAGATAGAGGGCATTTTCATTGCAGGGCTCAGAGTTTTCTGATACAGCACCGGCATATCGTGCGTGGTACTGCGGGTTATAAGAACGCTGGAGAAATGAAAAAAGAATGCGCTGATGAGGTTTCAATATGATGCCATTGAGTGTAGCCATGGCGTTATTGCCCCATGATATTTCGCCGTAAAACTGAATTTTTCTGAAAAACAGGCTGTAATCAAGGCCTGCGTTCACCAGCCGGTCTCCCCTGAATTCAAATTTCCGGAACAACGCATCAGAAGGTTGTTTTATGCCGCTATAGTTATATTTTACTACTGTTGAGCCTATCTTTAACCAGTTGTTCCTGTATGTCAAAGAACTTCCGAGGGCAGTTTCAGATATGGCGTTTTCATCATAAATCTCTGCAGGCGTGCGATGATAACCGGTCTGCTGAAAAGATGAAAAAATGGTTATGCCGGATGGTAATGTATCAGTAATATTGGCATCTGCTTTTTTGGAAGAATAAAAAGCAAGCAGGGTGAAGTTTTTAACGGCCAGTGAAACAGCAATGCCCCTGAAGAACATATTTTCATCGGTAGAGCCGTATTTTTTCAGAGATTCCTGCCGTTTATAAAGTGATGAAGGAAAGGAGGACTTGCCAAAGGCTGAACCCGACCATAATGTAAGACCCTGACCTGTCGTTACCTGGTAATCGCCAAGGATTATCGACTTAACAGGTCCCAGCTCATTAAGCTGTATGTGTCCCGAATAAAAATCAAAACCACAGGGATTTGAACCGGTAAAAAATTCTTCTCCGGCATCTTTTTCCATGGTGAGGCCTAAAAACAAACGCTTCTGATAGTGATAACGGTATTTCATCAGCAGCCGGTCTCTGGTGCCGGGATAATACGGGCCGGCCTCTTCCGGTGGCACTGAACCGGGCAATGCTTTATATCCTTCCGGTGTTTGTATGATTCTTTGTTCCTTGAGCAATATTTCATGGACGCCCCTGCTGATAACATTGTTTAAATGTAATCGGTTGTCAGCCATTATTTCTCCTGTCCTGACGAATGGCAGAAGGTAGGCTATGGTGATGCTGTCAAAACCAACGACCAGCTGCAATTCATACAGACTCAGGAATGGTCCGTGATCTTTACGGTAGTCAAGAAGACTCTGTACCTGGAACTCGGTGAGAAATATGAATCTTTCAAGTTCTTCCCGGCCGGCCTGGTTTAGATTAAGAGGGTTTTCCCTGTAATAGTCAAGGTTGTCAAGAATACCGGAGAAGTCTTCAGGCAGTCTTTCATACTCTTCCATTGATTCTATAATTGACCGGATGGTTTCGGAAGGATCCGGCAGCGGATTTTGTGAATGGCCTTTATATAAAAGGAAATATGAGATAACAATAACTATAATTGCCCTTAACATAACATAACGCATTTGATAATCGATGACAAATTATGAAAAACTGTTTTTCAAGTCAAGAGAAATTTTGAACAGAATGAAGAAGGAAGATCTAAGAAGGAAGATCGAAGATAAATGATATACGCAGGGGCAACCCTTGTGGTTGCCCTTTTGGAAAATATCTGTGAAGGGATATTCAGCATTCGGGGTTTAACCAACATGCACAAAAAACTTGTCGTTTGAAAATAATGTCTTTATTTTTATTGGCGAATCAAATTAATATCCGATGATCATACCTTCCCCTGACCTGTTCAACACCATGTTGTTTATATGGATGGCCCTGGCTGTTGCAACGTTTGTTTTACTGCTGTTTGTTTCGGCGCCTTATGGCAGGCATTTACGCAGGGGGTGGGGGCCTAATCTTTCTAACCGTCTCGGGTGGTTGATCATGGAAATGCCTTCATCTGTTCTTATGCTGGTTTGGTTTTTTACAGGTCATGGGCAGGGCAACATCGTACTCATACTGTTTCTTGTTCTATGGGAGATACATTATATTCATCGTACCTTTATTTTTCCATTGCGGTTTCACAGCAATAAAAAGGATATGCCCGTTGTTGTTGTTTTTATGGGTATATTTTTCAATGTCGGCAATACCTGTTTTAACGGATTGCATCTGTTCCATTTTTCTACGGATTACGCTGTAAGCTGGCTATATGACTGGCGTTTCATTATCGGAGCAGTAATCTTCATTACCGGTTTTGTCATCAACCAGCATGCCGATCATGTATTATTTACGCTGCGCAAACCCGGTGAGACCGGATACAAGATACCATATGGCGGGTTGTATCGCTGGATCTCTTGTCCGAACTATTTTGGAGAAGTACTTGAATGGACAGGCTGGGCAATTGCAACGTGGTCGCTTCCAGGTGTTTCGTTTGCGATCTGGACCCTTGCTAACCTGGTGCCCAGGGCACTGACGAATCATAATTGGTATGTCAGGCATTTTAAAGAATACCCGAAAGACAGAAAGGCCATGATACCCTATGTTTTGTAGAGTGAAGAGCAAAGACTGTCAACCAAAGATTATTCAAATATCGATTTTGAGAGCATAGACTGACAGAAAAAAAATAAGCCTCCCGGGGGGAATGGGGCTTGCCGGCAGGATGCGGGCGGCATTCAGTAAGCCGTAATCAGCAGGCTGGTAACAGGTTATTATAAGTGATTTCAGCATTGTGGTAGTCCTGCCTGTGGATTATCCTTAAAAATTCAAATGATTCTCCTGCCTTGGTATGAGAAAATTATTATCTTTACCGCCGTAATTTTATGAAATTATTTTGTATTTATTTGTAATTCAAATATTTATAAACCTAATTCATTTATTAATCAAAAGTATTATAACCTATGTTGAATAATTTATTCTGGCTGGTTCCTATCGGATCAATCCTGGCCTTGGGATTTGCTTATTATTTCTTTAAGCAAATGATGAAGGAGGATGAAGGTACTGATACAATGAAAAAGATTGCTAAGTATGTACGTGAAGGTGCTATGGCTTATCTTAAGCAGCAATACAAAGTTGTTACTGTTGTATTTGTCATCCTTACAATAGTTTTTGCAATTCTTGCCTATGTATTGCATATCCAGAATCCCTGGGTACCCTTTGCTTTTCTGACAGGTGGTTTCTTCAGTGGTCTGTCGGGTTTCTTCGGTATGAAAACAGCCACTTATGCTTCAGCTCGTGCTGCCAATGCTGCGCAGCGATCATTGAATCACGGTCTCAGGATTGCATTCCGGTCGGGTGCTGTTATGGGCCTTGTTGTTGTAGGGCTTGGATTGCTTGATATTTCCATCTGGTTCTATGCCCTGAATTACATTATTGGCGCACTGGATACCACCACTAACCAAATAATTGCCAGCGATCCTTCCATGAAGCTCATCATCATCACCACCACCACACTTACTTTTGGTATGGGTGCTTCAACGCAGGCTTTATTTGCTCGTGTTGGCGGTGGTATTTACACGAAGGCTGCTGACGTAGGTGCTGACCTTGTAGGTAAGGTTGAAGCCGGCATTCCTGAAGATGATCCCCGTAATCCTGCTACCATTGCCGATAATGTCGGTGATAACGTAGGTGATGTTGCCGGTATGGGTGCTGATCTCTATGAATCCTATTGCGGTTCTATTCTTTCAACGGCTGCCCTGGGTGCAACGGGTTTTACGGCTACCGGACTTATTGCTGCCGGTTACTCCAGTTACGATGCTGCCACCACCCAGTTTAACGCGGTAATAGCGCCCATGATCATTGCTGCCGTGGGTATTGTCTTATCGATCCTTGGCATTTTTATGGTTCGGACCAAGGAAGGTGCCACGCAAAAGAATCTTCTTGCTTCCCTCGGTCGTGGCGTAAATATTAGTTCATTTTTCATTGCCGCATTTGCATTGCTGATTCTATGGGTACTCAGAATTCCCAATTTTATGGGAGTATGGGGAGCTATGATCGCTGGTTTATTTGCCGGTATTGGAATCGGTAAAACCACCGAATATTTTACTTCATCGGCTTTCAAACCGACAAAGTCCATTGCCGGAGCATCAAAAACAGGTCCGGCCACTGTTATTATCAGCGGTATTGGTACGGGTATGATATCAACTGCTTTTCCGGTATTGATTGTTTGCACAGCTATTATTCTGGCTTTCGTGTTTGCTTCCAATTTCAACTTTGCCAATATTAGCATGGGTCTTTACGGTATTGGTATAGCTGCCGTGGGAATGCTTTCGACCCTGGGGATCACTTTGGCTACGGATGCATACGGACCCATTGCTGACAATGCAGGTGGAAATGCTGAAATGAGTAAACTGGGCCCCGAAGTACGCAAACGTACCGATGCCCTTGATTCACTGGGTAACACCACGGCCGCCACCGGTAAAGGATTTGCCATTGGTTCGGCTGCTCTCACTGCGCTTGCATTGTTGGCTTCATATGTTGAGGAAATTAAGGTGGGACTGGCCAGATTACCTGAAAAAGCTGCAGCTTTCCAGGCCTCTACCGGTATTGATATTCACAATGCCGGTATTCAGGATGTGATGAATTATTTTCACATTGACCTGATGAACCCAAGAGTGATTATTGGGGCTTTTATCGGTTCTATGGCGGCATTCCTTTTTTGCGGACTCACTATGACTGCTGTTGGGCGTGCTGCACAAGCTATGGTTGATGAGGTGCGCCGGCAATTCCGTGAAATTACAGGAATTCTTGAAGGAAAAGCTGAACCCGATTATGCCAGTTGCGTGGCTATTTCAACCAAGGGGGCACAGCGTGAAATGTTGCTCCCATCCTTACTGGCCATATCCATTCCGATTGCCGTAGGTATCCTGTTTGGTGTTGCCGGTGTTATGGGTTTATTGGTTGGCAGTGTTGCCACCGGTTTCATCCTGGCTATTTTTATGGCCAATGCCGGAGGTGCCTGGGATAATGCCAAGAAATTTATTGAAGAAGGTAATCTTGGCGGTAAGGGCAGCGACAGTCATAAAGCTGCTGTTGTTGGTGATACGGTAGGTGATCCTTTCAAAGATACTTCAGGTCCTTCCCTGAACATACTGATCAAGCTTATGAGCATGGTGTCGATTGTGATAGTTGGCGTTACACTTGCCACATCACTGATCTAAACAGTATACCAAACAAACATAAAAATTGCCGTCTCATGGTAACATGTGAGACGGTTTTTTATTTCATTAAATCAGTGAGACTGTAATTTCAGAAACCCAGCCTGCCGGCTGGCAGGGATAGTGTACCTGCCAGCAGCAGGCAGGCTGACAACAATGGCATCAAACATTTTGTTAATATTACTCGGGCAATATGGCCCATTTTTGAGGGACTGATTAATAATTCCTGATGATATCCTTTTCCTTCTCGGGGAAAATGGAGTGGAGTTCAAGTGTATTATTCTGCCATACCGCATATGTGTACTTGGTTATCCAGTCTCCCAGGTTGATGACACGGGTGTTTTCACCTATTTTTATATCAAAGGGCAGGTGACGATGTCCGAAGATAAAAAAATCATAAGGTTCTTTCCTGATCAGTTCCTGTGCAAAGATAATCTGCCATTCTTTATCATTACCCCGGTATGGTTCAGCAATGATACCTTTGGCATAACGGCTTGAACGTGACCAGCGGTGACCAAAGGCCAGGGATGCGTTAGGATGGATACGGGCAAAAAGCCATTGAAGAAACCTGTTGGTAAAAACAGCTTTCAGCATCCTGTATCCAAAATCAGCTTTTCCAACACCGTCGCCATGTCCGATGAAAAAACGGAAACCGTCTATATTCCTGGTAATATTATCGTGATATACTGTCAGTCCGATTTCAGCCGGCAGGTAATCGTATACCCAAACATCGTGATTGCCTGTAAAAAAATGAATTTTTATGCCACTGTCGGATAGTTCAGCCAGCTTGCCCAGAAAACGTGTGAATCCTCTGGGTACAACCTTATGATATTCATGCCAGAAGTCAAAGATATCACCTACGAGGTAAAGTTCTGAAGCATCATTCTTAATGCTTTCAAGCCATCGTACCAGGATCTTCTCACGCATCACACTTTGTTCAGCCGGATGCAGCCCAAGGTGGATGTCAGAGATGAAATATATCTTATGCCTGTCAGTCAACTGAGATTTTTATTGATTGAGCAATTCTGATAATTCTGTTTGCAATTGTTCAGGGCTTAAGTTCTTCGCCAGTATGGTGGTATTATCCTTATCGATCAGGTAGTTTGCCGGCAGTTCCTGGATGTTATAATTCGCTGCCACAAGGGAATTCGGGAAAGACGAATCAATAACACTGATCCAGGGCAGTTCATCAAACCGGACGGCCCTTTTCCAGGCTTCCGGCTGATTATCAAAAGATACCTGCATGATTTCAAAGTTGTTCCTGTGATATTTATAATAAACCTCTTTCAGACGGAGGTTTTGCGCAATACAATCTTCATTCCAGGAAGCCCAGAAACTTAAAAGCACATATTTGCCCTTTAAGGAATTCAGTTTTCGTATTTTCCCATCCATATCTGCCAGCTCTATGCCCGGCAGTGTCGTTTTCACTGTATCGGCCATGCTTAACAGCCTTTTTGTCTGATAATCATTCAGCATACGCCTGACATTTTTCCGGAATGCTGCTACATGTTTTGAGCGCGGATAATATTTACCCAATGTGTCACTGACGATTTTGAAAAACTGCAGGTCGGTATTTTTATAAAAAACATACTGGCCGGGTGATACTTGCTGGTAAAGAGCATATATACAAGTCATTGAATTGGTGTGTGTAAGGAGGTAGGCCATGGAATATTTCCTGTGGCTCTCCAGGACACTGGCATATTCGCGTGAAAATTTTTCCATAAGGCTGTCTTCTTCAGAGGCATCATACAAGTTGTTTATTGAATCAAGTTTTGCCCTGGTTTCATTGAGATAACGGACCAGTTTATTGAGATTTTCTGATTCAAATGAACCTTTGATTTCAAGGGTCTTTTCAATGTCATGGCCATCAGCTTTTATGGTTATGGATTCGGATGGTTTTACCAGCAGACTGATAATCTGATTCTTGCCCAGTCTCAGCTGATAGAAATCCGGAATTCTCACCCGGGTTTTAAAGCTGAACTTTCCTGAATTTCCAAGTTTAGACGAATCAACGGATCGGGTAGCTGAAGCATCAACGTGCTCAAAATACAACATTTTGCCTTTGCTGTCTGTAATCTTTCCTTTGATCCTTGATGACTGGTTTGTACAGGCAATGGATGTAAAAAGTGTTAGAAGTAATGCTATTCTTTTGATTTTCATAACAACATTTCTGTCAGTATCCTTTCCAGTTCATCTGATTTAATGTTTTTGGCCGTTATTATGCCATTACGGTCAATAAGATAATTGGACGGAATGTTTTCAATTCTGAATGATTCAACAACCGGTGAATCCCAGTATTTAAGGTCGCTTATGTGAATCCATCCCGCTTTTTCATCCCGGATGGCCTGAAGCCATGATTCACGACTCCTGTCAAGCGAAACCTGCAATACCTCAAATCCTTCCGGATGGTATTCTTTATAAAGGTCAAGCAATGATTGATTGGCTGCAACACTGGCATCAGACCAGGAAGCCCAGAAATTAACCAGAACAAGCTTTCCTTTAAACTCCGAAAGGGCCACCACTTTGCCATTTATGTCAGGGAGCTTCAGATCGGGCACGGTAGAGCCAATTTCAACTTTCAGCATCTCCCGTATTTGTGTTACTTTTTTGTTGAGGTCTTTAACAGCTTCGGAGGTCGGATAAAGGATACAAAGTGCTGAATCGACCTGTTCAAAATACCGGAAATCCTTTTTATAATCAAAAACCGGAGACCGCCGTCCAAGTTGTTGATACAATGCCATGAGAGATGCAAGTGATTCTTTATTCTCCCGGATAAAATCAATGGAGTATTGCTTGTGTTCCCGGAAAACAATATCGTAAAGGCTGTCAATACGGGCCCTGATACTTGACTGATCAGGGCGGTCGAGGCTGTTTTCATATTCAATGCTCAGGGCTGTAATCCTGTCAAGTGTCTGGGCTTGCTTTGTAACCAGTTTATGAATCAGACGGGAGTCTTTTGAGCCCTCAACAAAATAATCACGTTCAAAGTTTTCAGCTGTTGCTGAGATATGAATTTTGTCAGTGGGATGGATGATGAGATTTACATATCTGTCTTTTTGAAAAAAGAGAATATAAAAATCGGGATAACCGGTGAATCCCTGTATTACAAAGCTTCCTTTATCATTTATTATGGCCGAATCAACGGGCAGGGTTCCTGTGATGGAGCGTTTATAAAGGTATATGGTGACGTTTTCTAAACCGTCGATGGTTCCTTCAACCCTGAAATTGTTCTTTTCTCCGGCACAGGCTGACAAAAATATCAGAAAAAACAGTAATTGATGAAATTTCATTGCCACCACTACATTATTCATAGTTCAAATATAAATTTTTCTCATAACATTTCAGCAGATAAAAGTTTAAAATGCCTGACCTTAAAAATAGTGTATCTCATGTGAAACAATCAGGCAGTATAATATGTTATTTATGGTAAGAATTTTATTATTTTCAGGGCAAAACCTGCCGTGAAAAAAAAAGTTCAAACATCTGAATATTCGCTAATAATTTAATAACTTGTGTTATAAAACGGAACCATTTATGACGTATTTAAAATTTGATAAAACTCAACTGATCAATCTTGAATATTCTTTATCCAAAGAGATTGTAAGAAGCAACAGGGCGGGTTCCTATTGGTCTACAACCCTGGTATTTTGCAATACGCGAAAATATCACGGACTTTTGGTTACGCCAATTGAAAATCTTGACGGAGAAAGACACGTGTTGCTTTCTGCTTTTGATGAAACCATTGTTGAAAATAAGAGTGAATTCAATCTTGGCATACACAAATACCAGGGTGATGTGTATTCTCCAAAAGGACATAAATACCTCAGGGATTTTCATGCCAATCCTATTCCCACCCATATATACCGTGTTGGCGGTGTAATTATAAAAAAGGAAAGTCTTTTGGTTGGTTATAAGGATCTTGCATTGCTGCGGTATACCATACTTGAATCAGATTTGCCTATTAAGTTGAGATTCAGGCCGTTTTTGGCCTTCAGGAATATACATGCCTTAAGCAAAGCGAACATGTATGCCAATACGAAAGTTAAACCTGTCGTCAACGGTATTAAATCGAGGTTATATGACGGTTATCCATACTTACACATGCAGTTTTCAAAAAAGGTTGAATTTATTCAGGTCCCTGACTGGTATTATAATATTGAATACAGTGAAGAACTGAAGCGGGGGTACGATTACAAGGAGGATCTTTTTGTTCCGGGGTATTTTGAGATGTCAGCCAAAAAAGGTGATGTGATCTTTTTTTCCGCATCTACTGAAGAGCAAAATCCGGATAATCTGAAAACTGAATTTGAGACTGACCTGAACAAAAGAATTCCCCGGATATGTTTTAAGAATTGTCTTGCCAATGCAGCACAACAATTTATTGTCAGAAAGGATAAAAAGACAGAGATCATAGCCGGATTTCCCTGGTTTGGTGCCTGGGGTCGTGATACTTTTATATCGCTGCCGGGGTTGACATTATCGATTGATGATGCCAGGTCCTGCAAAGATGTGCTTGATACTATGGTCAATAAGCTAAAAGGAGGTCTTTTCCCTAACATGGGTTCTGATGAGAATCCGGCTTTTAACTCTGTGGATGCCCCGCTTTGGTTTTTCTGGTCAGTACAGCAATATGCTCATGCCATCAAGTCTTATGTGCCTCTCTGGACAAGTTATGGTAAAGCCATGAAATCTATTTTAGAAGCATACAGGGATGGTACTTCATATGGCATAAAGATGCACGGGAACGGATTGATCTATGCCGGTGAAAAGGGAAAAGCGTTGACCTGGATGGATGCTGTTGTGAACGGGAAACCGGTAACACCCCGATCGGGGTATGCCGTTGAAATTAATGCCCTTTGGTATAATGCCGTTATGTTTGCTCTCGAATTGGCCAAAAAGGCAAAGGATATTTCGTTTACCCGTCAATGGTCGGGTTTGCCGGAAACCATCAAAGAATCCTTTCTTAACTTGTTTTGGGATAACGCAAAGGGTTATCTTGCCGATGTTGTTGATGAATCTTCAAAAGACTGGTCGATAAGGCCCAATCAGGTTATTGCCATAGCGCTTGAATATGCGATGCCTGATAATGAGATGAAAAAAAGTGTTCTTACGGTTATAGAAAGAGACCTGCTGACGCCAAGAGGGTTGCGTACGCTTTCACCCCAGGATGAAAAATATAAAGGCATTTATGAGGGCAATCAGGAAAAACGTGATAAAGCTTATCATCAGGGGACTGTATGGCCATGGCTGCTTGAACATTATTGCGAATGTTATCTGAACTTGCATAAGGAAAGCGGCCTGTATGCGGTAAAAGAGATCGTGAACAGATTTGAAGAGACCATCAATGAATATGGTGTTGGCACTATCGCTGAAATTTATGACGGAGACCCGCCACATCATCCACGCGGAGCTATATCGCAGGCCTGGAGCGTAGCTGCCCTGTTAAGGATCATTGAAAAAATTGAAAAATTTTCCGAGGATAATAGTTTTAATAATAGTTAACGTAATTTAAAGCAACAGAACTGTATGCGTGTTCTTATGTTTGGTTGGGAATTTCCGCCTCATATCTCCGGGGGACTCGGAACAGCCTGTTATGGGCTGACTAAAGGATTAAACCAGGTTGGAGGTGTGGATATCCTGTTCGTTGTTCCCAAAGCTTACGGTGATGAAGATCAAAGCCGGCTCTCACTGATTGATGCGGGAGAAATAGAAATTAGCCGTCGTTTTGTTGATTACAAAGGATTTTTCCGGCGTATCCATTTTATTGAAGTTGGTTCTTCTGTAATTCCTTATACATCACCCGAGGAATATGAAATGCTCATGTCAAAAAATGAAAAAGGTAAGCGTTATCTTGTCAACACTACATTTTCAGGTAAGCTTGCTTTTTCGGGAGGATATAGCCATAACCTTTTTCAGGAAATAACCAATTATGCTGCCGTTGCTTCCGTTTTGGGCGTTACTTATGATTTTGACGTTATTCATGCCCATGACTGGCTGACATATCCTGCCGGAATTGCTGCAAAACTTGTTTCGGGTAAGCCATTGATAGTTCACGTGCATGCAACCGATTTTGACCGGAGTGGCGGTAGTGTCAACCCCGGCGTATATGAAATTGAGAAAAACGGTATGGAATATGCCGATAGGGTAATAGCCGTAAGCAATCTTACAAGGAATATAATTATTGAAAAGTATGGTATTGATCCGGCCAAGGTGATAACCGTCCACAATGCTGTAGAACCCCTTGAAAACCGTGAAATGATAAAGCGCGAAAAAAGCATTAATGACAAAATAGTCACATTTCTTGGACGTGTCACCCTGCAGAAGGGTCCTGAATACTTCATCGAGGCTGCCCATATGGTGTTGCAGAAAATGCAGGATGTAAGATTTGTAATGGCCGGCAGTGGTGATATGCTGAAACATATTATTCACCGGGTATCAGCTTTGCGTATGGGCGATAAATTTCATTTTACCGGATTCCTCAAGGGCGAAGATGTGTTTCAGATGTATTCACTCAGCGATGTCTATGTCATGCCCTCTGTTTCCGAGCCATTCGGGATATCGCCTCTTGAAGCAATGCAGTCGAATGTTCCTGTGATTATATCCCGACAGTCAGGCGTCTCAGAAGTTCTTGAGCATGCTATAAAAGTAGACTTCTGGGATATTCATGCCATGGCGGATGCCATTTATGGCATTCTGCGATATAATGGATTATCTAAGGTGCTGCGCAGAAATGTGAAGGATGAAGTTGACAATCTGAAATGGGAAAATGCAGCCGCCAAAGTGAAAGAAATATATGAGTCATTGATATAATAAAAAAATCAATATTATTCAGCATGAGGACTATTTGTTTGTACTTCCAGATCCATCAGCCGTTCAGGCTTAAACGTTACAGATTCTTCAACATCGGGAACGACCACTATTATTATGACGATTATATGAATGAGTCTATTATGAGAAAGGTGGCCGATCGCAGTTATCTGATTGCAAACAAAGTGTTACGGCAGATCATTAAAGAGTACGGATGCCAGTTTAAAATAGCCTTTTCCATATCAGGTATTGCACTTGATCAGTTTGAGCTTTATGCACCTGATGTCCTTGAGAGTTTTCAGAAGCTGGCAAAAACCGGTTGCGTCGAGTTTCTGGCAGAAACCTATTCTCATTCACTTGTTGCCCTGAAAGATAAAGAAGAGTTTAAAAGGCAGGTGGAAGAGCAGCGGCAGAAAATAAAACTGTATTTTGACTATGAACCTGCTGTTTTCCGAAATACAGAACTTGTATATTCCGATTCCATAGGTGCTGATGTCGCCGAGATGGGTTTTTCGGCTGTCCTGACGGAAGGAGCTAAGCATGTATTAGGATGGAAAAGCCCGAATTACTTGTATTGTAATGCCATCAATCCTCGACTGAAAGTCCTTTTGCGTAACTTCAGGCTCAGTGATGATATTGCTTTTCGCTTTTCGAACCAGGCATGGTCAGAATTTCCACTGACGGCTGAAAAATTTGTCAGCTGGCTTAACAAAATGGATAAAAAAGAGGAAACAGCCAATATTTTCATCGACTATGAGACTTTTGGTGAGCATCAGTGGCTTGAATCGGGAATATTCGATTTTCTGAAAGCACTCCCGGGTGCTGTATTTCGCAACTCAAAGTTTACTTTTGGCACACCAAGTGAAATTGTGCAGAACCTCCAACCGATTTCTTCCATCAGCGTACCTTACCCGATATCATGGGCTGATGAGGAAAGAGACCTGACAGCCTGGCTTGGGAATGATCTTCAGCGTGATGCTTTTAACCGTTTGTTTGCTCTTACCGATAAGGTGAACCGGTGTACTGATCCGCGAATCAGAAAAGACTGGAAATATCTGCAATCAAGCGATCACCTTTATTATATGTCAACAAAGTTTTTCTCCGATGGTGAAATCCATGCTTACTTTAACCCTTATGAATCACCTTATGATGCTTATATCAACTATATGAACATTCTGAGTGATTTTTCCATCAGATTAAATGCTCAGGTGCCTGAAAGCAATGCCGACCAGGAAATTGTCAACCTTACCAGGATCATTGAGGATAAAGAACTGCTGATCCGGAAGTATGAAAATGAACTTAAAAGATTCAGGTCGAGCAAGACTAAAATTAGTGCAGTTAAAGAGTCAAAAGATGCTTTAAAAAAAACAAGTAAAACAGCCGTCCGGAAGAAATCCTTAAAGAATAAAACAAGCCGTGCAAAAAAAGTAACGGGTAAAACAGCAAAAAAATCAACCACTGTCTGAAAGAAACAGTAAAATCGTTTTCCATTCATTTAGTTTTCCCTTTTTTTGCATAAAAAGGGATTCCATACATCATTAATGAACTAACAGCATTTAACATGAAGAATACTATTTTGCCTGATTATTTGTTTGAAGTCAGTTGGGAAGTCTGCAATAAAGTCGGAGGTATACATACAGTTATTGCCACTAAAGCCTTATCCCTTGTCAATGAGTTAAAGAGCAATTATATCGTCATAGGCCCTGATGTGATAAAAGACGAATCAGGTAATCCTGAATTTGTTGAAGATCAGCAGATGTTTTCATCATGGAAGAAACAGGCTGAATCAGAAGGTCTCATGATAAAAGTTGGCCGCTGGAATATCAACGGATATCCCATCGCTATCATTCTCAATTTCTCCAACAGTTTTCAAAACAAGGACAAGATATTTTTTGAGTTATGGGATCAGTATAAGCTGGATTCTTTATCAGGACAGTGGGATTACGTTGAGCCGGCACTTTTCGGCTATATGGCCGGTAAAGTAATCGAAAGTTTTATAAAGTTTAACCTGACGACAAATGATCATATCATAGCGCAGTTTCATGAATGGATGACCGGTGCGGGATTGCTGTACCTCAAGAAAAGCCTGCCCCAGGTTGGCACGTTGTTTACCACACATGCCACTGTAATCGGACGAAGCCTGGCTGGTAACAACAGGCCTTTGTATAAAAATCTCAACACATATAACGCTGATGAAATAGCGAAAGAGTTTAATATCGTTTCCAAGCAGTCATTGGAAAAGTTTTCTGCGCGACAATCTGATGCATTTACAACTGTTAGCGAGATAACCGCAAAGGAATGCAGGCAGTTTTTACAAAAACCGGTTGATATTATCACCCCGAATGGTTTTGAGGATACTTTTGTGCCTGCCGGAGAAAAATTCGGACAGAAACGCGAAGAAGCCCGTGCCAAATTGATTGAAACAGCCGAGTTGGTGTTAAATCAGAGTTTTGGTGAAAAGCCTTTCCTGGTAGCAACCAGTGGTCGCTATGAATTCAAGAACAAGGGTATTGACCTGTTCATCGATGCATTGGGTTTGCTCAATAAATCAGATAAACTTGAGCGGCCCATCCTTGCCTACATCCTTATTCCTGCCAATCATTACGGTCCGCGTAAGGATATACTGCAAGGCCATTTAGCTGAAAATGCATTAATTGCTGATTCTCTTTACCTGACACATTATCTCCATGACGCTGAATGGGATCCTATTCTGAACAGGATTAAAAAAGCCGGTCTGGGTAACACACCGGAAGAAAAAGTGAAGGTATTGTTTGTTCCTTCTTACCTGAACGGGAATGATGGCATTTTTAACATGCCTTATTACGATCTGCTGATTGGTCTTGACCTTACTGTTTTTGCTTCATATTACGAACCCTGGGGTTATACACCCCTTGAAAGCCTGGCTTTTTCTGTGCCGACGGTTACGACATCCCTTGCAGGTTTCGGATTATGGATTATGAAAGAATGCTTTTCACCCGAAAAATGCATCGATGTGATAAACCGAAATGATGATAATGACCTTGAGGTCATCGCTGATATTGTGTCATCTGTTCATTCAAAATATGTATTGAGTGCTGATGAAATGAAAAAGATCCGTGAAAATGCTTACACTCTCTCTCGGACAGTCCTTTGGAAAACGCTAATCGACTATTATAAGCAGGCCTACACTGTTGTGCTTCAGCAGGTTGATAAACGCAAGGATAAGTTTGTGCCCATTGAAGAGAGGCCCAGTGAACTGGTTCACGAGTACATTTCACCAACGATGAATACGCCTGTTTGGAAAAGAATCATCGTGAAATCAACTTTGCCGGGAGCCCTTTCCCCCCTGAGTGAAATTGTACAGAACCTCTGGTGGACCTGGGATGATGAGGCACAGGAATTGCTGGGCAGCATTGATCCGGAGATCTGGAATAAATGTGACCAGAATCCTGCTATACTGTTTGAACAGGTGAGTTATGAAAAGCTGGATATGCTGAGCAATGATAAGAAATTTGTGGATAGGCTGCAACGTATCTACAAAAGGTTTAAGACCTATATAAAAGATGGTGTAGAAGGCAGTAAACCATGTATCGCTTATTTCAGCATGGAATACGGACTTCATAATTCACTGAAGATTTATTCCGGCGGACTTGGCATTCTGGCGGGTGATTATCTCAAGGAAGCCAGTGACCAAAAGGTCAATATAGTGGCTGTTGGTCTCCTATACCGCTATGGCTATTTTTCACAGCAGATAACAACACGGGGTGAACAGCAGGCAGGTTATGACTTTCAGCATTTTTCAAAATTGCCCGTACATCCTGTCAAAGATGAGAATGGTCATTTTAAGACCATTGTTATCGTACTTCCCGGAAGGCCAATGCAGGCCAGGATATGGGAGGTCAGCGTTGGCCGTATAAAACTTTATCTTCTGGATACTGATTTTGAAGCCAATATTGAAGAAGACCGAAGTGTAACACATCATCTGTACGGAGGAAATAATGAAAACCGCCTTAAGCAGGAATTGTTGCTTGGTATAGGCGGTATGCGGGTACTGGAGGCCTTAAAAATAAAGCCAGACCTTTATCACAGCAACGAAGGACACAGTGCATTCATAGGGCTTGAGCGTATGCGGATTTATATACAGAATTATAAACTCACTTTTGCAGAAGCCCGTGAAATAGTGAGATCATCAACACTTTTCACAACCCATACCCCTGTTCCTGCCGGACATGATGCTTTTGACGAAAACCTGCTTCGGCGTTATATCGGGCATTATCCTGAACGATTGAAGCTAACCTGGAATGAACTTATGGCCATAGGTCGGACTACACCGAACAGCTGGAATGAAAAATTCAACATGAGCTATCTGGCTGCACATCTTGCCCAGGAAGTTAACGGTGTAAGCATGTTGCATGGTACGGTTACCCAGGAGATGTTTGTAAAACTATGGCCCGGCTATCTTCCTGAAGAACTCCATATAGGCTATGTGACAAACGGGATTCATTATGCAACATGGACGGCACCGACCTTAAAAAAGCTGTATGCAGACTTTTTTGGCAAGGATCTGGAGCAGAACATTACAGATTTTGACAGATGGTCAGGTATTTCAAATGTGCCTGATGAAAATCTCTGGAAAATAAAACAGGACCTGAGAAAAAAGCTGATAAACACAATACGTGAACGGTTCAAGGAAAACTGGATTAAACGGCACGAAGATCCAAAACAGATCATCGCCATTAACAATACCTTGTCGGAGGATTCCCTGACCATTTGTTTTGCCCGTCGGTTTGCAACATATAAAAGGGCTCATTTGCTGTTTCGTAATCCCGAACGGCTCGCCAGGATACTGAATCTCCCCGGTAAGCCTGTCCAGATAATTTTTGCCGGTAAAGCCCATCCTAATGATAAAGCCGGACAGGATCTGATAAAAATAATATTTGACTTGTCGAAACACCCTGATTTCCTTGGTAAAATTCTTTTCCTGCAGAATTATGATATGAATCTGGCCAAAACTATGGTTCAGGGGGCAGACATATGGCTCAATACACCAGCCAGATCAATGGAGGCCTCAGGAACAAGCGGAGAAAAAGCGGTTATGAATGCCACCTTGCATTTCAGCGTACTTGACGGCTGGTGGGTGGAAGGCTATCATCCTGATGGCGGCTGGGCTCTTACAAACGAGACTGCCTATGATGATCCAAACCTGCAGGATGACCTGGATGCTGAAATAATATACACCATGCTGGAACAGGAAGTGATCCCTGCATTTTACGAAAGGGACGAAAAAGGTATTCCGGGTGAATGGCTTAAAATCATTAAAAATTCAATTGCCAAAATAGCGCCCCATTTTACGACAACCCGGATGATCAATGATTATAAACGGCGCTATTATCAGAAGCTTTATGAAAGACATCAGCTGATGATTAAAAACGATTTTGAAATGGCCAAGACAGTATCTTCCTGGAAAAAGCGCATTTCAAAAGCCTGGAATAATATAAATATACTGGAAGTTAATTTATTCGATAAAGGCACTGAGGTGTTTAATGTCAGTCAGGTTTGCGAAGGCAGGGTGGTTCTCGATCTTAATGAGATTCCCGCCAATGAAGTGGGCGTGGAACTTGTTATTACTGAGAACGGCGAACGGGTGATTTCAACACATGAGTTTACCCTCAGTGAATTTCATGCTGATAAAGCCACTTATACAGCACAGGTAAAAATCGGACAACCCGGCACATTCACCTATGGCATAAGACTGTATCCCAGGAATGATTTGTTGGCGCACCGTCAGGACATTGGCTATGTCAGATGGATAGCCTGAGATAAGGGAAAGTGATCATATTTTTTTATGATCATAATAAACCTGATAGTCAGTTGACATCATCTTTTCCGATGAGGATCTTTTCTGTTATCACAGACTGATGATTGCTTATCTGCAGAAAATACAAACCTGGTGTCAGGCTTGATTCAATAAAAAAGCTGTTGCTGCCTGTTGCACGCAGTGATAACATCCTGCCCTGAAGATCGCAAAGTGTAATGTTACCATACGGATAATAGTGATCGTAAGGTTCAATATGAAATACATGCCCCTCCAGCGGATTCGGAAAAATTTTCATGACAGGGGAAATGCCATGCTGGTTTTTAATGTTCACCCGGTCTGCAGATAATACATTAAAGATCAGTGAACTTTTGCTGTTGCATGCATTGGTATATATGACCCGATATTGTCCAAACTGATCCGCCCGGATCTTTTGCAGGATGATTTCACGTAAATTGGCCGTGAATTCATCAGGTCCGCTCCAGGCCCAGCCTGTGTCATTCAGGGATTGTGGACTCAGGATAACTTTGTCATCAGTATTGCATATAACATTGAGGCCTTCCTGCTGTTCACCATCATTGATATAAAAGTAAGGACTGATGGCTGAGGGAGGGCAGCTCAATCCGGCCATGAACTCAGTGGCAGCAGCAAACGAATTAACGGCAGACAGAGCTTCAAGCTTCATATAACGTGTTGTCACAACAGGGAATGCAGCCACCTTCATTTCTGTATTGCCTTCCCAGCTGCCTTCAGCAACCATGTTATAGGTAATATTATCCACACTTTCACAGATACGGTATGATTGTATACTTCCTTCTTTTACAGGGGTGAGCGTGGGTTTGAACTTTGGGACATAGTAAATGATATCAACCGGCCTGTTGTACCCCAGATCTATCGTAACTGATTGAGGCAAAGACTTATCCGATTCCCATACCGAATAGTAAAATCTGTCATTAAAGCCGTCAATAACATAGCCTGCGGTGCCGCTTGTGGCTGTGGCTGACACTGCGGTATATGGCTGATTCATTTGTGGAGGCTGGGGAGGAAGAAGAGGACGCGACAAATCAGGCTGCCATACTTCCCCAACTTCCTTTAAACGGTTTACAATATGTTCATCGAGTTTGCCTTTGTTATTCGGAGGGCAGTTTAATACAAAATTGCACCACAACGGTTCAAGATACTGTAAATTTGTATTGACGATTTCATCAACACTCATCAGGCTTGAGGTTGTAACACCCGGTGCCCAGAACCAGTCATTACCGCCGCTGTAATTGATCAAACGACTGGCCATTGATGGTTTGGTGTTGTCTTCCGGAGCTGTTGTGCCTGACTCATAATGGATCAGGTCAGTATTGAACAAAAGGCCGAGATGTTCATTTTCTATGATCAGACAACCAGGCTGCAGTGATTTTATCAGGGCCCTGATCTCTTCATATGAAACACTCTTATGACCTGTTTTCCATGCCCACCCGTCGAAAAACATGGCGGCAATCTCACCGTATTGCGTCAGCAATTCAGTGATCTGACCTTTTATTACAGCCAGATGATCTGCCGTTATTGTTCCGTTCCCTATTCCTGCTGTGTTATCCCAGACAGAATAGTATAACATGGGAATAAGGCCCCTGGAACGGAAACTGTCCGTGTATTCTTTGATAACATCCCCCTGTCCGTTTTTCCATGGTGTCTCAGCAACATCATTTTCTGTGTACGCGCTGTTCCAAAGGCAGAACCCGTCGTGATGCTTTGTTGTGAGAATGCCAAATTTCATGCCGGCTGATTTAAATGCATCAGCCCATTGCCCGCAATCAAGTTCCGAAGGATTAAACTGCGAAATATCCTGGTGAGGTGTGGCCCAGGGATCACCTGTAAATGTCATTATGCTGAAATGAATAAAAGCCCCGAACCTGAGCTCAGCAAAATCACGCTGCAGATCTTCAAGGGTTTGTGCCGGAGTAACTGAAGAAAAAATAAGCCGGAAACAAAACCCGGCTATAAGGATTTTAAATCGGTTTGTGTGAATCATAAAGCTGGTTGTAATCGTTTTTCCTTTTCCTGTATGTATAAGAGGACTATCATAAATACCAGGCTGATAAGGAAAAAAGTGATGATGGCCAGTACGGAGTATCGCATACTGCCGGTTATGGCTTCGATAATGCCAAAGCTGAAGGTTCCGCCTACACTGGCAATTTTTTCCATCACATCATAAAAGCTGAAAAAGGAGGTATGATTGCGGGTCTCAGGGAGCATTTTTGAATAGGTTGACCGGGCCAGGGCTTGTGTTCCACCCATCACAAATCCAACACACATGGCCACGACGATGAATCCGGAGGCCCCCTTTATGAGATAAGCCCCGATACATATGGCAATCCAGCCCATAATACTGAAAATTAACGTTTTAACATTTCCAAACCGGCCGGAAAAACGGGCAAATGACCAGGCTCCGCCAATACCAACGAGTTGAATCAGCAGAATAGTAGGAATCAGCACTTTATCTGCCAGTCCAAGCTCTTTGGTCCCGTAAGTTGCTGCCATGAACATAATGGTCAGCAGACCCATGGTCATGAAAAAAAAGGCAACCAGGTAAATTTTTAACTGGCTCATTTTCATGACCTGGTTAAAGACGCTGCGAAGTTCCTGATAGCCTTTCAATATCACATTAGCGCCTTTTTCTCTTTTTCCGAAGGTATATTTTGGCAGTCTTCTGAAGGTTATCTGGGAGAATCCAATCCACCATAAAAAGACTGTGGCAAAAGCCAGTCTGGGGGGCAGGGTACTATCGGTAATGCCAAAAAATTCCGGGAACAATACAAAAATAAGGTTAATAATGAGCAGGGAAACGCCGCCCACATAACCCAGGGCATATCCTCTTGCACTGATGCGGTCCTGATCAGCAGGTTCGGCAATGATGGGCAGAAAGGAATTGTAAAAAACAAGGCTTCCTCCATACCCTATTGTTGCGAAGGTGAAAGCAACAAGGCCCAGTTCAATGGTATTACGGTTGAAGAAAAAAAGTATGCCGCAGGAAAATGCACCTATCCAGGTGAATATCATCATAAATAGTTTTCGGCGGCCTGTATAGTCTGCAATTGATGAAAAAAGCGGAGAAAACATGGCCACAATAAGATAGGAAATGGCAATTGCCCATGAATAAAGCACTGAATTGATGGCCTTGAATCCGAAGAAGCTGATCGTATCAATGTCTCCCTGCCTGGTAATGGCATTATAATAAATCGGGAAGATTGTTGAACCAATGGTGAGCTGGTAAACCGAATTGGCAAAATCATAAACTACCCATCCCCTGGTAATTTTCTTATCACCTTTGATGATAGGCCGCAATTGGGATAATTTTATCAAAAGTAAAAGATCATTGGTGAATCCAGGGCGAATATAATAAAATCCTTATTCTCCAGCCTAAACAATCTGACATAATTTGATTTTATCCCGTGATATTTGTGCTGATTGTTGTTTCTTGGTACTTATTAAAAAAATGTTATTTTTGCAAGTCCTTTTCAGGAAAATCATTCCGACTATTAATGTTTATCAATTTTATAGCATGAAATCATACAATACGAATCAGATTAAAAATGTGGTCCTTGTTGGGAATTCAGGATCTGGAAAGACCACCCTTGGCGAAGCTATGCTTTTTGAAGGAGGTGTTATTGAAAGACGCGGAGATGTTGAAAGCAAAAGCACGGTGTCAGACTTCAAGGAAATTGAGCAGAACAATACATGTTCTGTTTTTTCGGCATTGCTTTATACTGAATTTAATGATCATAAAATAAATATACTGGATGCCCCGGGGCTGGATGATTTTATTGGTGGCGTGGTTTCATCGCTTAGTGTTGCAGATACAGCGCTGATGGTTATTAATGCGCAGAATGGTGTTGAAGTCGGAGCCGAGGTTCATGGACGTTATCTTGCCAGGGCATCAAAACCGATAATTTTTGTTGTCAATCATCTCGATCATGAGAAGGTTAACTGGGAAAAGACAATTGAATCCATCAGAGAGCGTTTTGGGAATCATGCCGTATTAGCCCAGTACCCTGTGAATCCCGGGTCGGGTTTTGATGCTGTTATCGATGTCGTTACCATGAAGATGTATAGATATCCTTCAGGGGGCGGTAAGCCTCAGATCGTTGATATCCCTGACGACCAAAAAGACCAGGCAGCTGAATTTCATGCGCAGCTGATCGAAAGGGCTGCCGAGAGCGATGAATCGCTTATGGAACAGTTTTTTGCCAATGATACGCTCACACCTGAGGAATTTCAGAAAGGCATCAAAGGTGGTCTTATTAATCGCGGACTCTTTCCTGTTTTCTGCGTTTCAGCAAAGAAGAACATAGGTACAGACCGGCTCCTCGAATTCATTACCCAGGTTGTGCCCAGTCCCGATGAATTGCCTGCCGTTAAGGCCGGCAATAAAGAAGTCAAATGTGACAAAAGCGGGACCCCTGCCATGTTTGTTTTTAAGACTTCTATGGAAACCCATATCGGAGAGATCAACTATTTTAAGGTTATGTCGGGTCAGATCAGTGAAGGTATGGACCTGGTCAACAATACAACGAAAAACAAGGAAAGAATTGCCCAGATTTTTGCCGTGGCCGGGAAAAACCGTAACAAAGTACCATCAATGGTGGCTGGTGATCTGGGAGCTACGGTTAAACTAAAGGGAACCAGGATCAATCATACTTTATCCGCTGATACCTCTCTGAAATTTGATCCCATTGTATTTCCTGAACCGAAGTATCGTACAGCCATCAAACCGCTGAGTGAAGGTGATGAGGAGAAACTGGGAGAAGCATTACAGAGGATGAATTATGAAGATCCCACCATCCGGATTGAGTATTCAAAAGAGCTCAAACAGATTATCCTGTCAGGTCAGGGTGAATACCACATGAACATCCTGAAATGGCATATGGATAATATATTTAAGATAGGGACTGAATTCCTGTTGCCCCGCATTCCTTACCGTGAAACCATAACAAAGGTTGCACAGGCAGATTATCGTCATAAGAAGCAATCAGGCGGAGCAGGACAGTTTGGTGAAGTGCATATGATCATTGAACCATACAAAGAAGGTGATACAAAACCCACGATGTACAAGATTGATGGCAAGGAGTATAAAATTTCCGTACGCGACGAGGAAGAAATTCCACTGGCCTGGGGTGGCAAGTTGATTTATTATAATTGTATCGTCGGGGGTTCTATAGATGCAAGGTTTATGCCGGCTATCCTGAAAGGTATCATGGAGAAAATGGAAGAAGGCCCGCTTACAGGTTCATATGCACGTGATATCCGGGTTTGTGTATATGATGGCAAAATGCACCCGGTTGATTCAAATGAAATCTCTTTCCGTCTGGCCGGGCGAAATGCTTTTAGCCAGGCCTTTAAAAAAGCCAATCCTAAAATACTGGAACCCATTTACCTTGTTGAGGTTCTTGTCCCCAGCGACAGAATGGGCGATGTTATGAGTGACCTGCAGGGCAGGAGGGCTATTGTCCAGGGAATGGAAAGTGAGATGGGATTCCAGAAAATTACGGCCAGGGTCCCACTGGCTGAGATGAATAAGTATTCCACGGCTCTTAGTTCATTAACCGGCGGCCGGGCTATTTACACAATGAAATTTAGTGAATACGAGCAGGTTCCGGGAAATGTTCAGGATGAGCTGCTGAAAGCCTATGAGGCTGAGCAGGATGAAGAATAATACTTTGATGTCAGATCCCTTCGGGATATCTGAATTGTTTTAAGTAAAACTGAACATATAGAATTGTCAGACACCATTAAGGCGTCTGACTTTTTTTAATCCCTGAACAGGTGAATAAAGCCTTTGTCTTTTTCTTCCCGGGATATCAGCTCCGGATTGTCCTCACTGGGCCCGTAAAAATGACGTGTTAAGCAATAAAAGTACACACCATCAGGGGCTTCGCGGTTTGATCCCATCACAAATCCGTCCCATCCTTTCCACTCACGCACGTCGCCGGAATATTCATGAACCTTCTTACCGATACGGTCATAGATGGTTATTTCAATGGTAAAGGTTGAAACATCCTCGCTTCTGAAAACATTATTCTCTTCATACAATTTGACAACGTCGTTATTCAGATCACCGTTAGGGGTAAAAACGTTGGGCAGCTTAAACTCTGCAGAAAGAAGCTCTAAACTGTTTTCAACTGTAAATGAATCAAGACAGGCATAAGGTTCAGGTGAGCGTGTCAGCAACACAGCTGTATATTTTCCGGGCAGCTTGTATGCATGTACGATCTTATCTGTATCAGATACGATTTCAAACGTCTGGTCATCACCAAAGCTCAGTTTGTACCACGAAGCATTCTCAGTCTCGCTCAGATCAAAGCGGAACCTGCCTGGTGCTGAATTAACATCATCATAATAATACTTGTACAGCTTACCAGGGTATTCTGCAGAATCTGACAGGGGCACATGTTCAGCAGTCATGAAAGCCTTGGATCTGATGGCCGGGCAGAATACCGAATCGGAACGTGAAAGGCCAAAGTCATCCTTTACGGTAATAATATACCAGGTGTCTCTGAACGGGGGATTTTCAATACGCCCGGTAACTGAGCCTTTCGGATCGTCTGAAAGGTCATTGTCAGATTCCCAGGTAAACCGGTATTTGTTCATGACGTTAATACTGTTGTCCGTTCCGGGCTCCGGATACCATAAGGGTATAAGATTCGTGTCGGCTCTCAGGGAAACCGATTCACAGCTTCGGTAACCTGACAGAACTTCGCCGTCATCGTTCTTGTTCGTGACAATGACATCAAAGTCGTTAAATAAAACCCAAACCCTGAAAGTATCACTCAATATACCTTTTGTCATAATAACCTGGTAACCCGATGAAACACTGATGCTATCGATGTCTGAACTGACACCACTTTCGGCCATGGGTATAATGACGTATGAATGACTGGCATTGTCATAAACCGACCAGATAAAATTCCACCCAGTTGTGCTGTCAGTTGAGGTGGCTACCAAAGTAACGGTTTTGCCGACATTATATTCAGGCTGGTTAAAAATGAAGACCGAATCAGTGTTGTTGCCTGATGAATAGTTGGCTTTAAAACTTTTATCCATGTCGGGAGACGAAATCTGGGCGTCAGCCGGAAGAAACAGGGTAAAAGAAAGCAAAATCCATAATCCCTGGCGGATGGATAAGCAAATTGGCATTCTTTTGCTGAATCTTACAAAGATTGTTTTCGGCATAATGATGCAATGTTAAAAAAAAACATCCATTCAAGCTACTCAATGAATAATTTTATAACGCAAAAACCGGCTGTTAATTATTTCCTTAAAAAAATCCATGAAGCAGCCGGCTATTGAAAACCGCAATCATTACCTTTGAACCCTTACTTTAAAAGCTGGATGTGGATCGTTTCTTAAAGGATTTAAACGAGGTACAATATCAGGCAGTGTGCAATACCGAGGGGCCAACACTTGTCATAGCCGGTGCCGGTTCTGGAAAGACCCGCGTGCTGACCTACCGTGTGGCTTACCTTTTGAGCAAAGGTGTCAGCCCATCGGTCATTCTTTGTCTTACTTTTACCAATAAAGCAGCTGCCGAGATGAAAGAACGCATCGGCAGGCTGGTGGGTAATGACCTGGCCAAATATGTGTGGATGGGTACTTTTCACAGTATATTCGCTCGCATATTAAGATCTGAAGCGCATGCCACGGGATATTCAGCAAATTACACCATTTATGACACCGTTGATTCCAAAAGTCTGATCAGGTCTGTCATCAAGGAAATGAACCTGGATGACCAGCTTTACAAACCCGGGGATGTGCTTGGCAGAATATCATGGGCCAAAAACAATCTGATCACGCCGGCGGCCTATAAAAGCAACAGCCAGCTGATGGCACACGATAATTCCACCCGCCGGCCGCAGTTGGGAACGATATATGCCACATATTGTGCCCGGTGCAGAAATGCCGATGCCATGGATTTTGACGACCTGTTGCTGAACACAAACATTTTATTCCGTGATTTTCCCGATGTATTGGAGAAATACCAGAAACGTTTTGCCTATGTGCTGGTCGACGAATACCAGGACACCAATTATTCGCAATATCTCATCGTTAACAAACTGGCCAGCGAGCATCAGAATGTGTGCGTGGTAGGTGATGACGCCCAGAGCATATATTCATTCAGGGGAGCGAAAATTGAGAATATACTGAATTTCCGTAATGATTATCCTGATTATAAGCTTTATAAACTGGAACAGAACTACAGATCAACCCAGACTATAGTAAAAGCTGCCAACAGTGTGATTGCAAAAAACCAGGGTCAGATCAGGAAAACGGTATGGTCAGGTAATGAAACAGGGTGCAGGATAAGTATACAAAAGGTACTGACTGACATTGAGGAAGGTTTTTTTGTTTCCAACAGTATCCTTGACACTATGCTCTCAGAGCAGCAGCAGTATTATGATTTTGCGATATTGTACCGGACCAATGCGCAGTCGAGGATCTTTGAAGAAGCCTTGCGCAAGAGGAACATTCCTTATAAAATTTATGGTGGCATTGGTTTCTACCAGCGAAAAGAAATTAAAGATATGCTGGCCTACCTCCGGTTATCAGTTAACCATAACGATGATGAAGCCCTGAAGCGGATCATAAACTATCCGCCACGTGGTATCGGGGATGTGACGATGGAAAAACTTGGCGAAATTGCCGCCAATAATCGGATCAGCCTTTGGAAAGCAATTGAAAATCTGGATATTCAGACAGCTAACCTGAACAAAGGCACCATAGGCAAGCTGAATGCGTTCCGTCAGCTGATTTCCGAATTCACTGCGCTCACTGATTCATTGAATGCCTATGAAGCCACACATACCATTGCTGTAAAATCAGGACTTCTGAAAGACCTGTACAACGGCAATACAGTGGAAGAGCGGAGCCGTTATGAGAACCTTGAGGAATTAATGAATGGCATCAAAGAATTTACCGATGCCTGTATTAATGAAAACCGGCCTTCCGGTATTGCCGGTTTTCTTGAGAACGTTTCCCTGCTTACTGATCAGGATAACGAAAAAGATGGCGACCGGAACAAGGTTTCCATCATGACCATGCATTCGGCCAAAGGCCTCGAGTTTAATAATGTATATATTGCCGGCGTTGAAGAGGAAATATTCCCGTCACGGTTGTCTGTTAATTCGCCCCAGGAACTTGAAGAGGAAAGGCGGTTGTTTTATGTTGCCCTTACACGGTCGAAAAAGCGTGTAATCATTACTTATGCCCAAAACCGTTATCGCTGGGGCACTCTTATGTTTACTTCCCCAAGTCGTTTTCTGCGCGATATCGATCCGGAATTCGTGGACTGGCAGGCTGAAGAAGCCAACGAACCCCCAGTGAAAAAAACTGAAAATGCTGCATCTTTATACGGAGCATCAACTGTACGGGTAAAAAAGCTGAAAGCTGTGCGCCCCGGAAATCATCTATCCCCGGGTGTGGTAAAACCAGATATAATCCGGAAAAGGGCTGTAACCACATTGGTGTCGGAAGATGACTTTATACCGGATAATCCGGATGAGATTGTTGCCGGCATGCAGGTTGAGCATCGCCATTTCGGACCCGGTGAAGTAATCAGTGTGGAAGGTGCAAAACCGAACCGTAAAGCAAAGGTTCATTTTCCCCGGCTTGGCGAAGAGAAACAGCTGTTGCTGAAATTTGCGAAACTGAGAATAAAAAAGAGGTAGTCTCAAAACACGCTTTTTAAAACAAGCTATTCACCCTTTATGATCATTTTTTGGCTTGCTGAGAATCTATCGGCTTTAAGTGTATAAAAGTATACGCCACGTGGAAGCTTACGGGCATCAAATTCAACAATATGTTTTCCTGTATTGTATTTTTTACCCGCGAGTTCAGCAATTTCTTCACCCAGCACAGAATATACTTTCAGTGAAACAAACACAGGCCGGGGAATCTCGAAAGCAATGGTTGTATTGGTCTTAAAAGGATTGGGATAGTTCTGACCCAGGGTCCATGACCCGTAAACATTCAACATGTTTATTGAGGAATAAAACTGTGTGGTCGTATCAGGGGTACAAAGGAATTCGGCAGGTTCACCTGTTTCTCCCGGAGGATAACGAAAATCTGATATGCATATTTTGTCAAGCATGGCTTCATTCTGGCGATAGCCAATGGCATAGATGTGTTCCCCGGCTGTCAGTTCATGTTTGCTGAATTGGATCCATTTCCAGCCATTGGTGCGGTCCCCGTATATTCTCTCAAATGATTTATCATCCAGTTTTCGCCAGAAGGAATAGGTATCGTATGCTGAACAGTTAACACGTCCGAAGACATAAAAGGTTGTATCGTTATGCACTGTGAAGGGGAAATAAATTAAACTTCCGCTATCGGCGGGCCAGTTTGTAATATTATTGGTTAAACCCTGTTTGGGGATCGTATAGCTTTCATTTGAAGCTGTAGTATCAAGCCGTATGTTCCAGGCAGCGCCTACTGTTGCACATTCTGCTTCAAACCAGACCTCTTCGCTTTCACCTCTGTCAATAACCGGGAAATATGGTTCGCCCTTTCCCCACCAGTCGTACCAGTAAACGGGATTGACATTGCTGTAAGGATGAGTCTCGATGTTTGTGTTTACCAATGTGTCACCGAGAAGGAATTTATCCACGAAGGCTTCTATCTCTGTCTTCTGAAAATCAAGAATGCCGCAATGGGTATGTCCTCCTGATATGGAAAAGCCGAATCTGTCGGAAATGTTAAAATTATCCCAGACACGTTTTGCAGCCTCACAAGAAACGTAGCCTGACTCATCGGCCAGCCATACATAATCGGGATTTCCAAGTACGAACAAGGCACGGGGTGCTACCATGGCCATTAATTCATGATGATCATGCGGAAGTTTCGAAACATTCTTACTGGAAAACTGGAACATATCTTCTATAAACCAGCTATGATTGGTGTTGCCCAGATTTTCGACGCCTTCCAGGGTTTGAGACACACGCCATGCGGCGGCACCACCGCCTCCCGACTCCTGGGCAATAGTGAGGGCAATACGCTCGTCAAAAGCCCCGGCAAAGAGCGCCATTTTACCGGCGAAGGAACAACCGGTGACGGCCATGTGCTTCAGGTCAATCGGGAGATCATCCGAGACAAGCTCCAGACCGTCGATCAAACGGCTTACGCCCCAGGACCATGCACTGTAAGCACCCATATAAACAAGCTCGGGATATAGCCTGTTGATCGGTTCATTGCCGCGGGATTGGGTATGGGCCATGACCTGCCAGTAGTTGAACGGAATCATCGCAATATCCCGGCTTGTAAAAATGTCAGAAGGAAGACTACCGGAACCAAATCCAATCCCAATTACAGCAGGGAAGGGTCCGTCCCCGGCCGGCGGGATTACCTTGGAAGTCAGGGTGAGGGTGTCATCATTTTTTATCACATGCACGGTGAGCACGCTGTCAGCTTTGTTGAAGCCGGCAAACAGGGTGTCATGATCGACAGGCTTGGGCCCGATTTCATATTTTTCAATCTCAGCTTTGATTTCTGCGCGACGACATCTCCAGCTTGCAAATGTGGTATCACGACCGCTTCCGTCAGACCATTCGAACGGATCGGTCAGAGGCTCAATGAACGGAAGCTCTTCAAAAGTTGGCAAAGGTGGTTCAGGACAGTCGGCTCCCGTGTTTTCCACATCATATACAAGCGGAATATCCTGGTTAAATGTATTCATTACAACACATGTACTCATGAAAAGCGTTAACAGTAAAATTCTTGTTCTCATTTTAATCCCTCCGTTTTTTTACCCGTTAAAAATAACAACAAAAAAAGAATTGTGCAATCGATTGCAATAAATGTTAAGCTGTATTTTTAAAAAGAATACTGAAAAAATTCGTTTATGGTCATAATAAGAACAATCTGAAGGGATTATTCATACAAAACAAAATGAGATTTTTATACGGCTTCGTCAGATTTATAATTATTTCTCCTTATTTTACGGGCATCTCATTTTTTTATGTTAACTTTGCAAAAAATTAGTTTATGAATTACGATTACAATTCCTGCCGGCCCAGGTTAATATTACCGGAATACGGAAGGAATATGCAAAAGATGGTTGATTACATTCTCACAATTGAGGACCGTGATGAACGTAATCGTTTGGCACAGGCCATTATTAACATTATGGGCAATATGAATCCTCACCTGCGCGATATTAATGATTTCAAACACAAACTATGGGATCACCTGGCCATCATGTCTGATTTTAAACTCGATATCGATTATCCCTACGATGTGCCCAGGGCTGAAGAGTTTATCGAAAAACCACGGCGTGTGCCTTATAATACCAATCAGATAAGGTACAGGCATTACGGCAAGATCATTGAACGGTTAATTGAAGAGGCAATAAAGCTTCCTGAGGGCGATGACAAGGAAGCTCTTATAAAGCTCATTGCCAATCAGATGAAAAAGTCATACCTGGCCTGGAACCGTGATTCTGTAACAGATGCTATTATCGGTTCCGATCTCGAAGAGATTTCAGATAAGAAAATAAAACTGAAAGAAGGCGTTAAGCTCAGTGATCAGAAAGATTTTCAGAAACAAAAAAAGAAATTTATTCCCCGCGGCGAAAAAAAGCAACGCAATTAATTCCTTTTTTTTATGGCATCGTTTAAAGTAATCGGAGGAAGACGTCTGAAAGGTGAAATTATTCCACAAGGTGCCAAGAATGAAGCCTTGCAGGTCATTTCAGCAACATTGCTCACTCCTGAAAGGGTAACCATCAGGAATATCCCCGATATTCTCGATGTCAGGAATCTTATTGACCTTTTGCAGAACATGGGTGTTAAGGTCTCCAGGCTTTCTCAAAGCGATTATACTTTTGAAGCCCGGCAGGTGGATGTTGAGTACCTGTTAACTGAAGAATATAAAAGGAAAAGTTCAAACCTCAGGGGATCGGTTATGATCGTTGGTCCGTTGCTGGCCCGCTTTGGTAAGGGCTATATACCAAAACCGGGAGGTGATAAGATCGGAAGGCGGCGGATGGACACGCATATAAAAGGGATGATTAACCTGGGGGCGAATTTTACCTATGAATCGCGGGAAGCCTTTTACAAACTCGAAGCCGACAGGCTGACCGGTTGTTATATGCTGCTCGACGAGGCCTCGGTTACAGGGACGGCCAATATTGTCATGGCCGCTGTGCTGGCAAAGGGAAAGACAACAATATACCATGCCGCCTGTGAACCTTATGTACAGCAGTTGTGTCGCATGCTGGTTTTTATGGGAGCCCGTATTCAGGGTATCGGTTCCAATCTGCTGACCATAGAAGGCGTTGAGAATCTTACCGGATGCGATCACACTATTTTGCCCGATATGATTGAAGTGGGGTCATTTATCGGTCTTGCGGCCATGACCCGTTCAGAGATTACCATAAAAAATGCAGGTTTTGAGAACCTGGGGATCATACCGTCTGCCTTCACAAGGTTGGGTATCGCCTGGGAACAAAGGCAGGACGATTTATTTATTCCGGCACAGGAACATTATGAAGTTGAAACCTTTATCGATGGTTCTATCATGACGATTGACGATGCGCCCTGGCCGGGTTTCACACCCGACCTGTTGAGTGTGGCCCTGGTGGTGGCAACCCAGGCCAAAGGCAGTGTTTTAATACACCAGAAGATGTTCGAGAGCCGGCTTTTTTTCGTTGATAAGCTGATTGACATGGGTGCCCAGATCATTCTCTGCGATCCGCATCGTGCGACAGTGATCGGACTGGATCATCAGATACAGCTCCGCGCAACCACCATGACATCTCCTGATATCAGGGCCGGTGTCGCCCTGCTGATAGCTGCCCTCTCTGCCGACGGGACCAGCACCATTCATAATATCGATCAGATCGACAGAGGCTATGAAAAGATAGATGAAAGGCTGAATGCCCTGGGAGCTGAAATCATCAGGATATAAAACAATGCTGGCCTGATCAGTTTCTAAGTGGCGTCCTTTGAATCATTATCCTCAACTGTTCATGATTTTTTTTCAACAGCCCGGTTTACAACTTATAAGCCAAGCCTGTTCATTTATGATGCTAAAACCATTATTTTTGTCCGTTCATTTTTACCATGAATACTTCTGAAAATTCTTTTTTATCTGATTTTTATAATCTTTTATAGCACCTGGTATGAGCATAATTCTGGTCATGACTTTATTTGTTTTTGCTGTTACAATTGCTCTCATCCGGGAAAAATACAAAAGTCTGATGGCCGTGCTTGCCGTAATGGTCAGCTCGTTGGTCAGTTCATGGGTGGCCATCGGCGTTTTGACAGGAGATGCTTACCTGGAAAATATTAACGGAGGTATCGTTTTCGGTCATATCCCCATTCGTATTGACAGCCTTTCTGCCTGGTTTATTTTATTGACAAATTTTACCGTTTTCACCGGTATCCTGTATGGACGGCAGTATCTGAAAAAATATGCCGGACAGCCTGCCAACCTGAGCCTTCATTGCATCAGTTACCTGATGAACCATTTTGCCCTGACTGGTATTTATTTCATTCAGAACGGTCTGGCATTCCTGTGCGTATGGGAAGTTATGGCATTGACATCTTTTATCCTGGTAATTTTTGAACATGGTAAAATGGAAACCCTGAAAGCCGGTATAAACTATCTCATCCAGTCCCATATCAGCATTCTTTTTCTTACCATCGGTTTTATCTGGGTATATGCTCACACGGGTAGCTTTGTCTTGTCGGCGATAAGCCGGTATAGTGCCCTGGGGACCGAGGCCACCAGCATTCTGTTATTCTTTGTCTTTTTTGTGGGTTTTGCCATCAAGGCTGGCTTTGTACCTTTTCATACCTGGCTTCCTCATGCTCACCCTGCTGCACCTTCTCATGTGTCAGGGATGATGTCTGGGGTTCTTATCAAGGCAGGTATCTATGGTATACTCCGTATGTTGCTGCTGATTCATCAAAACCATGTGCTGCTGGGCATCATCATACTGATCATATCAGTGCTGACCGGAATCTATGGCGTGATGCTGGCAACCGTTCAGCATAATATTAAAAGACTGCTTGCCTATCATAGTATTGAAAACATCGGCATCATAGGTATTGGCATAGGTCTTGGCACCATTGGAAGAGGTCTGGATAATGCCTACCTTACATTTGCCGGATACGCCGGTGCCCTGTTGCATACCCTTAACCATTCACTTTTTAAGTCGCTGTTGTTTTACGGGGCAGGCTCTGTTTATCAGGCAACGCATACCATGAATATTGAACGTATGGGAGGTATCATCAAAAAAATGCCGCAAACAGCTGTATTATTTCTTATAGCTGCACTGGCCATATGCGGATTACCGCCTTTCAACGGATTCATATCAGAGTTTTTGATCTATTCCGGATTGTTCAAAGCTGTCAGCACCGGTCATGCGCTGTCTCCTGTCTTTGTTCTGTCCATATTAAGTCTGGCCCTGATCGGAGGTCTTGGTATACTCTGTTTTACCAAGGCTTTTGGAATAGTTTTCCTGGGAAGAGCCCGCAGTCATTATCCTGAGTCCATGAATGAAACCAATACCCCGGCACTTTTTCCGCAATACCTGGCTGCCTTTTTCATTGTGCTCATAGGATTGTTTCCCCGGCTTTTCATTGCCATGCTGAAGAAGCCGGTTGAGCTTTTTTCAGGACTTTCATTATCAGAAGGCAGTTTCGAACTTTCATTTGTAATGCAGCGTATCAGCATAGCTGTTTGGGGTTTTGTTTTACTGGTTTTCCTGTTATACCTGATCAGAAAATTTGCAACACTGAACCGCTCAAACACAATCCAACCTACATGGGGATGCGGTTATACAGCCGGATCACCAAGAATGCAATATACTGCTACTTCCTATGTGCGTACCTATACCAAGCTCATCAAACCCTTGGTTAAAACGAACAAAGGAAAGAATGAGGTGAAACCGATAAATGCAATGCCTTCCTATTCAGAAACCCGCTTTTTTGATAAGATTGAAAGCGGACTGATCGACTGGCCTTTGCGAAACCTGAAAGCTTTCCTGGGGATGTTCAGATTTCTTCAGAACGGAAGGGTTCAGTTTTATGTGCTGTACGGGGTCGTGTTTATTTTTATCATCATTGCCATACCCTTTATTCTGGATGTCATTCAAACCCTGACATACGTTTTAAAACAATTGTAATATGCGTTTGTTGAGCTTACTGCTGATTTTTCTGAACAGTCTGATATTCACCGGAATCATAATCCGTACCAAAAGTATTTTTTCAGGGCGGAAAGGTCCGGGGATATTCCAGCCCATTAAAGATATTGTCCGGTTGCTCCGGAAAGGCTCGGTATACAGTGAAACCAGCAGTTTCATCTTTAAGATAGCCCCGGTAGTATACATGGCTGCCATCCTGATGGCTATTTTGTTTATCCCTTTTGGAAATCAGAAAAGTATTTTATCGTTTGACGGGGATTTCGTATTCTTTGCCTATGTACTGGCACTGGGCAGGTTCTTCATGATCCTTGCCGCACTGGATACAGGAAGCAGTTTTGAAGGTATGGGGGCCAGCCGTGAAGCCCTTTATGCCATGCTTATCGAACCGGCTTTTTTTATTCTTATGGGATCATTTGCCCTGCTGACAGGATATACGTCATTTGCAGGCATTTTTTCGGCACTGCATTTCGGCTCCTATATCTCATACGGCATTGGAATATTGACAGCCTTTGTTTTTATTATCATTGCCCTTGTGGAAAACAGCCGGATGCCCATTGACGATCCAAAAACACACCTTGAACTGACCATGGTTCACGAAGTCATGGTTCTCGATAACAGTGGCTTTGACATGGGACTGATCCTTTATGCCGTAAACCTGAAATTTGCGTTGTTCGGTGCCATCATCGCGAATTTCTTTCTGACTCCCGGATTCCAATGGTATTATTCAATTCCTATTTATATCGGGGTGCAACTTGTATTTGCCTGCATTGTAGGTGTTGTAGAATCATTTGCGGCACGGTTCAGGATGAACCATAATCCGCAATTCATCGTAATGTTCACTTCTGTTTCGCTCCTTATTTTCGTGGGTGTTTTGTTAATACTGGGTAAACTGAAATGATATAAATTAACAGGAATATGATCAACATTCTTCTGATAGCTTTCACCATAAGCCTGATATACATTGCCATGGCAAACCGGTTGATTACATACATCCGGATCATTGTCTTTCAGGGCCTTATTCTTTTCGGGGTTGCCTTTATCGAACTGATTGAAATCAATCCGGCCAACCTCATCTTTGTATTGCTCGAAACGATAATTATCAAAGCCGTAGCCATACCTTATTTTCTCAGGTATATCCTGGAACGTAATAAGATAACCCGCGAGCAGGAACCTTATGTTTCCAATTTTGTATCGGTGGTGGTTGTTACCCTGATCATTCTGGGATCATTTTTTCTCACTTACACTGTTCATGAAACCCATATCAGGAAGTTATTTTTCATTGTTGCACTTTCGGCTCTTTTCACCGGTCTTTACATCATCATTACCCGCAGGAAGATCATTACACATGTTCTGGGATACCTGGTGATTGAAAACGGCGTTTTTGTATTGTCTCTTGCTGTGGGCAGTACAATGCCTATGATTGTTAACACGGGCATATTACTGGATATTTTTGTGAGTGTGATTTTACTGGGGATTTTTGCCGACAAGATTGGCGATGTGTTTGAAGAACAAGATGTTGAACAACTCAGAAGTTTAAAAGATTAACCTTATCCTTTCATTATGGTTGGAGTATATTTATCCGGCGCCTTGCTTATTGGGGTTTTATTGTATCTTTTAAAAAACCATGTTGCAAATGTTATCCTGATCCTGGCCTTTATCATATTGCAATGGACGCTCACGATCTATGAATATGCCAACCTGAACAGTACTCAATTGGTTTATTTTACACCTGATGCCCTGGCAGTGATTTTCCTTTTTGTGCTGAGCATCGTCAGTGTACCTGCCTTTTACCATAGTTTTGTATATTTCACAAAGCATCCTTACAAGCCCCGTGAACAGGGAATGTTTTATGCTGCCATGGTCATTCTCAACGCTTCTCTCAGTGCTGCATACCTGTCGAATCATTTGGGCATTACCTGGGTGTTTGTGGAACTGACCACATTGAGTGCCTCGGCCCTTATATATCACAGAAGGAGTAAACTCACCCTGGAAGGAACATGGAAATATATTTTTATCTGTTCCATCAGTATAACCCTTGTATTTATAGGTATCCTGTTCACCACTGTTGCCGTTCAGCAGGCGGGCATTAAAGATTTATTCTACCCTGTTCTTTCCCTTAATGCCTCGAAACTCGATGATTTCTGGTTAAAACTGTCTTTCCTGTTCATTTTTACGGGATTTACGGCTAAAGCAGGTCTTGTGCCCATGTACACGGCCGGCATCGATGCCAAGGATAAAGCCCCTTATCCTGCAGGAGCAATGCTGGCCAGTGTTGTTATGAATGTTGGATTCATCGGTATCTTCAGGTATTACGAAATCACCAGTCATAGCAGCATATTTGAATGGACCAATAAGATCCTGATGATTTCCGGCATCCTTTCCATTTTCGTCGCAACGGTATATATGATGAGAGTCAAGAATATCAAAAGAATAATGGCCTATTCAGGTGTTGAACATATGGGGATCGTCATGTTGGGGATGGCTGCGGGCGGTATCGGCTATTATGCTGCTATCCTTCATCTGATACTCCATTCCTTTGCCAAACCGGCGTTGTTTTTTCAGTTCGGACAGATCTACCGGACTTATGGCAGCAAAAGTATTTATGATGTCGGTGATTATTTTAAGTATAACATTAACGGGGCTATCGTATTGTTGCTGGCGTATTTCGTGATAACAGCCATGCCGCCGTCCGGCTTATTTATCAGTGAGTTCCTGGTTTTTCGTTCGGTTTTTGAGGCCGGAGAACTGTGGATATTGATCCTTGTTGTTGTATTGCTTACTTTTATTATCTGGGCACTGGGTAAAAATTTCTTTAAAATGCTGTTCATTAATCCGGTTAAAGACTATCCCGAAAAAAGGGAATCCATCCCTTTCACGGAATCCATCAGCCAGTATATTCTGCTGATCCTTGTAATCTGTATCGGATTGATACCCCCGGGCAGACTGGTTGAACTGATCCATGCAGCCATCAGTACTCTGCCGGACTGATATAATTGATATTAGATTTATGATGGCAGATTCAATGGCGTTAAGTTAAGACCGAATTATGTCCCTCTCTTGGAGAGGGTGCAGGGAGAGGACAAAAAAATTCCTTAACTTAACGACATTGATGCTTAATGCTAAAATCGTATTATGATCACTGACAATTTAACTTATGACAATGTAATAAGCTGATATGATTAACACTATCGTGGTAAAAAACAATCAATGTATACCCCTGCCGGAAATCCCGGTATTGGCTTATCATGACTTTCTCGAATGGAATACTACCCGGGTAAAGGACATAAATTTCCATTGTGTCAGCTATTTCGGATGGAAAAGAAAAGGCAGGATAAGGTTGTTTTGCTGTATGGCCGATGATGCTGAAGGAACCATCGCAATCAGTTCTGCCGAGGTTCCCGGTGACAGGGGGCAGTCTCTTCCTTCCTTTACGGCCCGTCACTTTTCATTTCACTGTTTTGAAAGAGACCTTCACGAAAAATTAGGGATCAACTATTCCGACCATCCCTGGTTGAAACCGTTGCGATACCCGGTTGACCGCGCTGACCAGCATTCAACCATAGAGAACTATCCGTTCTTCAGCATGGAAAGCGAAGAATTGCACGAAGTAGGTGTCGGCCCTGTTCATGCCGGAATTATTGAGCCCGGCCATTTCCGGTTTATCTGCAACGGTGAACAGATCCTTCATCTCGAGATTCAGCTGGGCTATCAGCACCGGGGCATTGAACAACTTTTTATTTCCCAAAACGATTTACTGAAGCGAAACCTGCTGGCTGAAAGTATTGCCGGAGACAGTGTGATCGGTCATACCGTAGCTTTTGCCAACGCCTGGGAAAGTCTGTGCGGTTTCCAGGCAGGCGATGACATTCAGGTTGCACGTACTGTTGCCTCAGAATTGGAGCGCATTGCCATTCATACCGGCGACCTGAGCGCGCTCTGTACCGACGTGGCCTACCAGCTGGGAAGTTCGGTTTTCGGCCGCCTGAGAACTCCGGTTATCAATACCTTCCAGGTATGGTGCGGAAACCGTTTGGCTAAAGGGCTCATCAGGGCAGGAAAAAATCAATACCCGCTGACAGGGAACATTAAAAATGCCCTCATCAGATTGTTTGATGAGTTCGAGCCCGATTTTAACGAAATGTACAAGCGGACCAAGACACTGCCCAGCGTGCTGGCACGGATGGAAAGGACGGGTATTCTTACAACAGAGCAAGCGGTTGAAACCGGAGCTGTGGGAATGGCTGCACGGTCAGCGGGTTTGATCAGGGATATACGATGGACACATCCCTGTATGATGTATGCAAGTCTGCCCCATCAGCCTGTTGTCAAACATCATGGCGATGTATATTCAAGAATGCAGATTCGCCGGGCGGAGGTTAACCAGTCCATCAGGTATATCCGGGATTTACTTGATCGCCTTCCGGAAACAAACCTGCATAATCCGCCGCTGTCCCGACCGAAAGCCGATGTCATGGCCATATCGCTAACCGAAGGCTGGCGCGGGGAGATATGCCACTGTGCCATAACGGATCATAACGGCGAACTGGCATTATACAACATTAAGGATCCTTCAATGCATAACTGGATGGCTTTAGCACTGGCAGTAAGACATAATGATATATCGGATTTTCCGATCTGTAACAAGAGCTTTAATCTGAGTTATTGCGGGCACGATTTGTAGAAAAAAGAACCAAGAATCAAGAACCAAGAACCAAGAATAAAGACAATCAATTCAATGATCAAATCAACCAATTAACCAATCATCAAATCACCAAATCACCAAACCCGCCTGCCGTCGGGCAGGTCAGCAAATCACCAAACCCGCCTGCCGTCGGGCAGGTCAGCAAATCACTAAACCCGCCTGCCGTCGGGCAGGTCAGCAAATCACTAAATCACTAAATAACAAGTACAGATGTTTTCGGAAATCAAAATATTAATTCATCAGGGCAAACAATTCATCCCTGATGTTACAACTTCCGTGGTCCCGGGAATATTTCGCGGAAGGCCGGTGATCTCAACGGAGAAAGTTGACACGGCAGCGCTTGTAAAATGCTGTCCTGTGGGGGCGATCACGGCTGATCCGATCGCCATCGATATGGGAAAATGCCTCTTTTGCGGGGAATGCCAACTGGCATTTCCTTCCAAGATAAAATTCACGAAGGATTATAAAGTTTCATCGAATGTCCGTGATAACCTGATCATCCGTGAAGGCATCGATGAGCCTGTGCGGTTCGATGCCGATAAGGCAAGAAAGGAAATCCGGAAACTTTTAAGGGATTCACTCAAGCTGAGGCAGGTTTCCGCTGGAGGTGACAACAGCTGTGAATGGGAACTCAATGCTGCCGGCAACGTGAACTTTGATATGGGGAGGTTCGGCATAGAATTTGTCGCTTCTCCCCGGCACGCCGATGGCATTGTCATTACTGGCCCTGTCAGCAGGAACATGGCAGAACCTTTACAGTTGTGTTATGATGCTGTTCCGCATCCGAAGGTCATCATTCTTGCCGGCACCGATGCTATCAGCGGCGGATTGTTTACCGGCAGCCCGGCTGTTGACCGGTCATTTCTTGAAAAATTCACTGTTGATCTGTACATACCCGGAAATCCGGTTCATCCGCTGGCATTTATTAATGGGGTGCTTGAACTGATCGGAAGAATGACAAAAAGATTCAAGTCTTGAGAAGGGGAGGACTTTATCCTTTTATCCCCTGGCTAAAGCCAGGGGCAACAGATGATTCTCAGTTTTATGGCTTGCCTGTTAACATACTTTAATCTGTGTCGTTAAGTTAAAACCGAATTATGTCTCTCTTCTGGAGAGGGTGCAGGGAGAGGATAAAAAAAGCATTAACTTAACGACATTGACAATTTAATCTTGAATTCCTGCATAAATCAAATCTTCAAACTCTCAAATCTTCAAGTTTTCAAACTATCATCCTTCAGCCTTTCCCTTACTGCCATAATCCTGTCCTGCCTTTCCCGGGAGTAGGATTTGTATTCTTTATCAATATACTCAAGCAAGGTCAGTGATTTGCGGTAATATGAGAGGCTTTCCGGAATTTTCTTTTCGGCCAGCAACAACTCGGCATCGGCGTAAAACAATTCAGCCAGCATCTCAAGGTGGCCGTTGGTGTAAAGGTATTCCTGCAACAGCGTATCAATCATCCCCTCTTCGGGCAGTGATCTCAGTTTGGGGACTTCATCATGAAACACCATGCTGTAGGCACTTTGCAGGGACTGTGAGGCCTTGCTGAGATCACCTGATTTAATATATTTTAAAATGGCGGCAATCAGCTGAGCCAGCATCTCAATCATGCGCAGAATATAATCACGCTGGTACATAAGCTTTTATGTTTTAAGCTTCCGGAATAATTATTAAATGCCCCGGGAGATTATAAATGCACAATAAAAGATATTGCGCATGAGACTTCTCCGGTAATAATCTGTCAGATTATTATTTCCGGCATCATATCAGCTGAGACATTGATGCTCTGCTGATATTCCCTTGCCTGGTACATAAAAGCCTGCAGCCGCGTTTCCAGTGAGGCATCATCCTGTCCGTCATAGGCAAAGTCTACCCAGGGGATATTGTTATGATCTTTCCTGAACATATCGGCAACTGAACATATCAATGTGCCCGGCATACAGGTAAACGGCAGTACATTGCATATGCCGGAAACACCTTTTTTTGCCAGGGCAGAAGCGGTTCCGATGGCGATGACCGGATCGCCGTCATAATCTTTGTGTACATAGGGAGCCGTTAGTTCAAGCATGGTGTTTACGGATACTTCTTTCTCTGTGTCTATGAGGTCTTCTACCGTTCTGAACAGTTTCTCATATGAAATATGTTGTGACAGCTGCTGTATTTTTGACTTCATAAGGCCCATATTATCACCTTTCCATATGCTGTCGCGGGTGTATCGGTATGTTGAATACACAAACCATTCTGCAAACGGGGCCATCAGGGTTTCTGCACCAAGCGCCTCCAGCCTTCCCACTATGTTTCCGCTGCAGAACCGGTTATCCCTCATAAAAATTTCCCCGACAATGGAAATCACAGGTTTACGCGGGATATCGAGCACTTCAACAGACCTGAATTTTTTCTCTGCTGCTTTCAGCACATCTATCAGTCCTTTTGTATTGTTCTCAACACTGCGCACAATATTTTCAAGCGCTTCAGTGTATACCTTATTGGTATCACCCTTTGTTTTCTCATAAGGCCTGATCTGCTGCTGCAGTTTTCTGATAAGGTCAAAGGCTACAAATCCCTTCCATGCATTGAACCTGAATTTGGTGCCGTTGCCCGGGGTAATATCCGAGTAAGATCCGTCATTTGAAGGGGAAACGATCTTGACTTTCTTCCTTCCAAGGCGTTCAAAGATAACTTTCTGCAGATGGTTGTATTGTCCGAACCGGCATGGTCCGTTATGATCGGGCATGAAAAAGCTGATCCTGCTCTCATCGGTGCCGGGTTCCAGCAATTTTTTAATAAATGATCCGGTGGTGCAGATCATCGGGAAACATTCTTTTGAAGAAGTATATTTTCTGCCTAAATCAAGGTCTTCATGCGTCTGCATGGGCAGTGAATAAGATTCTATGCCGCAGCTTCGTGTAGCGGCAGCAGCAACATAAGATCCGTCATGCATATAAGGCCAGTACAGGATTCTGTCTTTTGATGGTGCTGCGTATTTATAATCTTTGTTAACCACCTGTTTTTCCGTGGCGAATTTTTTGTCCTTTTTCCTGATGCTGTCGAGGAAGGCCTCCAGCCGTGTGATCAGTCCGGCATCAGCTGAGTGCTCATCGATCTCGAGCTGGAGCGTCGGTTTTCCCTTCAGCGCTTCGGTGACAAAATGCTGGAGGAATGAATCAGGCCCGCACCGGAAATTACCGATATAAACACCGTATAACCTGTCATTTTTTCCGATTATCCTTGCCCCGGCCAGTATTTTCCGGCCGTTGGGCCAGTACATGTTCGGAACCTCATCAAAGATGTTTTCATCATTAAGCGGAAGATAATCGAGTGGTATGGGAAACACCTGCTGGTTGATGAGTTTTTCCACCAGTCTGAGGTTTAGCTCAGGATCGCCTGTATTGTAAGGTCTGCCCAGGACTACCATGGCTTCCTGGTTTTCCGGCAGATTATCAAGGATTTCCCTGCCGCGTTGAACCAGTGTATGCTCAAAATTATCCTGCCGCTCCCTGGCATGCAACAAGGCTTGCTTTACCCTGTTGGCCGGAGTGCCAAATTGTTGTTTCATAAAGGAGGCCATCTCCCTGATAAAAACCCTGTTGAAATACCTGGGATGTAAAGCCGGGATCAGCAGTTTTTCCTTATCGGGATGTTTCGCAAGGGCAGCACGGATCATGAAGGGGTAGGACTGAATCCAGGGACAGTTGCAATTGGAAGTCGGATTATCAGACAATGTTCTGTTGTTCACAACAAAAGGTATGAAAATATGGTCAACTTCCTTATCGAGAAGGTCCATGATATGACCATGCATCACCTCGATCGGGAAACATGTTTCTGATGTCAGCATTTCCAGCGACCGCGAGACAAGTTTTCTGTCGGTATGCCTGGAGAGCACAACCTGGAATCCCAGATCGGTAAAAAAGGTTCTCCAGAAAGGAAACTCCTGGTAGTAAATCATCAATTCCCTTGGAATGCCAATGGAAATGCCGCCTTTATTTCTCGATTCGTCATAATCACCCAGCAGTATCTGCTCGCGTTCAACAAATAGATTCGGGATGTTATCCGTTTTTCTTTTACGGGAATCAACCTCATATTTTTCGCATCTTCCGCCATAATACAAAGGTTTGTTTTCCCCTTCTATCTTCACCATTCTGATCTCACAATGGTTAGAACAGGCTTTGCAGGTGAATTTATCAAGGGAGAAAGGAATGTTGCGGATATCAAAGCCTTTAAAATCAGTAGTTCCGCCTCCTCTGACTTTTTCACGGGCGAGCATGGCCATGCCAATGGCACCGGTCACATCAAAATTCGGCGGGATGGTAATCTTTTTACCGGTGACCTGTTCAAAGGCAGCCACCACGCCTTTGTTATTGGCAACACCGCCCTGGAAGAATATCTTTTCTCCGACTCGTCTGCTGCCAACGACTTTCTGAAGATAATTGTTGACAATAGAATAAGCCAGACCGCCAACGAGGTTTTCATTCTTTTCTCCCCTTTGCTGGTTGGCATTCAGGTCTGATTCGATAAAAACCGTGCAACGGCAACCCAGTGAAACAGGTTTTTCTGCGCTCAATGCCAGTTTCCCGAATTCTTCAACGATGTTAATATCAAGTTTTTCGGCTTGTTCTTCTAAAAATGATCCGGTACCTGCCGCACATACTTTGTTCATTTCAAAATCAACAACAACGCCGTTATCAATGCTGATGTACTTTGAATCCTGTCCGCCTATTTCAAAGATGGTATCCACTTCAGGATCGTAAGCAATGGCTGCTGTTGCCTGCGCTGTAATTTCATTCTGTATGACGTCGGCCCCGATAAAGTCACCTGTCAGGTACCGTCCCGATCCGGTGGTACCTGCCGCTTTTACCTCTACTCTATCTCCCACTTCCTCATATATTTCTGTAAGTCCCCGGCGTATGGCATCGAGTGGCCGGCTGGCAGTGGGCAGATATCGCCTGGCTATAACATTATTGAAATCATCAATAAGGACCACGTTCGTACTCAGTGATCCGACATCAACACCAAGATATACGGGATATTGTGTCTGACCGTCGAGGTCAAAAGTAACTTCTTTGATCAGCCTGGCGTTGGAATCTTTAAGAACAGGGAGCCCCTTATCACTCACATTTGACCTGACCAGGTATTCTTCAAGTTCGTGTAATCCTTTAAAAGGTATGGTGTCCTGTGGTTGTTCCATGACATAAATGATGGCACCAAGGGCTCCCATCGAAGCGTGATATTCCGGGACGATCAATTCATTGTCAGTGACATGGAGAATTTCTTTGAAGGCCTGCACAACACCGGCATTAGCAGCGACACCCCCCTGGAAGATAATGGGCTTTTCCAGATCTTTGCCCTTTGCCAGGTTGCTTTTAAAATTACGGGCAACAGCAAAGCACAGCCCGGCAACAATATCATGCACCGGTGTGGCTATTTGCTGGAGATGGATCATATCACTTTTCGCAAACACACTGCACCGGCCGGCAATATGGGGAGGATTCTGTGACTGCAGGGCGAGTTGGCCAAATTCCTTGTCAATAGATACGCCGATCCGTTTTGCCTGCTGGTCAAGAAAAGAACCGGTTCCTGCAGCACAGATGCTGTTCATGGTAAAATCGGCAAGGCTTGAATGGACCTTCTCTTTATCTTTTTCCATAAGGATAAGCTTGGAATCCTCACCACCCATCTCAATGATCGTTTTTGCATCGGGATAGAGTACTGAAACAGATTTTGACTGTGCAATGATCTCATTGACAAATTTTCCGCCCAGAAGTTCAGTGGCAAGTTTGCCTCCGGAACCTGTTAATGCAACAAGACTGAATTGTTCAGGCGTGTAACGGGATAAAATATCTGATAATCTTTTTTTGAGTATCAGGAAAGGTTGCCCGTGACAGAAATCATAATGATTTTCAAGTATATTTTTTTTATGGTCAATAATAACAGTATTCAGAGAAATTGAACCCAGGTCAAGACCAAGATAGACGCCTCCATTAATCTGTTCCTTCTTCATAAGAGATGATTTGGGTATTAAAAAATCATATAAACAAACGATAATTATAAAGATTATCAGTTTGTTATAATCCGTAACAGCAACAGCATAACCCACAGGGAAGTACGTTGCATTTCGCACCAAATATATTAAAATAATTTGAACGGAGCATGCACACAGGCCAGCCAATGTTTACAAGGTATCCAGAAGTGTCCTGATCCTGAATAACTTTGCGCTGTATGTATCTTCCAATACCAGCCGGGCCAGGTCGGTAACAGGCATGGTTGTTTTTTCAATCAATACGGTATCAGAAGTTGACAAAATGCCTGTGTTGAACGATTTAATTTCCTGATCGGCCGAATGGACAAGTTTGCAGGTTCCGGAAATGCCGGAATCACTGAGGTGTTGTATAATGGCATTGTGATGTCGCGGGCTTGAAGATACAGGTGAATCAAGAAAAATGTCTGTTTGTAAAGGATGGAAGGGCATGATGGTTGTAAAGAGGTCTTCAATGCATTCATGAAATAGCCGATCGTCCCTGAGTTTGCCATGAAGAGAACCGGCATCCCTGAGGATGCCATCTGTGCTGATAAAGACCATTCTCCCCAGGCGGTAATTGAGTATTGTAAACAAGACGTTATAGCCGTCAATGACCAGATGCATGTCGGGAGCAAGCTTAACAAGCCGGCGCCTGCGCATTTCTGATGCTTCTGCTGAAGATATTCCGCGATACAACAATGACCGTTGATCGCGTGTTAACCGGTACCGGTCACCGACCATTTTGAGTGCCCCCCTTTCGGGGTATCCTTTTGAGAGCAGGTAATAATAATCGCGGGAGGCTTCTTTTAAAACTCCTGTTATGATGTCATTATGTTTCATATGATGTGTGTAAGGAACAATAAACGTCAATTTGTCAGACGTTTGGTGTGGCATATCCGTTGCCAGGCATGTTCAATTATACAGGAAGCCACATTGATGCCTGTTGCCTTTTCAAAAGAATACCATTGCGGGGCACGGTTTGCTTCAAGCAAAAAAAGTTTTCCTGAGGCATCACGAATAATATCAACCCCAAGAATACCTTTGCAGCTGGCATTACGGGTGGCAAATCGCGCTATCTCTTTATCGTTCACCGCCATAAACCGGCTTCCCAAAGCAGCATTCCGGGCTACCTGACCTTCAGCCACAGTTTTTTCAACCATCCCAAGACATTGGCTTTCAAGCAGCATAACACGATACTCCTTTTTTATTTTTATATAAGCCTGGATAAGAAGCGCTGAACGACAGTATTTTTCATGGGCATAGAAATTGTTAATGTAAAGGATAGCCTCTGCAAGGGTGCGAAGCAAACAAACATTTTCACCACGGCTTCCCCGGTTGGGTTTTCCGATCAGCGGAAAACGGTTTTCGCTGTTTAGTTTACTGACCAGGCGAAGGGCGTCATCAGGGCTGAAAGCTATATAGGTGTCAGGTGATGTTTGATGTATGTGGCCTTTCAGTGATTCCATCAGCTTTCCGGCAGGTGTTCCGCTGAATCGTTCAGGCGGATCAAGCAGGTCACAGCCATTATGATAGAGTGTCCTGGCCAGAAGGGAAATGGACTCCTCGTAACCAGAAGTTTTGCGGACTATTAAGGTTGAAAGTTTTGACAAATCGGCATTTTCGGTCATCGCGACCGGTATCTTCCGCTGACGGTCAAATATAAAATACAGTCTGGCCGGATTTATCAGAATCACTTCGTGATAAAGTTTTTTACCTTCCTCAAGCAGGCGGAATATTTCATAACCCATTTCATCGGTCAGAACACCTGGTTCAGAAAGCTGAGAACTGGTTATTCCCAATAATTTTAGCATGGTGCAGGGTTTTTACATGGATTAATTTATAAATATTGTTTCAATTAACGTTAATTTGTTCTTTTTCTTTTTACCACCCGCGGATTTTTTATATTTTCATGGCATTATAAAAATTTAACTATTATGGCAAAGGCTTATTCAGGCAGGGATTATGCGTTGGCTCAGTTGATTTTTCTGGTTCTTCTGAGGGTATCCATCGGCTGGCATTTGTTGTATGAGGGGGTTGTTAAGATCATCAATCCCGACTGGTCGGCTTTCGGATACCTGATGGATTCAAAAGGTCTTTTTGCCGGGTTGTTCCAGAGCATGGCCACTCACCAGGGTATATTACAGGTTGTGGATTTTATGAACATGTGGGGATTGTTTTTAATCGGTCTTGGATTGATGGCGGGATTGTTCACGCGTTTTTCAGTTATATGTGGTATTATCCTGCTGAGTTTTTACTTTCTCTCACATCCGCCGCTGGCCGGCATTCAATATATAATTCCACAGGAGGGCAGCTATCTGTTGGTGAACAAGACACTGATAGAGATCCTGGCTTTGTTTGTTTTATTGGTATTTCCAACCGGGCAGGCTGCAGGTATTGACAGATTTCTCAGAAAGAATAAAAATTAACGGATAGTCTATTATGGAAAGAAATATAAACGGAAATAAGGACCTGACACAGCCGAAAAATATGAACAGAAGAGACGTGATCAAAGGTCTGGCAACCCTACCGTTTATCGGAGCTTTTGCCGGGGCATGGGTTAGAAAAAACAGTGTGGAAAAGCAGTTAAAAAATAAAATGCTTGAAGTGGTAAACCTTACCTCCGAACCGGTCGATCTGGCACCGGCGGTTTTGGGCAGCAAGCCCTTACGGCTGGGTATTGTCGGTTACGGCATACGGGGCAGGCAATTGTTGAGAGCCACAGGTCATGCCGAACCAAAATGGATTGACGACAGTAAAGCTGCTGCTGTTGAAAATCCTCTGAACACTTCGTATGATGATTTCATGAACCAGGAGGGTTTGGATGTTGTCATCAGCGGAGTTTGTGACATATTCGACATTTATGCCGGGGATGCTGCTCATGCCGGTTCAAATGTCAGCAAGGAAGGAACAGGGGGAAAGATGGATGCGGCTCCCAGGCGTTATCGTACCTATAAGGAGATGATGGCATCACCGGATATCGATGCGGTGATCATAGCTACTCCTGATCACTGGCATGCTACCATGGCCATAGAGGCAGCCCGTAACGGAAAACATGTTTACCTTGAAAAGCCGATGACATGGACTGTTCCTGAAACCTATGAACTGGTGAAAGCCGTCAGGGAAAACAAGATTGTTTTTCAGCTGGGACACCAGGGCAGACAGACAGAAAGCTATATTAAGGCAAAGGAGGTTGTTCATAAGAATATTCTGGGAAAGATTACACTGGTAGAAGTATGCACAAACCGCAATGATCCAAACGGAGCCTGGGTTTATCCCATTCATCCCGAAGCAGGTCATCAAAACATTGACTGGCAGCAATTTCTGGGACCTGCTCCTTACCACGACTTCAGCCTTGAGAGGTTCTTTCGCTGGCGTTGCTGGTGGGATTACAGCACGGGGCTGAACGGTGATCTGCTGACACATGAATATGATTGTATTAACCAGATCATGGGTATTGGTATACCCGATTCCGTTGTTGCTTCAGGCGGTATCTATTTCTTTAAGGACGGTCGCACTGTGCCCGATGTTCAAAATGTGGTCATGGAATTTCCAGGCCGTGATCTGACCTTTTTATACAGTGCATCACTGGCAAGCGACAGGCAACGTGGCAAGGTGATCATGGGCCATGATGCCCATATGGAACTGAGCGATCGCCTGATCATCAATGCTGATCCGCAATCAACAGCTTATAAAGAAAAAATTCAAAACGGAACCATCGATCCGCAGATCCCCATTTATACTTTTACACCGGGAAAAGAAGGTGTAGATGGTGCAGTTTCAGCCACAGAACAATACTTTGCCAGCCGGGGGCTGTTGTATACCTATCGTCAGGGTAAGCGGGTTGATACAACATTCCTTCACATGCGTGAATGGGTCAACTGCATCAGGGCCGGTATTCAGCCCAGTTGTAACATCGATCGGGGCTTTGAGGAAGCCATTACCGCTCACATGGCCACCATTGCCCTGAGAGAAGGGCGGAAGGTATACTGGGACCGGGAAAAGCAGGAGATAGTAGTCTCCTGATCCCTGCATGGTGACTGCCGGCCAGGCAGATCACCCGGGGTGACTTTTCAACCCGAAAGGTATTTATGAAGCTGAAATCCATAAATCATTCTTTGACACAAATGGTTTTTGAAAATTTCTTCCCCTTTGCACATGGATACAGGCAGGGAGGCTTTTTTTTACCAAACTAATTTTAGCCATTTCATTTCACGATATTTTTTTGTAAACTTATGGTTATATTAATCCTAATTTAAACTGTCATGAGCAAGGAAAGTAATAAATCGGAAATGTCCCGCAGGACATTCATCGGAAATACGGCCAAAGCTGCTGCTGTTTTTACCATTGTTCCCAGCCATGTGGTAAGCGGTCTAGGTCATAAAGTGCCCAGCGACAAGCTGAATATAGCCGGTATCGGTGTTGGAGGTGTGGGCAGAACAAACCTGTTGCGTATGAAGGAAGAAAACATTGTGGCTTTATGCGATGTCGACTGGAAATATGCACAGAAATGTTTTGACACCTTTCCCGACGCCAAAAGGTTCAAAGACTGGCGTGTAATGTTCGATAAGATGCAGGATTCAATTGATGCTGTGGTTATAGCAACGGCCGATCACACCCATGCTGTGGCTGCATCACACGCTATTACGCTGGGTAAACATGTATACCTTCAGAAACCGTTGACACATACGGTATATGAATCACGCCTGCTCACAAAGCTGGCCGAAAAATATAAAGTAGCTACGCAGATGGGTAATCAGGGTGCTTCAGGTGAAGGAGTACGCACTTCCTGCGAATGGATATGGAACGGCGAAATCGGTGAAATCACCAAAGTGGAAGCTTTCACAGATCGTCCTATCTGGCCACAGGGATTGAACCGCCCGGCAAAGGGCATGTGGGTACCCGACACCCTTGACTGGGATCTTTTTATAGGTCCGGCTCCCATGCGTCCTTATCATGAAATATATACACCCTGGAACTGGCGAGGGTGGTGGGATTTTGGCACCGGAGCCCTCGGAGATATGGCATGTCATATTTTACACCCGGTATTCATGGGCCTGAAACTTAAGTACCCTGTCAGGGCCCAGGGAAGCTCTACCTTACTGCTCACCGACAGTGCCCCGAATGCTGAAATGGTACGCATCATCTTTCCCGAACGCCCGGCTCTGAAAAAGGTAAAAATGCCACAGGTCGAGGTAACCTGGTATGATGGCGGCATTCAGCCTATGAAACCCGACGGATGGCCTGCCGGCAGGAATATGAATGACGATGGCGGAGGTGTTATTTTTCACGGCACCAGGGATAAACTAATATGTGGCTGTTACGGAAAAAATCCATGGCTGCTTTCCGGTCGTGTCCCCGATGTGCCTAAAACACTTCGCCGTGTGGATTTAACTCATGAGATGGATTGGGTAAGAGCCTGCAAAGAAAGTTCTGAAAATCGCGTTCCCACAGCTTCACCCTTCAGCGAAGCCGGACCCTTCAATGAAATGGTTGTCATGGGTGTGCTGGCTGTCCGTCTGCAGGGATTGAACAAAGAACTGGAATGGGATGGCGAAAAAATGAAGTTCACCAACATCACAGCGTCTGATAAATTACAGATATGCATTGAAGATGGCTTTAATATTACCGACGGCCATCCGACCTTTGATAAAAAATGGACAGACGAAATGCCGGCTGAACAGTTTGCCGGTGAGCTCATAAAACATCATTACCAAAACGGGTGGAGCCTGCCTCCGATGCCCGCTGTATAAAAAAATAATCATTGTTAAACCTCATTAACAAATTTTAAAACTATGAAAAGACTAATCCTGGCTGCATTTATCGTTGGCTTTTTCATTGCCGGTACACAGTTGTTTACTTCATGCAAATCATCCGGTAAAAAAGCTGATACAACACAAGTTACTATGGTTGAACAAGTTAACATTCTAACAGAACAGGAGAAAACCGACGGCTGGATCCTGATGTTTGACGGCCAGACATTCGACGGCTGGCGTGGTTATAATAAACCGGCCTTTCCCGATTCGGGCTGGGAAGTTGTTGACGGCACTTTGCATTGCATCGGATCAGGCATGGGCGAAGCCGGCGGAAAAGGCGGTGATATTCTTTATGACAGGAAATTCAAAGATTTTCATCTTAAACTTGAATGGAAAATATCACATGCTGGCAACAGCGGCATTTTTTACCTTGGGCAGGAAATTCCCGATGAACCGATCTGGAAATCGGCACCGGAAATGCAAATCCTCGACTCGAACCATATTGACTATAACCTGGGTATTGATGGCAATCGTCGGGCAGGTGCGCTCTATGACCTCATACCTACAAAGGAACCCTGTAAACAGGCAGGAGAGTGGAATATGGTCGAGATTATCGTTTCACAGGGTACGGTGGTGCATAAGGTAAACGGTCAGGTGGGTCTTGAGTACCACCTGGCAACACCCGAATGGGAAAAGATGATCAGGGGTGAAGACAGCAAGTTCAAAGACTTTCCTGAATTCGGAAAATACCAGGAAGGCTATATCTGCCTGCAGGACCATGGTAATGATGTATGGTTCAGGAATATTAAAATAAAAGCGATGTGATTCATCAGAACAAAGATTCAAGATTAAAGATCAAAGACTGTGTCCGATCCGGAAAGTTACATGGAAGATTTTCAGCTATTCACGAATTTATGGCTTTTCGGAGCGGATGCAAGAATAATGAACCATTGTCGTTAACTTAAGGGTTTTTTTGTCCTCTCCCTTCACTTTCTCCGAGAGAGGGACATAATTCGGTCTTCACTTAACGACATTGAATAGTGAATAGGGATTTCCTGACATTCAGGAAAAGCACCTTTTATGATTGCCTCTTTTTTCGACTGAGCCTTTTTAAAATTAGAGACTGATTAACTTGAGATGTCAATAAAATCCTATAACCATGAAAAGCAACCGTCGTCAGTTCATTAAAAAATCCACCCTGGCAGCAGCAGGTATAGGGATGGTTTCTGCCATGCCGGTAAAAAGCTTCATCAGAGATGAAAGCGGATTCAGGATCTCTTTGGCTGAATGGTCACTTCACAGGGCTCTTTTTGCAGGTGCCATGAGCAATCTCGATTTTCCGGTTGTAGCAGCAAAGGATTATAGCATTTACGGTGTGGAATATGTCAGTACATTTTTTGAAGGAACCGGTCCCCGGTACCTGGCGGAACTCCAAAAGGTTACAAAGGACAACAATGTGGAAAATGTGCTGATTATGATCGATAATGAGGGTGATCTGGGTGCGTTGTATAAGCCTGAAAGAATTCAGGCTGTGGAAAGGCATTATCGATGGGTTGATGCCGCCCGGGCGCTGGGATGCCATTCCATACGTGTAAATGCACGCGGACAGGGCACTGAGGCTGAAGTTGCTGATGCAGCTGTGGATGGTCTCGGCAGACTTTCAGAATACGGCGAAAAGGCCGGCATTAATGTCATCGTTGAGAATCATGGGGGTTATTCATCCAACGGGAAGTGGATCTCCGAAGTCATATCCCGTGTCGGAAAGAAAAACTGCGGCACACTGCCTGATTTCGGCAATTTCCGGATCAGCGAGAATGAAGAATATGACCGGTATCTGGGCATGACTGAAATGATGCCTTTTGCCAAAGGCGTAAGCGCTAAATCACATGACTTTGACAAGGCCGGAAACGAAACAAGGACTGATTATTATAAAATGCTTTCTATTGTAAAGAATTCAGGATACCGGGGATACATCGGCATTGAATACGAGGGAAGCAGGCTGACTGAAAAGGAAGGGATTATAGCCACCAAAAAGTTGCTTGAAAAGGTAATTGCGCAACTGTAATTTAGTGACGAGAGACGAGTGACGAGTGACAAGTAGTGTGGATTTTGGGCTAAGGGATTTGGAAACCCTGGCAGGATGCGGGATAGATCAGAGCGAGAATGGGAATGAGAATGAGGAAGAAAACTGGCGAGAAGATAGGAAACCCTGGCAGGATGAGGGAGGCGGTCATGCGGTCTTCTGGTCATGCGGTTTTTTGGTCTTATGGTCATGAAGGGAAGGTATTCGGTATTCGGTAACCGGTAATCGGTAGTTTTGGGTTTGGTGTGGTGGGTTTTGGGGAGCCGGAAGAAACATCAAAAATTGTACATTGAACATTGTACATCGTAAATCAATTTAGAACCGAGAATCAAGAATCAAGATTAAAGAGGGGAAGAAGTGATAAGGGATGAGGGACACCTTCATAAATAAGTTCTTCTGAAAACCTGTCTTTGAACTATGAGAAAGCTTAAACTGAAGGCAAGAGAGATTGAAAAAACAGGATTTCGTGATGATGATATTATCACACTGATCATCCATATTGTTCACAGAAATTACATTAATAGCAAGGGTTCCAGGTCAGAAGTGCTGCAAAAGCTAAAGGCTATTCACGCAAACCCTCACGAATTTGCCAATGATCAGGTGTTTAAACCATTGATTGAAAAACTTGTTGGCAGGGTAAGAAAGAAAGAAGCCGCCGGTGATCATGGCGAAGTGAAACTTACCGGTGAAAAGAAGGATTACGTTATCTTCGGTTCATCAATCATAGAACAGGAAGCCATCGCACAGATGGATACAGCGATGCAACTGCCTGTAACGGTAGCCGGAGCTCTGATGGCTGATGCGCACAGCGGGTATGGATTGCCAATCGGCGGTGTGCTGGCTGCACGGCATGCTATTATCCCTTTTGGTGTGGGCATGGATATCGGATGCCGGATGTGTCTTTCGGTATTTGACCTTCCTCCTGTTTTTATTGAGAATAACAGGAATAAATTAAAGCAGATCCTGATGGATAATACCCGTTTTGGACATGCTGAATTTACAGGGAAAAAAGAACATCCGGTGCTTGAAAGGAAGGAATTTGCTGAAATTGAGTTTTTGCATGGATTGAAGGATAAGGCCTACGGACAGCTCGGTACATCAGGGCATGGAAATCATTTTGTTGACATAGGTATTGTAAACATTCCTGAGGGTTACCCGGAACTGAAAATTGATCCGGGTGAATATGCCGCCATTCTTTCTCATTCAGGATCAAGGAATATGGGGGCAAACATTGCACAACATTATACCGCTGTGGCTAAAAGGAAGCGGAAACTTCCGAAGGGAGCGATTAATCTTGCATGGTTTGATATGGATGAAGAAGAAGGACAGGAATACTGGCAGGCGATGAATCTGGCCGGGGATTATTCAGCAGCGAATCATCAGATAATTCACGGTAAGTTGGCTATGGCACTGGCGGAGCAACCCATTCTGAGAATAGAGAACCATCATAATTTTGCGTGGAAAGAAAAACTTGACGATGACACAGAGGTTATTATACATCGAAAAGGGGCTACGCCGGCACGGTATGGAATATTTGGTGTCATTCCGGGATCAATGACTTCCCCGGGATTTATAATACGGGGAAAGGGTAATCCCGCTTCCCTGTGGTCGGCTTCACACGGAGCAGGCAGAACTATGTCACGGGCTGAAGCCAAATCAAGATTTACCGTGAAACAGATGAAGGGAATCCTTACAAACGCCGGTGTTGAACTGATAGGAGGCGGAACAGATGAATCCCCGGGTGCTTATAAGGATATTCACAGAATTATGAATTATCAGAAAGACCTTGTGGATGTTGCCGGTGTCTTTTATCCCAGAATTGTGAGGATGTCGGACGACTGATGAGATAGTGACGAGTGACAAGTGACAAGTGACGAGTAATACAAGAGCCAGGAACCAAGAATCAAGAACCAAGAACCAGGAACCAGGAATCAGGGACCAGGGACCTGGATGAATACTAATCCATGAAATGTCTGTGAAATTATCACAAAGAAAAAATCTGTAAATTTATCAATCTGTAAATATGTCAATCTGTTAACCCAACAATCTGTGAACAAAGTAACTTACGCCGACCTTGGTCTGAAAGATTATAAGGAAACCTGGGATTTTCAGATTGATCTGCAGAAGAAGATTATTGAGGCAAAGACAGAACAAAGCCGGGGTGATAATATAAACTACCTGCTTTTTGTTGAACATCCTCATGTGTATACACTTGGTAAAAGCGGAAAGGAGAATAACCTGCTGATTCAAAACAGTGTATTAAAAAGTATTCAGGCCTCTTTCTATAAGATTGACCGCGGTGGCGATATCACCTATCATGGTCCGGGCCAACTGGTGGGTTATCCGGTATTTGATCTGGAAGCTTTCCGCATAGGGATTAAAGATTACATAAAGAAGCTGGAAGAGTCTATTATTTTAACACTGGCTGAATTTGGTGTTGCTTCATCAAAACTGGAAGGCGCAACAGGTGTGTGGGTGGATATAAACAATCCCAAAAGGGTGAGAAAAATTTGTGCCATTGGTGTTAAGGTGAGCCGTTCGGTTACCATGCATGGTTTTGCACTGAATGTCAACACTGATCTGAACTATTTCAGGTATATCAATCCGTGTGGATTTATTGATAAGGGGGTGACATCACTGGAAAAGGAATTGGGCAAACCACAACCCATGGATAAAGTTAAGCGTATTCTGCTGAATAATCTGGAAAGGACTTTTCATTTTGTAAGGGTTTAATTTCAGCTGTTAAGAACAGACTTAATTTTCAATATTATTGAATAAGGGATTGGCTGGATTTTTATGTACCTTTGGCTTTTATTATAAAAAAAACCATTTGAGGTAAGACTGTATGATGAGAGCCTGGAAAATAAAAGAGAACGGACACCACGAAGACATCAACAGGCTTGCCCGGGAATTGAATATCGATAACATACTTGCCACACTGCTTATCCAAAGAGGCATTGACACGTATCCAAAAGCTAAAGCCTTTTTCAGGCCGGATCTGAATGATCTGTATGACCCTTTTCTGATGAATGATATGGAAAAGGCTGTTGACCGCCTTAAGGTTGCCATTGGTGCAGGGGAAAAGATACTGATCTATGGTGATTATGATGTCGACGGGACTACTTCAGTGGCTATGGTTTATTCATTTCTGAAGAAATACCATGACAAGCTTGACTTTTATATTCCTGACCGGTATGCCGAGGGTTACGGTATTTCATACAAAGCCATTGATTATGCCGGCAATAACGCGGTAACCCTTATCATTGCCCTCGATTGTGGTATCAAAGCCGTTGAAAAAGTTGCCTATGCCAAAAAAAAGGGCATTGACTTCATCATCTGTGATCATCATACCCCTGATGACAAATTACCGGATGCGGTTGCCGTACTTGACCCTGAGAGAAATGATTCAACATATCCTTTTCAGTTTCTTTCCGGTTGCGGTGTCGGATTTAAATTGCTTCAGGCTTATTCTATAAGGAATAAGCTGCCATTTGAAGATCTGAAGGAATACCTTGATCTGTTGGCTGTGAGCATTGCCTCTGATATTGTTCCCATGGTTAATGAAAACAGGATACTGGCCTATTACGGTATTCAGAAACTGAATAAAAATCCCAGGGTGGGAATTAGGTCTATAATCAGGGCGGCCGGAATTGAACGCAGACTTATAACAATTGATGACATTGTATTCAAAATAGGACCAAGAATTAATGCAGCCGGTCGTATTGAATCGGGAAAACAAGCTGTTGACCTGCTGATTTCTGAAAAGGATGAAGAGGCTGACCTGCATTGCGAAAGAATAAACAGCCATAATCAAACCAGACGAAATATTGATAAGACGATTACAGAAGAGGCGATGAAGGAAACCCTGTCGTGCAGCGACCGTTATAAATATTCAACAGTGCTGTTTAACCCTTCATGGCATAAAGGCGTAGTGGGTATTGTGGCCAGCCGGCTGATAGAAAGCTTTTATCGTCCCACCATCATTCTGACTGAATCCAATGGTTTTGCCACCGGTTCTGCCAGGTCGGTACCGGGCTTTGACCTTTACCAGGCTATCAGTCAATGTTCTGATCTGCTTGAAAGTTTTGGCGGACATATGTATGCGGCAGGTCTTACATTGAAGATCGAAAATGTGGCAAAATTCAGGGATAAATTTGAGAATGTTGTAAAGGATACGATTACGCAGGAACAGATGATCCCACAGATTGAAATTGACACCGAGCTGAATTTCAGGGATGTAACGCCAAAATTTTTCAAAATTCTGAAACAGTTCGAGCCTTTCGGCCCTGAAAACCTGAATCCTGTCTTTTTTGCGGAGAATGTGGCTGACAACGGTTCTGCCCGTGTGGTGGGCTCAAAAAAGGAGCATCTTCAGCTTAACCTTATTCAGGAAGATATTCCTTTTAATAACATTAAAGCCATTGCTTTCAACCAGGCACATCATTTTGAAAAAATCAAAAAAGTCAATGGTTTTGATATTGCTTTTACCCTTATGGAAGACACATTTCGAGGGAATTCCATGTTGCAGCTGAATGTGAAGGATATAAGGATATAAGGTTTGAGGGTTTGAAGGTTTGAGGGTATAAAAAAAATAGGTCAAAATGTTAATCAACAAACCTGCCTGCCGGCAGGCAGGTCAACAAATCAACAAATATTGTGCTGACTGTTAAAAAATCAATCATCGAGAAAGCCTGGGAAAACCGGGAGTTGCTTGAGCAACCTGAAATTCAGACTGTTATTCGTGAAGTCATTGAAATGCTTGACAAAGGACAGATTCGGGTTGCTGAACCATCCGAAGACGGATGGATCGTCAATGAATGGATTAAAAAAGCCGTGATCCTGTATTTTCCCATTCAGAAAATGGAAGTCTTTAAGTCGGATCTGTTCGAATTTCATGATAAGATTGCCTTGAAAAGGGGATTTGAAGATCTGGGGGTCAGGGTTGTTCCGCATGCTATTGCCCGTTACGGGTCTTACATTGCCAGAGGGGTGATTATGATGCCGTCATATGTTAATATCGGCGCATACGTTGATTCAGGAACCATGGTGGATACATGGGCAACAGTCGGATCCTGTGCACAAATCGGGAAAAACGTTCATCTTAGCGGCGGTGTTGGTATTGGTGGTGTCCTTGAACCGGTACAGGCGGCACCGGTCATCATTGAAGATGATTGCTTTATCGGATCCCGCTGCATAGTCGTGGAAGGAGTCAGGATTGAAAGAGAGGCCGTGTTAGGGGCTAATGTGGTGCTCACGAAATCAACACGTGTTATAGATGTTTCCGGTAAGGAACCTGTAGAAAACAGAGGCGTTGTTCCTGCCCGTTCAGTTGTCATACCCGGATCGGTGCCGAAAAAATTCCCTGCCGGAGAGTTTTATGTTCCGGTTGCCCTTATCATAGGTCAGCGGAAACCATCTACTGATCTGAAAACATCCCTTAATGACGCCCTTCGCGATTATAATGTTTCTGTGTAAAGGATTTGCTGTATTATGCGCATCGGTTTTGACGCCAAAAGAGCTTTCCTGAATAAAAGTGGATTGGGAAGTTACAGCCGTAACCTGATCACAGCCCTGTCCTCTAATTTCCCCGGATCGGAATTTTACCTGTATACGACAAAATCAAATCCGGAACTCTTTAGTCCGTCTTACACAAATGTCAGTGTGCGTACTCCCCATAATGTTGTCTATCATAATCTGCCATCTTTATGGCGCAGTTGCGGTGTCTCAAAAATGCTTAAATCTGATGGCATTGACGTTTTTCACGGACTGAGTCATGAGATTCCCTACCGTTTCCCCGTAAAAAAGATAAGGTCAGTGGTTACCATCCATGATCTTATCTTTTTGCGGCTGCCTCATCTTTACAATACATTCGACCGTATTATCTATAAACAGAAAGTCAGTTATGCCTGCCAGGTGGCTGACCGTATTATTGCCATCAGCCGTCAGACTGCAGATGATATCATAGAATATTTTGGCGTTGATCCGGACAGGATCGAGGTGATCTATCAGGGATGCCACCCCGGGTTTTACAATACTTTATCACAGGACGATAAAAATGCTTTACGGGTAAAATACAATCTTCCTGAATTGTTTATATTATATGTTGGGACTATTGAGGAGCGCAAAAATCTGATGGCCATTTTACGAGCCCTCCAATATGGTAATATCAATATACCGCTTGTCGTGGTCGGGAAGAAAACACCTTACGCAAAGGAAGTCATGAAATATCTGGATCAACACAGATCAATAAAAGTTGTTTTTTATGATGTTGTGGATAATATTGATTTGCGTGGCTTTTATCAGCTTGCCGGAGTTTTTGTTTATCCGTCAGTATATGAAGGTTTTGGCATTCCTGTTTTAGAAGCCCTGGCGTCAGGCACTCCGGTGATAACCTCAAAAGGAGGTTGTTTTGCCGAAGCCGGCGGACCGGCCTCACTTTATGTTGACCCGGTTGACATCAGGGAAATTGCTGAAGCCATACAGCGGGTTATTAAAAATCCCGGTTTAAGAGAACAGATGGTTGAAACAGGATATCAGCATGCATCAAAGTTTAAGGCAGAAAGTGTGGCCGGTAAAATAATGCAGGTTTATGAAAAGCTCATGCAAAATGACAGATGATATAAGGGTTGCACTTCAGGTCCTCAGGAAGGGGGGTGTAATTTTATATCCTACGGATACCATCTGGGGTATTGGCTGTGATGCCACCAACGTTGCAGCGGTGAAAAGGATTTATGAGATCAAGCAACGGAATGATACCAGAAATATGCTGGTTTTACTTGATACAACAGCCCTTCTCGACAGATATATCCGGGAAGTTCCTCCAATGGCATGGGACCTTGCTGAACTTACCGATAAACCCTTAACAATCATTTACCCCGGGGCTAAAAATCTGGCAGAAAATCTGGTGGCTGATGATGGTACAATTGGTATCCGTATTGTTCAGGATGACTTTTGCAGAGAGCTCATCAGTCAACTGCGCAAACCATTAGTATCAACCTCTGCCAACATCAGCGGAAAACCATGGCCGGAAAGTTTCAGAAATATTGATCCCGTCATATTTCAACGTGTTGATTATGTTGTCAAATGGAGACAGGAAGATCACACAAAGGCGAAACCTTCCGGTGTAATCAAACTTGGCCTGCATGGCGAGATTGAAGTGATCAGGCCATAGATTGTTTTTTAAGTCTTACTGTACAGCACGTGTCTTTCCCGATCCGGTTGAAATGGCATTTACCAGCGGATTACCCTTGTAACTTACACTGCCGCTACCCGTAATGTTGGTCCCCAGTTCTTTAACAGCCCAGACTTTAGCATTACCCGAGCCTGTGATGGTAACATTGGCTTCATCTGCTGAGAATCCTTCTCCCGAAAATGATCCCGAACCGGTTATCACTACATCCAGCTCTGATTGGGCCTGTCCTGATTCTATATCAATATTCCCTGATCCGGTAATCGTTGTCGATACCTCATGAACAGACAGTTCTGTCAAGTGAATGGAACCGCTGCCACTGACACTCATATCCATCTCATCGGTTTTTATGACTGACTTTGCCATAATATCTCCTGAGCCTGCGACATTTAATCCGTTAATCTCCGGCACAGTGATATAAAGGTTAACTTTACCCAAATTACCACCAATACGGCTTTTGGTTTTGATCTTTAACAAATCACCGGTGACAACAGTTTCGATTTCCGCAAGAGAATTTTTGTCGCCTTCAATTTCAATTTTTTGAACTGATCCCTGTGTGAGATAGACGTTGGCAGAAATAGCCAGGCTAATGGATGAAAACTGGTCAACCTGCCTGGTTTCCTTAATGGTTTCACCACTCATGACAGGGGCATTGCATGAAAAAGAAAGCACAACAGCAAACAAAACAAGATTTTTCATATTGTCAGTTTTTAAAGTTTTTTCGGACTTCGACATTTCAAAGACGAATATCTTTTTTTATTGCTGCATTATGAAATGAATTCACCTTGAAGTTTATTGAAACACTGTATCTTTGACCAACAATATTTATGAACACGGGTTATGGAAAACAACAAGATTTTGAATATAACTGATGATATCCGCTGGATAGGGATTTTAGATGACAGTATTGTTACCTTCGACATAGTCATGGAAACAAAATTCGGGACCACTTATAATTCCTATTTTATTGACGCCGAAAAAAAAGCTGTTGTTGAAACGGCCAAGGAGTCATTCAAAGATGTTTATCTGTCGAGGATAAAAGAAGTTACAAATCCGGAAGACATTAGTTATATTATCATAAATCATTCTGAACCTGATCATTCAGGATGCCTGAAAGCCTTGCTTGAAATAGCACCCCGGGCAGAGGTTTATGGAAGCCGTCAGGCGATCACATACCTGCAGGATATGATCGGAAAGCCTTTCAAATATAATTATGTGAAAGACGGGGATACGCTGAGCCTTGGGAATAAAACCCTGCGGTTTATAAGCGCACCAAATCTCCACTGGCCTGATTCTGTTTACACCTATGTTGAAGAAGATAAGGTTTTATTTACCTGTGATTCTTTCGGGGCCCATTTCTGTCATCCTGCTATGTTTGATGATATTGTCGGTGATTACAGCGATTCATTTAAATATTACTTTGATGTGATTTTGCGGCCTTTCAGCCAGTTTATGGTAAAGGCCATTGAAAAAATAAGGCCACTGGAGATAGAATGCATTTGTCCGGGACACGGCCCTATACTGCGGGCACACTGGAGGGAAATCGTTGATCTTACGGAGCAATATGCAGAACAATATCTTGCGAATTCAAAGTGTGATGATAATCATGTGCTTATTGCTTACGTATCGGCCTATGGTTATACAAAACAGATGGCTGAATATATTGCACAAGGCATTAAAGAAGTAACCGGATATAAAATCAGCCTCGTTGACATTGAAAATATGTCACCCGGTGACCTGGAAGAACTGATCGTAAAAAGCAAATCAATCCTCATTGGCTCTCCCACCATTAATCAGAATACCCTTTTACCGGTGTACAAAATGTTTGCAGTGATCAATCCCATCCGCGACAGGGGCAAAAAAGCGGCAGTATTTGGCTCGTACGGGTGGAGCGGGGAAGCGGTGAAAATACTTGAGAACCAGCTAAAAGCCTTGAAGTTGAATGTCGTTATGGAAGGCATAACCAATAAGTTTGCACCGGATGAAAAAAAGCGCGATCAGCTCCTTGAGTTCGGGAAGTCTTTTGGTAAACACATTCAGAATATATAGTTCCTCGCGGAGAAGAGGTAAACCTCGCAGAAGAGACAAAGCTCGCAAAGCCGCTAAGACACAAAGAACAAAACACCAGGTGGATCTGCATAAACTAATTCTTCAACTTGGCGTCTCTGCGTCTTAGCGAGAGATTATATGACCATATCTCTGCGAGAAACAACCTCTGGCGGGCTCTACCTGGAAATTACCAGCTTTTGCAAGCCGATAAAATGTTTATCCGAAGTCATCCTCATGAAACAGAATCCTTCCGGAAAGTCATCCATCGCTATGGTATATACCTTCTGACCGGGGTACAATTCTTTTGTCAATACAAGTTTCCCGTTGATGTCAAAAAGATCAAGGGTTGTCTTTTTCACGAGGGCTTCCTCAAATCTGATGAAAACCTCGTTATAAACCGGATTGGGAAATGCAACAAAACCGATGGTGCCTTTGCTGCGCTGAAAGGCATGATTATCAAAAAGTGCGGTTTGCACATCATATTTGTCGATGGCAGCCTGGTAGATTTCTTTGCTTGCCTCATTCTGGACGAAAGCAATAACCCTGATTTCATCAGCGTTGTATGCATTTTTATAATTCCAGCTTTTAGTTACTGTCTTAAAGTCGACGGCCGGATCCCAGTTGTTGGTATATGAAGTGCTGGAGAGAATTGTTTTCAGTACACTTTCAAATAAAGTATCGCCATTGGCTCCTGTAATGCCTGTTATTTTGCGCTCAATAACGGCAATGTGGAGGGTAATCTGTTCGTTTATGACTGATTCCAGGGGTCGGAGTTCGGCATTAATGTTAAGAGCATTATCTGTCATGGACGTCTCCAGGCTTAAACTGAATTTTGGAGTTGTCAGTGATTGATTTTTCACCAGCAAAGGTTTCAGATCATTACCATCATAGTCAAATATAAAGTCGTCATCAGCACCACCATTGACAATAGAAACGGGGACAGATGATAACTGGTAGTATAATACACGGGTGCCGGGATCAACCTTGTTTTGCTGGTTGAACGGATCTGTTCCGGGGAATGAAGTATGATATTGTATATCAACAATGTCATACGGATTGCTGTTGGCCAGGGCATCCAAAGATGAATCAGCTGCCTTCGAATCTAAATCGCCGGAGTTGGTAAAGTGTTCAATCAGAATAATTCTATTACGCTCACCGATCCATATGTTATCGAAAGCCATGCCATGGGTCTCCCTGGCTGTACTGTCTGAACCATAAGCAATACGAAACTGTACATCGGTTTTGTTTTTCAGTTCATCCAGACTATGCCGTGCTTCATTCCACATAGCATCGTTGGAGGTCTTGGACCATCCGATAGGCTGGCCCCCCGGGTTACTACTGATCTTATGGTCAAGGTACCAGCTGATGCCGTCATGCAGGTCTCCTACATTTTTCCATGCTGTGCCGGTATCGGCTTTATATTGCATGACAGCACCGTCATTAAGGTTGTTATTAAACCAACGCCACAGGTCAAACCTGATCATAGGCTTATGAATACCGGAAAAATCAAAGCATGGGGATGTTACAGCAGACTGTTCCCTGGGCGCCGTTCCAGCATTATCAACCGTGATATTTGTATACCAGGCATAATCACCTTTAGCAGCTCCGACAAAACCTTCTCCGGGTGCATCGGCGGGCGTGTCCATTCTCCATGAGTTAACGGTATTTTCCGATGTGCTGAGCCATCCTGCCATACCATTTTCAAAGCCTTCAAAATATGAAGCGCCTTCAGCCATCTGATATGTAGGTCTTAACGGGAGTGTCTTAATGCGCTTATCTGTACATCCGAAATTGGAATGAATGAAAAGCTCAACTTTATAATTTCCGGTGTCGCTGTAAACGTATTCGGCATCTCTGGAGGAAAGGCTGTCATATTTTTCACCGGTATGGAATTTCCATTTATAACCATCAATGATGACCGGATCAACTGATGATGATTTATTGATGAATCTGATACCCTGACCTTCATGAAAACATTCTGACGACCAGTCAAAGTCAGCTATAGGTTTTCTTCCAAAATTAAAAATAATCGATCCTGAGTTTTCACAAAAATCTGTATTTGCCTTAAGCGTGATCCTCTTTGTCCCGTCCCTTGTATATTTGTGTTTAGGGTTCATTAAGGTGGAACTGTCATTCTGGCTGGTGGCATCGCCAAAGGTCCATAGCCAGCTTCTTACAGTATCTGTGCTTGTTGTAAGGTTTATGAATGAAGTGGAGTCTGCAGCTGATGAAGAAAAACAGGTACCATCGACGGTAAAGTTTATATTTGGGGCATCTCTGATAATCAAATGTTTAAATATCTGACGTGAACAGCCGCGGGCTGTTGTTAAGGTGTAAAAAACGGTATCCGGACCCGCATAAGCAAGTTTGGGCTCGAAATTGAAGCCTGTGGTGACATTACCTGTAACAGCCCTGCCGGAGAAAACACCACCGGCAATATTACCATTCAATGAAATACGGTCTTCGTTATCACAATATGCAGTTCTGTCGAAACCGATGAATCTGAGCTCACTGACATATTCTACTTCAAAGCTTTCTTTCACTTCAAGCCATGTCTCATTGAAATACTTGTATGTTACCTGATATGTACCGCTTTTCAGCTGTGACGGATAAACAGTGGCCGTGTTATCGTGGTTGTCGGCCAGGCCTGCTCCACCGCTGATGGTGAATGTTCCAATGCTGTTTTTTGTATTGTGCCCATGAAGAATAAAAGGTGCATCATTGAAACAAAAGAACTTTTTTGTGTCGTTATCGGGAAAGATGATGTCAGCATCAGCAGCCAATACGGCTATAATGGCCGTGTCATATCCGAAACATCCGGTAACAACGTCACGATAAGAATATACAATAGTGTGGATACCAATGCCTGCCAGGTAGGGCAGAAAATAATTCGTATCCCGGATCTCCACCAAAGGTGGCATAAATGTTCCGCTTTCAGGTTCACCGAAAACAGGGATCATTGACATGTCCTGATAACTGTATGCCGGGCTGAGACCTGTAATCGTTACCTCAGGGGCAGGGGTAACCGTAACAACAGCATTACCGGAAACAGTTCCGTTACAGTAATGGTCTGAAACGTTTACCAGGGTGTAACTGCCTTCCAGTTTAACGTTAATACTGTGTGAAGGTGCAGTGATATTGTTAATACTGACCGGCACTTCGTCGTTACGGTGGTAACTGAAATTCCAGGGTGCTGTTCCTGTAAAGGCAACCATGAGGTTTTTGGAATTGTGTTCACAGATAGATCCTGATCCTGAGATGGAGGCTGTGGGAATGGGATAATATACCACTGTGCCTGTGCCGGAAACACAACCGGTTCTGACCTGATCGGTAACGGCAGAAAGGGTATATGTTCCATTACCCACAACTTTCAACATGTAATCATGTTGCCGGATGTTATTGATTGTTCTGGCATTTGTTCCATTGCGCAAATAAGTGACACTAAAAGGGGCTTCTCCTGTAAATTGTACATGAAGGATGGCCGTATCCCCCGGACAAATAGTGTCAGCACCGGATAGTATAGCTTTTGGTGAAGTAATAGCGCTGATAACAGCTGTTCCATAACCCGGTACCGTATCACCAGTACAATATTTGTCAAACAAACTGACAATTTTATAAATACCAGTTCTTCTGGTTCTGTAGACAACTCTGTTCTGTGTGATATTCGCAAATGTAGTATCGTCCTGGTTTCTTTTCAATACAAATGACCAGGGAGCTGTACCGGTAAGGTCAACTGTCATTGAAACCAGTGAATTATCTTCCGGGCATATCTCGGTACTTCCTGTAAGCCTGGCCGTAGCTTCCGGATAATATGAGATAACAGCAGAACCGGATACCAGACCTGAAGTATAATTGACATCAGAAACTGACAACATAGTATAAGTCCCGTCTCCGGGAGCGTCAAAGATGTATGGCGAGCTGATAATATTGTTCACAGTTATGTCTTCTGACCTTCCCGAAACGAAACGCCTGTATTGAATACTCCAGGGCGGTTCACCTGTAAGGGTCACAGTGATCTCAGATTTTGAACCATCATTGCATATTGTATCAGTACCTGAGATTATGGCAGTTGGTGTATTGCTTTCAACAGGTCCTATCCATTCAGAGGAAACGGCTGTGCCCGGCGTTGATCCGGTTATTGCAGCCGGTGACACCACAAACCTGATATATTTTAAGTCTTCTGTGACCTTTATTTTATAAACAGTATCATTGGCTGTTGGAATGAGCGTTCCGGTCCCTGAAGGTACAGCAGAGCGGTACCATTGAAATGTATGTTGTCCCGCAGCATTATTTTCAAGGTCACTGTATGAATACCTTCCATAAACAGTCTGACTCACCCGCAGGTCAGGTGCATAAATGTGCACATTACCAGCTTCAGGTACTGCATTGACATAATAGAAAGGACTCTTGACCGGTTCACCTGATAAGTTCAGATTGTCTCTGGGGGTTACCTCAAAACAGACTGAATAACCGCCGTCATTTATTACAGGTGTATAGGAAACAGTTGATACAGTGTCAATCAAAAGGGTGTCACCGTCAGGCAGCAGTCTGCGGTACCATGTATATGTGTGATCTCCTTGCATAAAATTGCCGGTTTCGGGATCTGTGTATGTGAATTCCCCGGTGTTGACTGTCCCTATCCTGTTGTTTTGGCGGTTAATGATGACATTGGTTGCAACAGGAGGATCATTTACAGGCGCAACGATTATATCAACAGTATGTGAATCTGTTCCGCCGTTACCATCATTTGTGTTTATTGTCAATAATGCACTGCCGTTATAATTCAGCGTGCCTTTAAAATATGCGTTATTCAGGGCGGCATTAATGTTGGGAAGAGCTCCGGAAATTGTCAGTTCTGCTGTACCATTACCGGTTACTGAAATACCTGTTGCAGCTGAAAGAGTAAAGGTGCCATTTGTAACGGCAATGTTTACAGATTGGTTGTCATTTTCAAGGTCACTGACAGAGATTACATTGCCGTTTATGGTATTGAAAAACAGATTGACATCTTCGGTAGCGTTCTGGATACCCGGAACGGTTATAACAGGGGGATCATTAACAGGCGTTACATTGATATCAATGGATTTTGTATCTGTTCCCCCCATATTATCATTGGTAATAAACAACAGTGTGGCATTGCCATTATGATTAAGGGTACCCCTGAAGAATGCGTTATTTAATGCGGCATTGATATTGGTTAATGTGCCTGAATAGGATAACGATGCGCTTCCGCTGCCACTTCCTGTTACGCCTGTGGTAGTTGAAAGAGTAAAAGTGCCATTTGATACATTAATGGTGACAGTCTGGCTGTTGTTGTCGTCATCACTGATAAAGATAAGATTGCTGTTTCCTGTGTTAAAAACAAGGTTAACATCTTCAGCAACATTTTGGGTAGCGGGAACGGTAATGACCGGTGCGTCGTTCACAGGGATCACGCTGATGGCCACTGATTCCGAATCTGTTCCGTCATTACCATCATTTGTGGTAATGGAAACAGACGCGTTGCCGTTATAATTAAGGTTGCTTCTGAAGTATGCGTTATTTAATGCAGTATTGATACTTGCAAGAGTACCGGTGTAAGATAAGGATGAGCTCCCGTTGCCATTTCCTGTTAATCCTGTAAGTGTTGAAAGTGTGAAAGTGCCATTTGTTACATTAATGGCGACAGTCTGGCTGTTGTTATCGGCATCACTGATGGAGATATGATTGCTGTTGCCTGCATTGAAAACAAGGTTTACATCTTCAGTGATAGTTTGTGATACGGGAATGGTAATAACCGGGGCATCGTTCACAGGTGTCACGGTGACAGTAATTGATTTTGAGTCGGTTCCGCCACTGCCATCATTTGTTGAAACAGATATGGAGGCATTACCGGAATAATTCAGATCACTTCTGAAATAAGCGCCATTTAATGCGGCATTCATGCCGGCCAGGGTGCCTGAGTAGGACAATGATGCACTGCCGTTGCCGTTTCCTGTTAATCCTGTACGTGTTGAAAGTGTGAGAGTACCGTTGGTAACAATAATGGTGACCGATTGATTGTTGTTCTCGGTATCACTGATGGATATCAGATTGATGTTTGCTGTATTAAACACAAGGCTGACATCTTCGTCAATGTTTTGTGCTGCAGGAACAGTAATAACAGGGGCATCATTGACCGGGGTCACGGTTATGGTGATGGATTCAGAGTCTGTTCCGCCATTGCCGTCATCAGTTTCGATGGTCAGAGAGGCGCTTCCGTTGAAATTCGAAGTGCTTGTGAAATACGCTCCGTTTAATGCGGTATTCATGCCGGCCAGAGTGCCTGAGTAGGACAATGATGCACTGCCGCTGCCGCTTCCTGTCAGACCGGTGGTTGTTGATAAAGTGAAGGTGCCGTTGGTAACAGCGATGGTGAAGGACTGGTTGTTACCATCTGCATCACTTGCTGATATCAGGTTGCTGTTACCGGCGCTAAACACAAGGTTTGCATCTTCGGTAGTACTTTGTACATCGGGAACTGTTATAACCGGTGCGTCGTTAACCGTTGTTACTGTTATGGCAATAGATTCCGTGTCGGATCCGCCATTATCATCATCAGTTTTAATGGTCAGCGAGGCGCTTCCGCTGAAATTCGAAGTGCTTGTGAAATATGCCCCGTTTAATGCGGCATTGATGCCGGCCAGGGTGCCTGAGTAAGACAATGATGCACTACCACTGCCACTTCCTGTCAGGCCTGTGGTTGTTGATAAAGTAAAAGTGCCGTTTGTAATTTCTATTTCAATGGATTGATCGTCATCGTCAACATCACCAACAGAGATCAGGTTGCTGTTGGCTGCGTTAAACACAAGGTTGGCATCTTCGGCAATGCTTTGAGACGCGGGAATATTTAAGACAGGCGGGTCGTTAACCTGATTCACGTTGATGGTAATGGATTTTGAGTCTTCTCCACCATGGCCATCATTGGTGGCAAAAGAGATCGAAGCGCTACCGTGGTAATCGTGTGTGCCACTGAAGAAAGCATTATTCAATGCACTATTAATACTGGCAATTGTTCCGGAGTAAGATAAAGCTGCAGTTCCACTGCCATTTCCTGTCAGGCCGTCAAGCGTTGAAAGTGTGAAAGTGCCATTCACAACAGTAATGGCAACAGACTGGTTGTCACTTTCAGGATCGTTTATTGAGATTGTATTGCCATTGGCGCTGTTAAATAACAGGTTGACATCTTCGGCAACACTTTGTGTGCCGGGTACTGTAATGACCGGATCGTCATTAAGTGCTGTCACGGTAATATTTATAATTTTAGTATCAGAACCCCCGTAACCGTCATTGGTGACAACAGTGATGGTGGCATCACCGTTAAAGTTATCGTTCCCTCTGAAAACAGCATTGTTCAGAGCATTATTGATATTGGATAATGTGCCTGAATAATTTAAGAGTGCCGTTCCGCTTCCTGTTCCTGAAAGTCCTGTTGTGGCAAAAAGAGTGAATGTGCCATCAGATATGGAAACAGCCAGAGACTGGTTATCATTATCCGGATCGCTGATTGAGATCAGGTTGCTGTTGGCTGTGTTAAACACCAGGTCTTCATCTTCAGCGACGCTTTGATCACCAGGAACTGTAATGACCGGTGGGTCGTTCACCGGTGTCACTGTGATGGCAATGGATTCCGAGTCAGTTCCGCCGTTGCCGTCATCAGTATCGATGGTCAGTGAAGCACTTCCGCTGTAATCCGGCGTCCCTGTAAAATGAGCCCCGTTTAACGCGGCATTGATGTTTGCCAGTGTGCCTGAATATGACAGGGATGAACTGCCGCTTCCGCTTCCTGTCAGTCCGGCAGTTGCAGATAATGTGAAAGTACCATTTGCAACCTCAATGTTAACAGACTGATTATCACCATCCACATCACTTATCGAGATAAGGTTGCTGTTGGCTGTGCTGAATATAAGGCTGGCATCTTCGGCAACGCTTTGCGTGACCGGAGCTGTAATTACCGGATCATCATTAACACTGGTTACTGTGACAGAGATGGATTCAGAATCTGTTCCATCCTGGCCATCATTGGTTTCAACAGAAATTAAAGCACTACCACTGTAGTTCAGCGTTCCCCTGAAATAGGCATTGTTTAATGCGGCATTAATGCTGGTAAGAGTACCGGAGTAAAATAAAGTTGCAGTTCCGTCGCCGGTTCCTGTTAATCCTGTAAGGGTTGAAAGTCTGAAAGTACCGTTGGTTATGTTAATGGTAATGGACTGGTCGTCACCGTCAGCATCACTGACAGAGATCAGATTGCTGTTGGCTGTGCTGAACACAAGGCTGGCATTTTCGGCAACGCTTTGTGAAACGGGGACTGTGATAACCGGAGCATCATTTACGGCCACTAATGTGTAAGTAACAGTATCCTCATCGTAAGCCCCTGAAGGATCCGTTGCCCTGAAAATAAGGGTTTCACTGCCATTCCAGTTCGGATCAACGGGCGTAATTGTGGCTGTACGTGTAGCAGTGCTGATTTCAATATTAAGATTTGACTGGCCGGAGCATGACCATGTCATTTCTTCATCACGATCCTGCGGATCGTATACAAAATTATCGAGGGTTATCCCAAAAGAACCGCCTTCATCAGTACTTTCATTGACCATACCGGATACAACCGGATCAGCAAGATTGATGTTTTCGGTTTCATTGAACCACTGGTCTCCCATCTTAATATAACCGCTGTTATCCGGATGAATAGAATCAAGCATATCACCTGTGGGAGAGTACCGGTAATCAATACCGGCGCCATTTTCCATATCAACCATGACAATACTGTCTTCTGTTCTTGATGCTTCAAGGGCATCCAGCAGGCTGTTGTAATAGGTTGTTACAGAATTATTGCCAGCAGGATCATCTCCGGCCTGATTCAGTATCCTGCACAGGAATACAACAACAGTTTTACCACTGATGGTCTCATAGAGGTCAATTTCATTGAGGATGTCGTTGATATCGTCGGCGATACTGTCGGCATCCTCAGGTGAATCAAGGCCATTGGTACCAAGATGAATATAGATGATGTCAGGGTCGTAATATTCAAGGTAGCTTCCGTCGCATGTTCCTATCTTACAATTTTCATCTCTGTCCCTGCCGGTTTGCAGCAGATATAAAATCTCTTCTGCCGTATAGCCTGGAAATCCGGCATGATTTGTATAATCAGGACCTGTTGTCGGCAGGTAATTGCTGCCGCTGTTCTCACTGCCTACAAAATCAAAAGTGTAACCGGCATCGGTCAGGGATTGATACAACTGGTAGCGGTATCCGACCATATCGCCAGATGGCCTGATATCACCAGCATAAGTGCCAGAGGTAATCGAGTTACCAAGAGGCATGATCTTTAAAGTGTCCTGGGGATAAACCGGCAGCAGAAGCAATAAAAGAAAGCCGATTACAATACTTTTCGGGTTGATTATTGCAGGCAGGGACAATTTCATATCAGCAGATATTAAATATTGAGAAACTGACAGAGGTTGTAAATTCCCTCTTTAAGGCAACAGGGCAGATACAACAGCCAAAGATATAAAATATTGCAAAAAGTATTAATATATCAGGCGTTTATAACATTTTGCCGTCGAGAAAAACATCAGAATACTAACGAATAGTATAAAGATATCTTCCTGAAGGGCTTCGTTAATGACACACAGAAATCCGCTATCTTGCAATAATCAGCTTTTGCAGACCAAAAAACTCATTATCTGCAGTGATCTTCATAAAATACAAGCCCTCTGTGATGTCTTCCATGGTTACAACATATTGCTCCGCTCCCGGGAATACTTCTTTTGTCATGATCAGCTTCCCGTTGATGTCAAACAGTTCAATCCTGGTCTTTTTCACAGTTTCTTCGTCAAATCTTATACAGGCTTCATCTTTCAGGGGATTAGGGAAAACAATAAAGCCGGCACCCGACTTGTTGCGGTGAATGAGGTTTTCATTGATTAGTGCATCCGGCACATCAAATTTATCGATCATGGCCTGGTAAATCTCCCTGCTGGCTTCATCCTGAACAAAAGCAACCACTCTGATTTCATCTGTGTTAAAAGTGTTCTTAAGATTCCAGGTTTTGAACACTGTTTTAACATCAACAGACGGATCCCAATCATTTGTATATGAGGTACTCGACAGCATGGTTTTCAATACGCTTTCGAAAAGGGTATCGCCGTTGGCCCCGGTAACACCTGATATTTCTCGTTCAACAACTGCAATATGCAGAGTAACCTGGCGGTCCGGTACCATCATTAAAGGTCTGAGCTCTGCCTTCACTGAAAGCTGGTTATTCACCAGGGAAGTCTCAAGATCGATACTGAATTTTGGATCGAGCAACGATTGACTTTTTATCAGTAAAGGATCGAGATGATTTTTGGTATGATCAAATATAAAGTCATGGTTCGTTCCCCCGTTGAGTATGGAAACAGGCACTGAAGACAACTGGTAATACAGCACGCGTGTACCCGGATCTACCTTGTTTTGTTCGTTAAAGGGATCAGCGCCCGGAAATGAGGTATGATACTGAATGTCGATAATATCCAGCGGATTGTTATTGGCAATCATATCCAGATCCGAATCAGCCGTCATCGAAATGGAATCTCCGGCATTGGTGAAGTGTTCAATCATAACAATTTTACTGCGTTCTCCAATCCGGAAATTGTCAAATGATAATCCATTTGTGCCAATGGCCGTACCGTCAGAGCCGTATGCCATACGAAACTGAACATCTATTTTTCCTTTCAGCTCATCCAGGCTGTGCCGTGCTGTAACCCAGCCTGATCCTCTCGATGTGGTTGACCATCCGATAGTTTTGTCTCCACCTGGTTTTCCGCTTATATTGTGATCCTTATACCAGTTAATACCGTCATTGATATCCCCGACATTTTTCCATTCAATGCTGCTATCAGCTTTGTATTGTAATACTGCACCGTCGTTCCAGTTTGTATTGAAAGCGCTGTAGAGTGATAACCTGACCATTGGCTTCTGGATACCCTGAAAGCTGAAGCAGGGTGAGGTTACGGAAGATTGTTCTATGAATGCCCGGCCTGTCTGATCAGTTTTAATATCGGTATACCAGGCTCTTTCACCGAAGTCATCGCTGTCAAAACCGAACGGTGGTTCACCCAAAGTCCATGAGTTTACAGTATTTTCTGAAATACCTGTCCATCCTGACATATCACTTTCAAAGCCTTCAAAATATGAGGATCCTGCCTGCAGTTCATGTGTGGGCTGCAATTGAATCGTTTTTATCAGGGTATCAGTGCATCCTAATTTGGAACGGACAAAAAGCCGGACTTCATAATAGCCCTGGTTGCTGTAGAGATATTCGGCATTTTTTGTCATGACACTGTCTGTTTTACCACCGGCAACGAATTTCCATTTATAATCATCAATATCACTGGAGTCAACTGATTGATTGATGAATCTAACCGGCCGGCCTGCATTGAAGCACTCAGTTGCCAGACGAAAGTCGGCTTTAGGTTTATTACCGAATTCAAACCAGATTTGATTTTCACTTTGACAGTAAGCTGTTTGTGCTTTAAGGGTAATTGCTTTATAGCCTTCTTTCGAATACAAATGTTTCGGATTCTTCAGGTTGGAACTGTCACCATCGCCAAAATTCCATGTCCATAATATTACCGAATCGGTCGTTGTTGTGAGGTTGATGAATTTGGCGGAATCTGGTTTATCTGAAGAAATGCATATATTCTGAACGGTAAAATTGACATCAGCTGCATCCCTGATGATCAAGGCTTTATAAATCTGACGAGAACATCCCCAGGCTGTGGTATAAGTATAAAATACGGTATCAAATCCAGGGGCTGACCTTTGCGGTTCGTAATAAAAACCTGAACCCACATCGCCGGTAACAGCTTTACCTGAAAAAACACCATCTGCTACATTACCGTTTAACCTCACGGGATCTGCATTATCGCAATACGATGATTTATCAAAGCCAATAAACCAGATGTTGCTGACAGATTCCACCGCAAAGCTTTCTGTTACTTCCAGATAAGTCTGATCAAAATAGCGGTATGTTATCTCAAAAGTGCCGTTACCCAGTTGTGAAGGGTAAACGGTGGCTGTATTATCGTGGTTGTCAATCAGGCCTTTACCTCCGCTGATTGAAAAAGAGCCTGTAGCATTAACCGTATTATATCCCAGGATATTAAATGGCGGATCGTTATAACAAAACTGCTTTTTTGTGTCGTTTTCAGGAAAAGTTATTTCTGCGTTGGCATCCAGCACAGCTACCACAGCAGTGTCATAACCATAGCAGCCTGTTGTTCCGTCGGGATATGAATAGACAATGGTATGGACACCAACTCCCGCTGCATAAGGCAGAAAATAATTGGTATCGTTAACGACCATTAAAGATGGCGTAAAGGTTCCGTTTTCTGGAATTCCGAATACAGGGATCATTTGAAAAATCTTTATGCTGTATGCAGGATCAAGTCCGGTAATACTGACATCAGGAGCCGGAATAACCGTTAATTCTGCGCTGCCCGAAACAGTGCCTTTGCAGTATTTATCAGATACATCAACCATTGTGTAAGCACCGGCTTCTGTAACACTGATAAGACGGGGAGAAGAAATAACATTTGCCACGGTGGCCGGTGTCTCGGAGTCCCTGCGGTAGGTGAAATTCCATGGAGGCATTCCGGTTAAGGACACTGTGAGGTTGGCGGTGGTATACTCGCAAATAGACTGAGATCCGGAAATGGTGGCTGTGGGAGCAGTATAATGTACGACCGTCCCGGTTCCGGATACTTTGCCTCTCCGGTTTGCATCTGACACGGATGAAAGTGTATACAGACCGTCTCCAACCACCTCAAGATTGTAATTCAGTTGCTCAATACCGCTAATCGTTTTAGGATCAGAGCCATTGCGCAGGTATGTAACCGTAAATGGTGCAGTGCCTTCAAAAAGTATATTAAGGACGGCTGTTTCGCCCGGACAAACAGTGTCGATGCCTGATATGGTGGCTTTCGGAGAAGGAATGCCAACAGGACCTGTCCAGTCTGAGGTTACAGTGGCTCCTGGTGTGGACCCTGCAGCCGCGACAGGTGTGATCTCGAACCTGATGTACATGTCATTGTCTGAGCGTGTAATTGTGTAAACCGTATCAGTGGCAGCGTAAATGAGTGAACCGCTGCCTGTCGGGATTTCAGAACGGAACCATCTTAATGTGTGTGTCCCGGCTTTATTACCTTCAATGTCGCTGAAGATATATCTTCCATAGACATTATCCCTGATGTCAATATCAGGTGCATAAATGTGTACATTGCCGGCAACAGGTGCGGCATTGATATAAACAAATGCACTTCTGACAATCTCACCCTGCAAATCCTTATTGTCTTTGGGTGTGATCTCGAAACATATTGACTGGCCTCCGTCAGACAGTACCGGGGTATAAGTACGTGCTGAAACATCGTCAATCCATATGATATCGCCGCCGGGAAGTTTACGGTACCATTTGTATATATGTTTTCCTGCAGGATCGTTGTCCGGATCCCTGTATGTGAAAATTCCGGTGTTTATTGTCCCGATCCTGTTGTTTAACCGTGAAATTTTTACATCTGTAGCAACCGGTGGTTCATTTATATTAATAATGGCAATGGTAAATTCTTTTTCAATGTATTGTCCTGCATTGTCTGTGGATCTGATAAGGATCTTATAACTCGCTTTTGCTTCGTAATCGAAAATTTCCTTGGAAAGCAACTGGTTATCCCTGATACTGAAACTGGAATTGTCGGGGTAACGCCACGATGTCCACCAGGACAAATCCAAAGAATAAGTATGGCTGTCTCCGGCATCAGGGTCCTCTGTTGAGAGAATACCCACCACAGTTCCGGCAGGCTTGTTTTCCGGTATACTACTGGGTGAAAGATTTATATTATCCGGTTTTTGGTTGACCTCTGTAACATCATCGGCAGTATATGATGCGGCCAAAGAAGGCATAGCTTCCAATGATGCTTGCATAAAAACCTGAAGGAAGCCCAGCAATATCAGAGTTGTCAGCGTTCTTTTTAAACCTGTCAGGTATAGAAGGGTTTGTTTCATTAAGGCATGATATAGAGTTATAGTTAATGAAAATTTATCATCTTTTGAGATAATAAATTCTGGTAATATGATACAAATGCGATCTACCTTGCGATGACCAGCTTTTGCAAACCCATTAACCGGTTATCTGAAGTGATCCGGATGAAATACAGTCCTTCAGGGCAGTCTGACATGGTTATGGCATATTGCTTTGCACCGGGGAATACTTCCTGTGTCATAATCAGCTTCCCGTTTATGTCAAACAATTCAACCCTGGTTTTTTTTACGGTTTCTTCATCAAATCTGAGCCAGGCCTCATCTCTCACAGGATTTGGGAAAACAATGAAACCAATGCTTTCCTTGCTGCGGTGGATGATGTTTTCATTCCTGAGAGCAGTCGGCACATCGAATAAATCGATCATGGCCTGGTATATCTCTTTGCTTGCTTCGTTCTGAACAAAAGCTACCACCCTGATTTCATCTGTGTTGTATGTGTTCTTAAGATTCCAGGTTTTATTGATGGTTTTAACATCAACAGCCGGATCCCAGTCGTTGGTGTAAGAAGTACTCGATAATATTGTTTTCAATACGCTCTCAAACAGGGTATCGCCGTTGGCACCTGTAACACCTGATATAATGCGTTCAACAATGGCCAGATGAAAGGTAACCTGCTGATCCCTGACCTCCCTGAGGGGTCTGAGCTCGGCATCTACAGAAAGGGTGTTATTGACCATTGAGGTCTGCAGGGTGATGCTGAAATCAGGATCGAGCAGTGATTGGTTTTTTATCAGCAAAAGATCGAGTAATACGTTATCGTAGTCGAAAATATAGTCATTGTTTGTTCCGCCGTTGAGTATTGTAACAGGTACCGATGAAAGCTGGTAATACAATACACGTGTACCGGGCTCAACCTTGTTTTGCTCGTTAAAGGGATCAACGCCCGGGAATGAAGTGTGATACTGAATATCGACAATATCCAAAGAGTTGCGGTTGACAAACGCATCCAATGTTGAATCGGCCGATTTTGAAGCAGCATCGCTGGCATTGGTAAAATGCTCAACCATAACAATCTTGTTGCGCTCATGAATCCAGAAATTGTCAAATGCCACGCCGTTGGTTTCAAAAGGTGTGCCGTCGGAACCGTAGGCGATACGAAACTGAACATCTGTTTTTCCTTTCAGCTCATCAAGGCTGTGCCGTGCTTCAACCCAGGGACCTTTCGAGTCTTTAGACCATCCGATGGACTCTCCGCCGGGCTTTCCGCTTATTTTGTAATCCTGATACCAATGGATACCGTCGTTCAGGTCACCGATTTCCTTCCATTCTTTGCTGCTGTCAGCTTTGTATTGTAAAACGGCACCATCGTTCCAGTTGTCATTGTAATCGTTATGAAGATAAAACCCAACCATAGGCTTTTTGATACCATGAAAGCTGAAACACGGTGATGTTACTGATGATTGCTCTTTGTAAGCCCGGCCTGTTTCGCTGTCAAAAGCAATATCTGTATACCATACATAATCACCACCGGTTGGGGTGCCAAACGCCGGCTCACCCAATGTCCACGAATTGACAGTATCTTCGGAAACACTTACCCATCCTTTGATCTCTCCTTCGAAATCATCATAAAAGGAAGACCCTTCCAGCAGTTCATAAGTTGGTTTTAACGGGATCGTTTTTGTGATTTTGTCGGTACATCCATAATCAGAACGGACAAAAAGTTCAACATCATAATTGCCTTCCTTGCTGAAAGTATATTCAGTATTCTTCGTCATGAAACTGTCAATTTTGGCCCCGTTATTTATTTTCCATTTATAATCTTCAATATTAAAGTCTTCACTTGAATCAGCTGTGAACTTTATCTTCTGCCCTTCATGGAAACATTCCGTTGACCAGCTGAAGTCGGCCTGTGGTTTATTCCCGAAGTCAAAATTCATCGACCCTGAACTCTGACAATAATCTGTAGTTGCCGTAAGACTGATGTTCCTGTAACCATTCCGAACATATTTATGTTTCGGATTTTTCAATGTGGAAATGTTGTTGTCTCCGCTGGTCGGATCGCCAAAATTCCATTCCCAGCTGATTACAGGATCAGTGCATGTTGTATTGTTAATAAAAACGGTTGAGTCTGATACATCTGTTGAGACACAGGTGTCCAGCACAGTAAAACTGATATCGGCGGCATCTCTTATGATCAGCGGCTTGTATATCTGGCGCGAGCATCCGCGTGTTGTGGTTAAGGTATAGAAAACAGTATCCATACCGGGGCTCGCAAGTTGCGGTTCATAATAGAAACCTGCACTTGTGTTGCCGGTGACAGCCTTTCCGGAGAATATGCCTCCCGTAACATTGCCATTCAGGGGCACGCGGCCTGCATTATCACAATATGATGATGCATTGAATCCAATGAACCATATGTTCTGAACATATTCAACCTCGAATGATTCCTTGACCTCAAGGTATGTCTTGTTGAAATAACGGTAGGTTACCTCGTATATACCACCGTTAAGCTGTGAAGGATCGATGGTAGCCGTATTATCGTTATTGTCAGCAAGACCTATACCTCCGCTGATGGTGAATGTACCGGTGTCATTGGCTGTGTTGTGACCCATTATGGTAAAAGGCTGATCATTATAACAGAAGAATTTTTTTGTATCGTCTTCGGGGAATGTTATTTCTGCATCTGCAGCCAGTACGGCAACGATGGCGGTATCGTAACCATAACATCCGGTTCCGCCATCCTGGTAGGCATAAACAATGGTATGGATACCAACCCCCATGGCAAAGGGCAGAAAATAATTCGTGTCATTAACCACCATTAGCGTAGGGGTAAAAATGCCGCCCTCAGGTTCACCAAAGACAGGGATCATTTCCATGCTTTGCATGCTGTATGCGGGATCAAGTCCTGAAATGGTGACTTCAGGCGCCGGAGTAACTGAGACATCGGCGGTACCGAAAACGGTTCCGTTGCAAAATTTATCGGATACATCAACCAAGGTGTAAGCCCCTGCTTGATTAACACTGATATAATGAGGCGAGGTTGTAATATCGTTTACGACTGTCGGAACCTCCGTATCGCGGTGATAACTGAAGTTCCATGGAGCTGCACCGGTGAAAGTAATCCTCAGATCGGCGAAAGTATGCTCACAAATGGCGCCGGACGATGAAATGGTTGCCGTGGGAACACTGTAATATACCACTGTGCCGGTCCCTGAAACGCATCCGCTTCCTTCCTGGTCTGTTACGTCAGAAAGTGTATAGATGCCGTCGCCGACAACCTTAAGAGTATAATTCAGGTCGGTTATAAAATTGATGGTTTTGGCATTTGCACCATTTCGCAGGTAGGTAATGCTGAAAGGACCTTCACCCTCGAGATCAACATACAGAATGGCCGTATCGCCCGGGCAGGTTGTGTCAATGCCCGACAATATCGCTGTGGGAGATTCTATATAGCTGACTACAGCCGTTCCATAACCGGCTACAGTATCACCGGGACAATACAGATCATGGATGCTGACTATTTTGTAAGTGCCCGCCCTGGTGACATTGAAATTAAAAGGATTCTGCGTGATGCCGGTGTAGGTGGTGTCCTGGGCATTCCTCCGGAAAACAAATGTCCACGGAGAGGTTCCTGTAAAATCAACTGACATAACAGCCGGTGAAGCATCGCCCTGGCAGATCTGCGAAGTCCCGGTAAGTTTTGCGGTTACGGCGGGATAGACTGATACGGTGGCTGAACCATATTCAAGGCCGTCAGTGTGATTCTGATCAGCAACATTGAGCAAGGTATATGTTCCGGCAACACCAGTCTCGAAAGTATAGGATGATGTTGAAATACCGGTTATCGTGGTATCTTTCGGAAGAGGTCCTCCGGTACGGCGTATATCAACCGTCCAGTTTGGCTGACCGGTTAGGGTGAGTGCAATTGTGGCTTTTTCCGACGAACAGATGTTGCCGCCACCGCTTATGGTAGCCATGGGCAGAAAACTGATGGTTCGTGATACAACATTGCTCAGGTTATTAACCGGTCCGCCATCATTTACCCTGAATTCCACTATCCTGGCTGTGGTGTTAGGATTGGCAGTATAGATCTGCTCATACCTTACATTTCTCAGCGCTGCCCGGTAGTTGGCCAGGGTGGTTATTCCGCTGAGCGTTATGGTCCCTGTGGTATTATTCCATGTTCCTGAAATATAGGCGGTGTTGGTAAATCTCAGCCTGTCCTGGTTAGCATTGTAATTTCCCGTAATCTGCACAGTGGCTGAGTTAAGATTAAGGTTGTCAGTATCAGACACCATAATTGTATTGGTGATGACAACTTCACCCGACCCGGTTGCATAGGCAAGCGCACTTGTTTCAATACCTGACAGCACGGGGGCATCGTTAACGGCAGTCACTGATATATTCCGGGTTACGGTATTGCTGGGGTCTGCATCGTCATATACAGTAATGGATACTGTACGTGCGGCGACTGATGGGTTCTCGCTGGTATTGCTGTAGTTGACACTGTGCAATGCATTCTGGTAAAAAGCCACCGAGGCTGTGCCACTGAGTGTCATAGTTCCTGTTGAAGCATTCCATGAGCCTGAGATGCCATTACCATTGGTAAATGACAGAACATCCTGTCCGTTCTGATAACCGGATGTGATACTGATGGTGGCTGATTCAAGACTGGCATCGTCACTGT
>JAFGTR010000041.1 GCA_016934055.1 Bacteroidales bacterium | reverse complement strand
TATACTTATATCACGTGGCACGCATTCCTGCCTGCCGAAACGGCAGTGCAGGCAGGTTTTTTCGATGCCCGCTCACAACTTGTCTGTCTTGCTTTTTTGTTCAACACTTAATTCGCATGAATAGAATAATGATTGATATTCTATTTCAGATGATCACATAAATTATTATGACACAAGAAATGAAAAGATATGCCATTGGCACCGATATAGGGGGCAGCCATATCAGTTGCGCACTTGTCAGCCTGCTGGAGAAAAAACTGGTCAAAGACAGTATCAGATCACAGCAGGTCAACAATCAGGCACCGGCTGAAGAAATCCTTGATAACTGGTGTATAGCCCTGCAAAAAACAAAAGAACTGGTATCTGAGGATGAACTGGCGGGGATTGGTTTTGCCATACCGGGGCCGTTTGACTACGCGAATGGGATTGCCCTTTTCACACACGAAGTAGCAAAATACGAAAAGTTATACGGGGTTGATATTGCAGATGAACTCGCCAAACGACTTGAAATGTCTGCTGCAAAATTCAGATTTATGAATGATGCAACTGCATTTGCAGTCGGAGAAGCGTGGGCGGGGAAAGCCAAAAACGTAACCCGTTCGCTGTCGGTAACCCTGGGTACAGGATTCGGTTCAGCCTTTATTGATGAAGGATTACCTGTTGTTGAAAGAACTGATGTACCCCGGCTTGGCTGCGTCTGGCACCTGCCCTATCGTAATGGTATTGCCGATGATTACTTTTCAACGCGTTGGTTTACAAAGAGGTATCATGAAGAAACCGGCCATATGGTAAGTGGTGTAAAAGCCATTGCTGATAATGCTGCCGATAATCCTGTAGCAAAAAAAACATTTGTGGAATTCGGAACCAACCTTGGAGATTTTCTGGGACCCTGGCTTAAGAAATTTGAAGCTGAGATGCTGGTTATCGGAGGCAATGTTTCAGGTGCATACCAATGGATCGAAGAAGCTTTCAGTGTTTCGTTAAAAAAGCAGGATATTTACATGCCTGTTGAAATATCAGAACTCATGGAGAACTCTGCCATAGCCGGCAGTGCGCATATGTTTGATGAGACTTTCTGGGGCCATGTTAAACCGATGCTGTCGAAGATGTAGCTTTTATAAGAACCAAGATAAAAGATCTAAGATCTAAGATCTAAGATCTAAGACCAAAGATCACAGACTGCACGACCTGCCTGGACGGCAGGCCGGCAACCGTCAACAGACAACCAACCCGTCTTCGCTGAGGCTGCGGCGGGCGATGCAACCATAACCATCAGAACAGTCACAACCTTTACAACAGATAACTTTTACCAACTAAACGATTTAAACCTTCTATTAAATGAATAACAAATCTTCCTTATCAAAGCTTCTGCCCGTTCTTTTTGCCTTTTTTATCATGGGCTTTGTTGATGTCGTGGGCATAGCCACCAATTATGTTAAAAAAGATTTCAGTTTAAGTGATACACTGGCCAATCTCCTGCCTATGATGGTCTTCCTCTGGTTCCTGGTGGTGTCGGTGCCAACAGGTTTAATTATGAATCGTACAGGCAGAAAAAATGCTGTTCTGATCAGCAACCTGTTAACAATATTGGCCATGGTCATACCACTGATATCTTATCAGTTTCCGGTTCTGCTTATCGCCTTCGCTTTACTTGGAATAGGAAATACGATAATTCAGGTTGCACTAAATCCTTTGTTAACAAATGTGGTTTCAGGTAAAAGGCTGACCAGCAGCTTAACCCTCGGGCAATTTATCAAAGCCATCGCCTCTTTTCTGGGACCGGTAATTGCTTCCCTTTCAGCAAAGCTTTTCAATAACTGGAAATACATCTTTTTGACCTTTGCCCTTATGACAGTTTTATCAACGCTTTGGCTGATGCTTGCTCATATTGATGAAGAAAAGACTGATTTAAAGACTTCCTCGTTTACTGAATGTTTTGGTTTATTGAAAGATAAGGCTATTCTCCTGTTTTTTCTTGGCATTATCAGTGCCGTTGGTATTGATGTCGGCCTGAATACAACCATCCCAAAATTTATCACTGAACGAACCGGCCTTTTACTTGAAGAAGCCGGATATGGAACCAGTCTTTATTTTGCGGCCCGTACCCTGGGAACATTTGTTGGAGCTCTTGTGCTGGTCCGCATATCCGGAAAGAGGTTCTTCACGGTTAACATGATTATTGCTGTTGCAGCCATGGTTTGTCTGCTTTTTATGAGCAACATATGGACAATATGGATTTTGATCTTTATTCTGGGCTTTACCATTGCCAATGTATTCCCCATTATTTTTGCAGCAGCGATGCAACGCAGGCCTGCTCATTATAACGAGATATCAGGACTGCTGATCATGGGGGTCTCAGGAGGAGCATTCATCACTTTTATTGTAGGTGTGATATCCGACTTATCCGGTACGCAGGCCGGAGGACTGACGGTACTGTTAGTAGTATTACTATACCTCCTGGTTACGGCTTTGAGTATGAAAAAATAAAGTATATATGTTTCAATGTCATTAAGTTAAGGATTTTTTTGTCCTCTCCCTGCACCCTCTCCGAGAGAGGGACATAATCCGGTCTTAACTTAACGACATTGATTGATGATTTGTTTTTCTATGATAACTTCTTAAGTCTGCTCCGAAAAACATCGTGAAAGGTTTTCAGCTTGTATGAAATTTTTGACTTTTCGGAGCAGGCTCAATCTTTGATCCTGGTTTTTTGATCTTTGATTTATAATTCCTGAATTGTCCCTAAAATCTAAAAATCACAAGAGGTAAAGGCATCTTCTCTGCACCCTGAAGCATCACATTCAGGAATTTTTCATGTTGAGTATAATCATTATTCCGATATTCCCCGTCGGTATAAAAACGAAATTTGCCAGGTATACTATTCTTCAAGTTTCGTTTTACCCAATGTTGCCAGCATACCACCGTCGACATATATCAAGATGCCGGAAACAAAGTCTGAGGCTTTTGATGCTAGGTATATCGCTGTGCCTTGTAATTCCTCTGGCTCACCCCATCGGTTCATGGGTGTGCGGGTCATGATCAGTTCATTAAAAGGATGACCGCCAACCCTTATTGGGGCTGTCTGTTCGGTAGCAAAATATCCGGGAGCTATGCCGTTAACCTGTATATTATGTTTGGCCCATTCCACGGCCATATTCTTTGTGAGCATTTTCAACCCGCCTTTCGCAGCAGCATATGCTCCAACGCTATGTCGTCCAACTTCACTCATCATCGAACACATGTTAATGATCTTGCCTCCTTTTCCTCTTCCGATCATGCTTTTCACCACGCGTTTTGACATAATAAAAGGCCCTGTAACATCTACCTTCAGAACCAGCTCAAAATCCTCTACTTCCATATCAATCAGGGGAACCCTCCGGATTATGCCGGCATTATTCACAAGGATATCTATCGGTCCAACCTCTTTTTCG
>JAFGTR010000040.1 GCA_016934055.1 Bacteroidales bacterium | reverse complement strand
TTATTAACGGTATCTGCCAGAAAATATTCAATTTTGGTGTCAAGTGTAAAAGGATTAGGGGTGTTTTGATATATAGCTGAACTGTTCGTTGTAACTATATTTTCATTTGAAACTGAGCCGGTGCTTTTTAGTGTTGAGCCGGATGTCTGCAAAGATTCCAATTGCTTTTTAATCTTGATGATTTCTTCTTCATGAAGGGTAATGAGTGTTTGCAGGGATTCAATCTGTTTATGTTGTTCTTTTAATACATCAACCAGAACAGGGATCATTCCAACGTAATTGACACTCAGAAAACCGTTTTCATCAGCTGATACAAAGTCTGGAAATACTTGTTGCAGCTCCTGGGCAGAAAAACCATACCTGATCTGATCATAAAACTGTTCGTTATTCGGATCTGCCAGTTCTTCCTGAATAGTAGTATCATTTATGTCCGATCTTGTTTTTTCAATTTCAGGTCTTTTAAATGTAAAGGTTATAGGATTTAATAAATTAATTTTTTCTATATCCGCCTCAAGAGGCATTATATTATCTTTCAAACGTATGTCTGATGTTAGTACTTGTCCCATTGAGGCAACATCACCTTGTACATCAAGCTTGTATGTTGCATGCGGAGATCTGCCGATGCCAACATTGCCGGTTGAGTTGTTCACCGTAATTTTGACGTTGAAAGCAGTACCTGTGCATAATTTCAGATCAGCGCTTCCATAGCTGGTTAACATACCGCCGGAAATGAGGATTTTTTTATCAAAGTAATATTGAACCCTGTCTGTAAAAAAATGGGCAAAACAAATGTCTTTGCTTCCGACATCCACATAACTTATACCTGAATTAATGCGAAGCGCACCAGTTTGATTACCTCTTACAGAGCCGTTGATATGTAATTTTTCTGCCGGGGATACGGTCAGGCCAATCCCAACGTTACCGTTTGATGTAACTTTAATCTGCGCATTGACTATTGCTGGCAGGGCAGCTATTAAGGCTAACGTTACAATTATGAACTTTTTCATATCATTAATTATTTAAAAATTTATTTGGTTTCCAATTCACTGCCTGAATCCATCTCAAATCCATTCTGGATGATTATTTCTCCATTGGCATCCAGTGTAACTTTCGCGCCATTTATCAGCACATTACCATAGGGAGGATCGGTAACATCATAACCGACATAAATATTTTCGCCGGTTTCATAAGTGTCGATCAGGTAATTCATATTTTGAATATAAAGGTTGATTTTACCGGGTCCGCTGACGTATTCCCTTATATCGGCTGCTATATCTTCAACACATGTTCCCGGATCTGAAATCACATCGGTATTTACACCTAATATTGAACCATTTCTTAAATTAATTACACTCAAAGAATCCTGCAACTGTCCGGATGCACCGGCTTCAATGCAAAGATACCCGCCGTTCTCCACCTCAATCCGTCCGGTTCCTTTTACTACGAAATTGGCTCCGCTTTTTATCTGGAGCGTGCATCCGTTTTTGACAGTGAAAACCGCACCATCATTGATCTCAAGCTGGCTGCCCGACTCGAGAATAAAAGAGCTGAGGTTTTGAAGTATAACACTTGAAGATGACTGCATCACAAAAGAAGAATTATTCAAGCATCTGAAGTAAGTCGGACCGGCAAATACCCCTGTTACAGCGTCTCTTGTATGTTTGTTCGGCGAATAATTCTGATCAAATGTTATTGTTTTTCCTGAAATCAGATTAACGCTTTCATGCAAAACTATATCCCCTGTCCAGGTAACATTTTTTGTTACATTGTAATCATCCCAGCGTATATCAACTTTCATAATGCCTCCGGTCTGTTCCGTAAAATCAATCCGAAGGCCGCTTAAGTGGATTTTACGATTATTAACACTGTCTACCGGTTTAATTTGGCCTTTACATAAATTAACACAAGTTGATGAAGTGTCCCCGTAATTAGGTCTTTTATGATGATATGTCACTACATTAAAAGGTGCAGGATTGGTAGCAATGCTCATATAGGTTATACCTTCAAATGGGTCACCATTATCACCCATATTTGCAAGTTTATTTGTGATTTGACCATTTTGCAATTTAATTACAAATTGATGCCGGTGTTTATACCAGTTGATTTCACTATCAGATATTGCATTAAAAAAGTGCTCTTCAAGATCATGATATCCTGATAATGGATTTTCTCTAAAATAATGCTGAATATTAACCGAACCAGTTGCAACACAGTTCAGATTTTCAAATGAATTAAGCTCAATATCCCAATTCCCGTCTGCACAAATTGGCACCAAATGGTCAGTAAAAGCGTAGAGATGGTCACTGCGGGTTCCTTCACGCATATCTTTGCCTACCTGATAATAGGCATAAATGCCCGGAACTCCGTCATCTTTACAATCATATTGCCAATAAGCCGGATAATCCTCATTATTCGTATCAAGCCTGTGATTTTCAAGCCAGATATACTGATTTAAGGCACCGGCATCAACATATGGCAGTTTTATCCTAACAGCATCACCATATTTGATGAAATCACGCAGATAATATGTTGTATCAACTGGGCTTTCAAGATCTGACGAAACACCATTAACAGCAATCGGAATACCATTATTGGATTGTGATATCCAGTTTAAACGCCATCGTTCAAATCCGTTACATGAGATCATACTGGAAGTTGACCCACCCAGAATCGACCATCCGCCCTGATTGGCTTCCAGTGTGATAAGTGCGCCTGAATTTAATGGTCCGCCACCTCCCATATGAGCTGAATTGTCCATTCCTAAAAGATTATGAGCCAATTCATGAATATCAGCAGGAGTAAAAGCAGGATTTGACAAGTCCTGGTTTTTTATCTGTCCCTGAACAGTTCCGGCGTCATTTTTGCATAGCAATCCATTGATCATTAATGCTGTATCCATTTTAATTCTTGCCCTGCCTTCACCTGCCAGACCTCCGAATTGCTTAGTGCTGTTTCTGAAATACACCTGAATAAAATCAATTTGATCATTAAAATGACTCCGGGGTTTTTGCTGAAACTTTAAGAGATAATTATAGAGAGTATAACTGCCATCATAATCCGAAATACTTTCGTGTCCGTTTTTTGTTTGTAATCCTCCGAGCTGATTAATCAGGGAAACACATGAATTAAGTAATTCTGTGTAACCAACAACTTTACTCCCTGTCGGGTCAACATAAGACTGGTTAATATTCACCACCACATGATCGCCCAGAACAATAAAGTTTTTAAATGATGCTTCGGCATATCTTTTTGTAAAAGTTCCGTGTATGTTATTCGGATTATAGTCACTGTCCATAAAATCATCAAGGTAAACAGGAAAGTTTTGGTTCATGCTGTTCGGGGGTCCAGGTATCCAATTGGAAGTGAGCGTTGTACATGGATCGCATGTATCACATAAATCATAGTTAATATTGATAAAAAAATTCAACACTCTGATGGTGTCAACCGGGAAAAGCTGGTCGCCATAATAGGTTGTATCCTGTCCACGCAATGCAGGGAAAATGAACAGAAACAAAAGCAATACTAATCTGTTCATAATTTCACAAGTTTTGAGACATTGTAATCATTCCTTTCATTCATGCTGACTACAATATAAAGTCCGGCTGAAAGACTTTCGATATTCAAAACTGAAATGTTGTCGCCTTTTTGTTCAAGCATTGTTTCGCCTGTTAACGAAATAACCTTTACCTCATTAACTCTGTTCGGCTCATTTTCAATTTTAATATATTTATTCGCAGGATTGGGATAAATAAGTGTTTTAATTTCATTTATATGATACTCAATTGCGGTTTCTCCTCCGAAAAAAGAAAAATCGTCCAGCATCCAGCCTTCGTTTTGGGCATCATTTGAATCTGTTGAAATGGTAAAGCGCAGTAGCATTGTGTCTTCCAACATATATTCCCTGGCATAAAATTCTATCCTTACTGATTTATCTTCCGGTTGCCGACCCGTATAACCAGGCTGGTTTCCATACGAACCGATAATATCTGAATTGCTATAAAGCCCGCCTGTAAGTTTGACATTGTTCATGATAAGTGTGTCATAAAGAATATTTTGCCAGGTTACCCCATTGTCGTGAGACGTTTCAATAATTCCACCGTCTTTGTTCTTTTCAAAATCGTATTTATGCCAGAACATTATGGTATAATCCTCAGCCCAGCTAAAGCACAATTTGAATTTTACAGAAGACCTTATATTGTTTTTATAATAGCCGGATGTATCGGTAATGAGTGAATGTTTATTATTGGGGGTATTTGCAAATAAAATTTGCTTTTCAGCTTTTGCTATAAACCAAACGTGATTTGTATCTATTACAATATAATTATATTGTGAAGTCTCTTCAAAATCCAGATCACCTCCGGCCATGTTACCCAAACAGATCGGTTGCTGCGCATTCACCGCAACTGCATAGAACAGCAGTGCAATAAAAAATATTTTTTTCATAATGCTTATTATTAATCAATAAATTTGTTTACCAGAATACAATAAAGTATTCATTTTTATATGTAATAATTATTGAAACACCCGATATAACTGCATAATAATTTTATCATTATTAAATCATAGTTCCATTTCACCCAACATAAAAAAATCAATCTTGCCGCTAAACTGTGATCTAATATTGAAGTAAAAGAAGAAAAAAAAACGATGCAAGTCAAGTTTTCGGGCAAATATTTTAAGGTTGAAGTTGTTTTTTTGAACGCAATAATTCAGGCACACCCACTTTTCCCCAACTGCTTTGGGATCGTACTTGTTTTAACGAGTGTTACAGAGTCGGACCGGATCCGGAAGCTTGGCACAAAAATGGGCTGTGACGGCTTGTTGTGGCTATTGTGGACAACAATTGACGAATACCACTTCCCTTTGTCTTTCAGGATTATATCTCTTTCAATAAACGGATAAATTCTTCGGGGGTAATTTCTATTTCTCTTAAAATTTGTCTGATCAATAAGCGGCCTAAATCCTGGTTTCCATGATGTGGTAAAGTAGTATACCTTCCATCAGGATTGCGGTAAAATACATGGCTACCGCTTTGTCTCTTTGCTTCAAAACCTAAATGAAAAAGCAGCTTTTCAAGTATTTTAACTTTAACAATGGGTACTTTGGTACTCATACAGCTACAGAGATTTGCTGGAAGCCAATAAAATCAGGTATATTAGTGATTTCTTCTTCAGTCATTTCCTGTATACACAGTTGGATAACGTCCTGAAGTTTTGCATGTAATTCATCTAATGTCGGGGCTTGTGTATGGGCTCCGGGCAATCCGGGAACAATTCCGATATATTGTTTAACTTCATTATCCCTGGTTATTTCAGCTGTAAACCTATACGTCTTCATGCCTTTCATTTTCCTGCAAATTTAATTATAAATGTACATACTTTTTAGATTTTCTTCAAGGTTGTCAGACTTGGGAAGATTGAGAGGACTTTACGCACCCTACGAGGGTGGGTACACCCTCGTAGGGTATAGTGATTGCCCCTGGCTTCAGCCAGGGGACCAGGATCAGAATTCAATCTTATAACTGATGTTGGGAACCATGATGAGATCTTCTTTCCTTTTAATGATATTGGTTTCGGGAATGAACTCATACTCCTGGAATTCTTTGTGGGCAAGTGCATTGATAAACTGGAAGCTCCATAGGCCTGAATGGTTCTTTTTGTTGATCCTGTAATTCAGGGAAAAAGACAATATCGGGGCATCGGGGAGCTGAATACTGTATGCTCTCGACAATTCTTCAACCATTTCCTGCTGCTGAAGGGTGGCATTCATATCAATCGGATGGATCCTGTCACCCCCCATGTATGTGAAACGCACATTGGCACTCAGTAAATTCTGACGTGATTTTCCAATAGTCCATTCCTTGCCTCCCAACACGTTAAATACATAATTCCTGTTGAAACGGGTGCTTCTCTCGATCCCGTCCCCACCCTTGTATGACGACCGGAACAGGGAGGCCGTTGCCATATAATAAAAGCCTTTGTTCAGGTATCTTTCCAGGGTGATGTCAATGCCGGCATTTTTACCCGTGCCTTCGTTGACGAGTGAATCGTTAAAGCTCCAGATGTCATCCAGGTTGATGCCCGATATATAACTGCCGGGCACTACCGGTATGTTAAACAGTTTCTGGTAAAAAGGTTCAACCTTAAGGGTCATATAATCGGAACATTTTACCGCGTATCCCATAACAAAATGATGTGCCTTTGCAAAGTCGAGGTTCTTATTGGGCATGATATCACCGGAGCTGTTTTCCTGTATGGCCAGGTAAAGACTGATGTTCTCAAGCTGGCTGTGCAGCCCGTATGCGAATGAAACGGTATGGCGGGCATTCAGGTTCCAGCTGATCCCGATCCTCGGCTCAACCGTATAATGATCATTCAGTGTAAACCATTGAGCATGTATTCCTGCATTCACCGTGAATGATTTGCCGAACCTCAATTTTGACTGGGAAAAACCATGAATGAGATTGCCTGATCCCTTGCCTGAAATAAAGGTAATCATTTCTTCACCATACTCAACGGCTTCCTTATCCAGGACGTCATAGTGCAGACGGTCAATGATCAACCCGGTTTTGTTGGCATGGACGGCGTTGAACTTATGACTTATAAAACTGGTGAAAGTATATTTCCATTTTGAATCGTTGAAATTTGTTTTTGGTACCAGCACATAATCATCGTCATATCGCTCCTGGATCCATTGAAATATGTTACCCGTGGGTGCGATCGTCGAATGCACATAAGTCTTTTCCCCTAAAATTATTTTATGGCTGAGGCCTATGGCTCCCATGGCAAATTTTGCCTGGTAATCTTTTCTGTCCTCGCTTCCGGTCCATTGCATTGAATCTTTCTCTGCCCTGTGTATCTGCTTGTCAAAGGCACCGATTCCCCATACTGAAAATGTGCCCAATTTGCGGGTAGGAAAATTCAGTTTGAATGACAGGTCCTGGTAAGACAAAATCCCCATTTCTTTTGGCAGGATGGGGGCCAGCAATCCCAATGTACTGTACCGGTAATTGAACAGGTACGACGCACGTTTGCCCTTTATAAAAGGGCCTTCCGATGCAAAATCGATCCCGATCAGTCCGGCCTGAAAAGTATGCTCCCGCTTTTCAGCATTCCCTGTTCTCATCTGGATGTCAAAAACCCCGGAAAATGCATTTCCGAACTCTGCCGGAAAAGCGCCGGTGTAAAAGTCGGAGTTCGCCATTGTCTGACTGCTCAATGCTGTCACCGCACCGCCGCCAAGGGATATGAAGTCGGCAAAATGGCTTGGGTTCGGAATCTGAATCCCTTCCATCCGCCACAGCAATCCCTTGGGCGCATTTCCCCGTATCACGATCCCGTTACTCCTGACACTGGCAGAAGAAACACCCGCGAATGATGTAACCAGCCTGGCCGGATCGTCAATCCCCCCCGCGTAACGATTGGCCTCTTCCATGCTGAGTTGTTTTGCACTCAATGTGGCCATGGGATTTATGGGTCGGTCTTTATTGGAGTTTGCCCTGATCTGAATCTCTGTCAACTCATGAAGCGATTCCTTCAGGGTGATATTCAATACCACCTCTTTACCGCTTCCCACAATAATTTCTTTTATACTGTATGATTCATAGCCAACAAAACTGATTTCTATATCAACCCTGCCAACAGGAACATTTTCAAGCCTGAAATTGCCTTCGGCATCTGTGACGGTACCGATGACAGGGTCGGAAGGCAAAAGAATGATATTGGCCCCTGTGAGAGGGATTTTCGTATCTGCATCCATCACCGTTCCCCTGATCGTCTGAGATAAACCCTTTTTGCTTTTCCGGTTACCTTCCGTGTCTTCATCAGGCTCAATAATAATGACATTCTCAACGATTCTGTACCGCAAATGCTTGCCTTTAAGGCATTCTTTCAGTGCATCTTCAAGTGTTGCATCAGCGATATGGACCGATTCATTTCTGTAACCATCAACTTTGTTATTATTGTATAAGATATTCTTCCCGCTTTGAATTTTTATTTCATGCAATATTTCACCCAGGCTGACATTTTCCAAGTGAATAGTTATGCGTATTTCCTGCGCATTCAACAAAGCAAAATTCAAACCCATCGTCAAACAACATAAAAGCCTGGCAGCTAAGGCAGATATCCTCCGTCTGTCAAAAAAAGCAGGTTCCTGCCGATGATCTCTGAGATTTTTCATAATTTTAATGGTTGTAACGATTGATAAATTCATTTATTGATTGTGGGGAGGATGTAGCCGCATCCTCTCTTTTTATTTTTCCGTCATGATTACAATCTTCTTTCCTTCAGTCCTGAACTCCACATCTGATGCAATTGAGATCATATTCAGAATGGTGGAAATCTCAACATATCTTTCCAGGTCCCCGGTAAATGTCTCCTGCCCCAGGGATTCATCTTTAAACTCATATTCAACATCATACCAGCGCGACAGTTTTTGCATGATCTGACTGAGCGGCTCGTGCTCAAAAACAAACAGGCCTTCTGTCCAGGCAATAACCTGCTGTGCATTAACTTCTTTTGTTTCGACAGATTTCTCAGATCTGTTATAGCAGGCCTGCTGCCCCGGTTCTAATTTATATTCCCGTTGTTCATCATCATCGTCAGTCGAAAATCCCACACTGCCTTTCACCAGGGTTGTCTGAATGAACAGATCGTCACGGTATGCAGAAATGTTAAAAGAGGTGCCGTATACAGTTGTCGTAACGCCATTGGTCCTGACAATAAACGGACGATCGGTATTCGTTGTAACTTCGAAAAAGGCTTCACCTTCCAGTTCAACCAAACGCGAATTACCGGCAAACTGCACAGGAAATCTCAGGCGGGTTTGTGAATTTAATATGACCTTACTGCCATCTGGCAATATGAGTGTATATTCCCCTCCCCTTGGCGTCTCAAGCTGGTTATAAACAAGTTCAGCCGGTTCAGGATTAACAGGGTCGCTGACCTGGCAGATTAGGGTCGAACCGGTATCAATGATGGTTGTATGCCTGTCTGTGTAAAGCACTTTCTGTTTTGTATTCCCCAATACAACACGCCGGTTATCAGAAGTTGTCAGAACTGCTTTTTGTGTTCCCGGTTCAATCAGGCTCAGGTTTTGACGGTCGGTATTATGCCGCGTCAAAACAATATAGGCAAGAAAAGAACCGGCTACCAGAAGAACCACGGCCGCTGCAACCCTGGTCCATTTATACCGGAAAATTACAACACGGCCCCGGCTAACTGGATTGATGATCCTGCGTATTTCAGCGTAATTCTTTTCCGCATCAAACTTATCCGCTTCCTTTAAAACCCCGGCCAGCGTTTTATCGTCATCGAGTTCCTGGTAGAGTTCCCTGTTCTTTATATCTTCAGCCAGCCATGACTGCAGGATTTCATCTTCAGGGGCAGTGATCCGGCCCAGTTTTTCATTCGCGATAATTTTTGCGATCGTGAATATCAATGTTGTATTATCCATTTTTACATGGTTTTTAACTATAATACAACTGAAATGGGAAGGAGGGTATATGGAAACAATAATTTTTGGGGCTCATCATAAAAATGCGTACCTACTATCAACTTTTTTATACTTTCTTTCCTTGGATGAAAGAAAGTATCAAAGAAAATCAAGCCAAAACGAATGCCAGTGCGCTCTGCTGCAATGCAAGAATTTCTTATGGAGTAATCGTGTAAACGGCGCTGAATTTTATTTTTATTGCATTGCAAATTGTTTCATTGGTGATCTTCTAATGCATAATACATCTATTCGTTTACACTAAATCCCGCTAAGGAAGCGGGAAAATTCTATGCATTGCAGCATTCACCGCCTGCCCTATCTTCCCGTTTTGGCTGGCCATCGCACTTTCGGCATAACAAAATCATTTATGTTTTAACAAATCAACAAAGGCATAATAATCTTTTTTCAGGTACGAATTATTATGATGAACCATTTTATGAAACAGGAGCATTATAAAAAAAGCAAGGAAAAAACAGCATCCTTTAATTTCTTCCGCAGCTTGACATAAGCAACTTTCTTTTGCAGCTTCACAGTGTTAACAGAGATATCAAGTGTTTTGGCAATTTCTTCGTTTGAAAGGCCCATCAGGTTCAACAATATGACCTTTTTTTGCTGCCGGGGCAGGTTTTTAACGGCTTCCCGAATGTTTAAAGCAATTTCAGCCTTAAATATCTGTTTTTCAAAAAATGCTGATCCTTCAGAAGTATTTCTTTGTTCCTCGCTGTATTTGTTTTTTATCGTATGATGCTTGATCCTGTTAAGGCATTTGTTCTTAACGGTGAGGTACAAAAAAGATTTAATATGATCAAGTCCTGTGAATTTTGCACGCCGGTTCCAGAGTTCAACGAATGCTTCCTGAACGATATCTTCGGGTTCTTCTGATGTGGGAAGGTATTGCGATGCAAAAGAACAAGCCACCGGGAACAATATGGTAAACAGCCGGTGAAATACCCTTTCATCGCCATTCCTGAATTTTTCAATCGGAAGGTTGTTTAAATCAGCAAGGTTACTGTTATTTAACTTCATAAACCTGAGTGCACTTCATAAAGGACAAAAATCGCCTGCTTATGTTGCAACGGAACAAAAATAAAAGAATTGTGGGGGAATGAATTATTTGCAGATCGGCAAGTAAAATTTTATTCTATACTATTGCATTAATCTGCTGACTAATAGTTTTAATTTCCTTTTGCCAGCTGCTGTTTTGAAATGCTTTTCCCTGCTACGTGCATGTTTTCTATCATCTGCTTTTTCAAAGTAAATAAGTATAAAAGGTCTATATGGTTTTGTCGTTCTGTTATAACCTTTCTGATGCTGATCAACACGACGTAAGAGATTATCCGTTATTCCTACATAAATATAATTATGGGTTGTACTGCTTATGGCATAAACGTAAAACATATTGCGCTAAACATTGATAGTACCCGGAGCCGGAATCGAACCGGCAAGGGAAAACTCCCACTGGTTTTTGAGACCAGCGCGTCTACCTATTCCGCCATCCGGGCGTATATGTAATGAACTGTTGAAATTAGTTAAGATTGACTTAAAGATCAAACTTAACAGGCTGCTATTTCACTATTCTCATTCCCGCTCTGTTTAAACTCCGGAGCCGGAGCCGGAATCGAACCTGCCTGCCTCATACAGGCCATCACCAGGCAGGCAGGCCTGCCTGCCTCATACAGGCCATCACCAGGCAGGCAGGCCGGCAAGGGAAAACTCCCACTGGTTTTTGAGACCAGCGCGTCTACCTATTCCGCCATCCGGGCGTATATGTAATGAACTATTGAAATTAGTTAAGACTGACTTAAAGATCAAACTTAACAGGCTGCTATTTCACTATTCTCATTCCCGCTCTGTTAATGCCATCCGGGTGTATTTCCTCATTCTCATTCTCATTCTGTTCTTCATCCTGTTCCTGATCATATCCGGCAAAGAGCCAGAGTGGGAAAAAGCATGAGTGCGAAATATGCAATGAACAATTCATGAAATCAGGACTGCAAATATATTGATTTGTTTACTTACGCAAAATGAAATTGGCAAAAACATCGGATTCGATACCGATCCAGCCGGGAACTGCTTACCCCGCCATGTCTTTTTATGCGTTGTTCATGTCTTCGCTGCTGAAAAATCCCTGTTTTTTAATGGGATGATTGCATATATATATCCAAAATTGAAAAAATCATGCTAATTTAACAGGCAAATTTTTGTTCCATGCATTAAAACCATTAAAAATAAATCACCATGAGCCTGTCAACCACTATCACCATTGTCCTTATCATAGTCTTTATTTTCCTGGCCGGGATCAGGATCATCAGGCCCACACATCGTGGACTGATTGAAAGACTGGGGAAATACAACCGTTATGCCAATCCGGGATTTCACTGGATCATCCCGGTGATTGAAAAAATGTTCCGGGTCAACACCACCGAGCAAATGGTGGACGCCGACCCGCAGGAGATCATCACCAATGATAACCTGAATGCCCGGGTGGATGCCCAGGTATATTTCAAAGTGAAAAGCGATGAGGAAAGCGTTAAGAATTCACAATACAACGTCAACAATTACAAATTGCAGATTGTAAGCCTTGCCCGCACCACCCTGCGTAACATCATCGGGACCCTTACCCTGAAGTCAGCCAACAGTGAAAGGGGCAAGATCAATGCCGACCTTCACAAGACATTAAAGGAAGAAACTCAGAGCTGGGGCATCGATATCGTGCGCACAGAATTAAAGGAGATAGATCCCCCGAAAGATGTGCAGGAAACCATGAACAAGGTGGTGAAAGCTGAAAATGAAAAGATCTCCGCGGTAGACTTTGCCACAGCCCGTGAGACCGTTGCCGATGGTGAAAAACGGGCCAAGATCAAAGAAGCGGAAGGTGTGAAACAGTCCAAAATACTGCAGGCGGAAGGCGAAGCCGAAGCCATCAGGCTCGTCAACGAAGCTGCCGAGAAATATTTTATCGGCAATGCCCAAATCTTAAGAAAACTGCAGGCACTTGAAACAGCGCTCGGCGACAACGCCAAAATCGTTGTTCCCTCCGGGTCCGACCTGGTGAACGTGATCGGAGAAATGGCCGGCATCGTGCCAATACAGAAAAAAGGATAACAGGCTGTATCTCGCAAAGACGTAGAGGCGCAAAAAGAGAATATAAATGAGAACCGTACAACCAATCAGTTGTTTTATATTTTCTTTGCGTCTTAGCGTCTTTGCGAGAGCTTTTTCCTGTTATTCTTCGCGAGAAACCTCACCTGATCACGCCGGCAATATTATCTCCATCATCGTTCCTTTCCCCTGAACTGAACTCGCCCTGATGGTCCCCCCATGCAACTGAACGATCTGCCTGCACAGACTTAAGCCTATACCCATTCCTTTTTCTTTTGTTGAAAAGGAAGGAATAAACACAGTTTCGATATTTTCAGGATCAATGCCGGTACCATTATCCACTACCTGGATGATAACAGTATTATTCATACTTCTGAAAACCCTGATGGTGATTTCTCCTTCCGGATGATCAATGGCTTCGACAGAATTTTTCACCATGTTGATCAACACCTGTTCCAGCAGTTTTTCATCGGCAGTGATCACCATTTTGTTCCCCTCTATGACTGTCTTCACTTTAATCTTTCTTTCATTTAGTTCCTTTGAAAACAGCACCTCGATATGGTCTGTAATCCTTTTAATATCGAATTCGGCGATTTTAAGTTCCGGAAGATTTGTCAGGTTTCTGTACCGTTCAACAAAATCAATCAATCCACGGCCCCTCTCCTCAATTGTCTCAATACTTACAGCAATATCGTCGATATCTTCATCAGTGATCTCACTCAGGCTTCGCCTGATCCTGCCTTTATTTAACCTGCGTCTGATAGCCGTTGTAAGGGTTGTTACCGGTGTAATAGAGTTAATGATCTCATGCCGCTGGATGCGGATGAGTTTACGCCAGGCATCAAGTTCTCCTGCTTCAAGTTCAGGTTTAATATTCTGAAAACTGACCAGGCTTATTGTGGTTTCATTAAATTTCAGCATACTGGTTTTGACAGCCAGAATAAGAAAACCATTGCCTTTTTTTATTTTAACCGGAGAAGGATGAGACCTGCCCGGTTGAAAAAAAACGACAAGACCGGGATACAAGTTTTTCATTACCGACAAGTGCTTAATATCATGTATTTCCAGCAGCTCCCTGGCCGCTTTGTTCAGGATAACTACCTTATCCTTCTGATCACAGGCTATGATGCCTGTGTTTACCTGCTCAACGACAGTCTGAAGGTATTGGTATTGTCTTTCCCTGTCAATACGTGCTTCCTGCAGCTTCTGGTTTATTTTGTCCAGATGATATGTCAGTCCCTTAAAATTTCTTTCAATTCTTTTTCGCGAAAAGGCAAGGGTTGTATCATTCTCCTGCAAAAAGATCAGAAAATTGGCCAGGTCGCGGTTAATCCTGTTCAGATAGTATATAAGGCTTCCAGTTTGTATAACCAGCAGGATAAAAAAGAAAAAGGTGGTGGCAGGCCGGCCAGTCTGCATATAAAACCAGACCAGCACATAACTGTTCAGTGTGATAAGAATCACCCTGATGATTACCTGTAAATAATAAAGGCTGTTTTTCATGTCATAGTTGAAAATGCAGATTGATTCTATAGAACTTAAAGCAGTAAATCGAAATAATCAGATTTTAAAATCAATATTTCAGACAATAGAATACAGATCCGCGACTCTGTCATGTCTTCATTTTTTCCCCACTCTCACACACTCTCACACTCACTCTCACTCTCACTCGTCCCTCGTCCCTACATTCCATACTCCTTCATCTTCGCATACAAAGTAGTCCTGGAAATATCAAGAATTCTTGCAGCCTTTGATATGTTACCTTTGCATTTCTCAAGGGCTTTGACTATGGCATTTTTCTCAATGTCAGACAAACTTGTGAGGGAATCTCCTTCGTGATCAGGTATGATCCTTTGCCTGAGCGCAAAGTCATCAGGTTTAAGAACAACAGAATCACATAAGATCACGGCTTTTTCTATGGTATGCTTCAACTCCCTGATGTTCCCCGACCAGTGATAATTCACAAGGGCATTATAGGCAGCTTCGTTCATCCTGATCAATGGTTTTTCATATTTTGTGGCATATTGTGACAGAAAATAATCAGCCAGTCCGGGAATATCCTCTCTGCGTTTGCGTAGGGGCGGCAATTCTATTTGTATGGTATTGATCCTGAAAAGCAGGTCTTCACGAAACAGGTTATGCTGTATAAGGTCCTCAGGGTTTTTATTGGTGGCCGATATCAACCTGATATCCACCGCAACGGTTTTATTTGATCCCAATCGTGTAATTTCACGGTTTTGCAGCACACCCAGTAATTTACCCTGCATCGGCACGGTGAGGTTCCCGATTTCATCCAGAAAAAGGGTTCCGCCTGAAGCTGTTTCAAACCGGCCAATTCTGTCCTCCCCGGCATCAGTAAATGAACCTTTCATATGGCCGAACATTTCACTTTCGAAAAGGCTTTCACTCAGTGAGCCCATATCAACAGCCAGGAATATCTCCGATGATCTTTTGGATCTTTTATGGATCTCCCTGGCGACAACCTCTTTCCCTGTACCATTCTCACCAACGATCAATACGTTGGCATCGGTTTGTGCTACCTTTTCAATGGTTTTATAAATCTCATCCATCACATCCGAACTTCCCCTGAACATCCTGAATTGCTTATCAATGTCCTCATTCAATTGCTGCTGTTTACTCTGAAGCTTATGAACTTCCATACCGGAATTTCTGATCCTGAGTGCATTTTTAAGTGTTACAATGAGTTTCTCCGCTTCCCAGGGTTTGGCAATAAAGTCGGTGGCGCCTTCCTTTATTGCCCTTACAGCCAGATTAATATCGCCATATGCGGTTATCATGATCACCACAGCCAAAGGATCGTGTTTTAGTATCTCCGAAAGCCAGAATAATCCTTCATTTCCCGAGTTGTCGCCCGACCGGAAATTCATATCCAGCAATATGATGTCGTAACTATTGGCATATAACAGGGAAGGAAGCTGATTGGGATTCCTGAGCAGTGCTATTTCCTCAAACTCGGGCTTTAACAATAAATGAAGTGAATTCAGGATCTGCACGTTATCATCGATGATAAGTATTTTGCCATTCTTTTTTGCCATACTGTTTTGTATAAACTAACGAATATAATGACAATTGTTCATTTATTGAACAATTATTGTTCAGTTCTTTAACAATTGTACCCCGTCGCTACGAACCGATTTATCATAATTCTCTGATTTTGAACAGATCATTATTTATGGCATCCATCTTGCCTTATGTAACCGGTTGTTATTAAATTTAGACACTATGATCAAAGCAGAAAACATAAAAAACCTGCAAAATTGAAGACACATAATTTAAAACTGGTATTACGGACATTATACAGAAATAAACTGTTTACATTTCTGAATGTTCTTGGGCTTTCCATTGGGATGGCCAGTGCTATGCTGATCTTTCTCTGGATTCAGTTCCAGGTAAGCTTTGACAGGTTCCATGAAAATGCCGGTTCAACCTACAGGGTTATACAGGATCAGTTCTATACAAACGGGGAGGTGTTTCATGTTCAGGTGACGCCCACCGGCCTGTCAGGTATACTGAAAGAAAATGTCGGCAGCATCACTCATTCCACCCGGTATAACAGCCAGAAAGCACTTTTACAGGTTAGTGACACTAAAGCCATTGAAGAAATTCAATTGGTAGATCCTGAATTTTTTAAAATATTTTCCTTTCCACTGTTGAAGGGCAATCCTGAGAAGGTGCTCGAAAATCCTCATTCCATGGTCATTTCAGAAAAGATGGCTGAAAAGTATTTCGGGGAAAAAGATGCCGTGGGTGAAAACATCATACTTGAAGGCCAATACCCTTTTACGATCACAGGTATCATAAAAGACTGTCCGAAAAATACAGAAATCAAATATAATTTCCTTATTCCCTTTGTTTTTTATAAAGAACTGGGGCTAAATGTTGAAGATCTGGGCAACAACTGGATCTTTACTTTCGTACAGCTGTTGCCCGGGACTTCGGCCGACTCGGTAAACAAAACCATTGAAGCTTTTAAAAAGAAGAATTATCCCCAGGCTGAGGCTGTATTTTTTCTTCAGCCTCTGAAACGAATGCATCTTTATGCCATATGGGGAGGGGGTCCAATAAAAAATGTCAGGCTGTTTTCCATCATAGCCGTTCTGATCATCCTCGTTGCCGCAATCAATTTCACTAATCTTTCAACGGCCATGGCAGCAAGGAGATTTAAAGAAATTGGCATAAAAAAGGCATTCGGTGCAAACCGCAAAATTCTGCTCCGGCAATTCTTCTCAGAGACCATTTTGTTATCTTTCATCTCGTTGTTTGTTGCATTAGTACTTGCTGAATCTTTCCTGCCCTGGTATAATTCACTGCTGCAGACAGAACTCAGGATCAGTTATACCGACTGGAAGCTGGTGAGCGGATTTCTGGGCATAATGGTTGTAACAGGAATTCTTTCCGGTGCCTACCCGGCCTTTTTCCTTTCGTCATTCAGGCCGGTACAGATCTTAAAAGGTCCCGAACTTACTCAAAAACGTTCAATATTAAGGGAAACACTGGTTGTGCTTCAGTTTTGTCTTGCTGTCTTTCTTATGGTTAACACCATAATCATAAAAAAACAGCAAAACTTCATGCAAAAGCAGGAACTGGGAATAAAGAAGGAGAATATTCTGTATATACCGATAAGAGGGGATATGAAAACAAAGTATGAACTTTTTAAATCAAAATTAGAGAACGATGTTTCCATTCAAAGCATTACACTTTCTTCTCATCTGCCAACAGGGGTTTGGTCAAACGGCGGAGGATATAAATGGCAGGGCAAGCCTCCCGAAGTCGATCCGCTGGTTTCCAATACAGCTGTAGATTTTGATTACGCCCGCACATTCGGGATAAAAATGCATGAAGGAAATTTCTATTCTGCAAACCTGTATAACGATACCAGCCATATTGTCATAAACAAAACATTCGCCGATATAATAGGATTACAACCAATAACAGGTCAGATTATTGAAATGTGGGGCCGGAAGCTGACCATAACAGGCGTGACCAAGGATTTCAATTTTAAACCCCTGTTCAGTAAAATTGAACCATTGGTTATGTTTTGCTGGCCCGGGCATTATAATTATATGTTTTTTAAAATCTCGACCGATGATATCAGTAAAACCATAAAAAAGATAGGGGAGCTTCATAACAGTATTAATGGGAGCTTTCCTTTTGAATATCATTTCCTTGATGAAGATTATGGCAATCTTTATGAGAGTGAAAAAAGGCAGGGTAAAATCTTCAATGCCTTCTCGGTAATGGCTGTTCTCATATCCTGTCTGGGACTGTTTGGTCTGTCTTCATTTATGATGGCTCAACGCACCAAGGAAATCGGAATACGTAAAACCAATGGCGCCACAGCGGTGAACATCATCTCGCTTTTAAGCCGGTACTATTTAAGATGGGTATTTGTCTCTTTTATCATTGCCATTCCGGTTTCATACTGGTTTATACATGCCTGGCTTAAGAATTATGCTTACCGGACAACAATAAGCTGGTGGATCTTTGTACTGGCAGGCGCTTTAGCCTTCTTCATTGCACTGGCCACTGTTGCCTGGCAAAGCCTGAAAGCGGCAAAACAAAATCCGGTGGAGGCATTGAGGTATGAATAGTCCGGAACAGGATTTTCATGATTTATATGATTAACATGATTAAAGGATTTCAATGCAAATACCAACAATCACAACCTCAACAACCACAACTATCACAACAATCATAACCATCACAACAATCCCCCCTTTGTACAAATCAACCGACGAAAGTTAAGGCGGGCTCTTCACAACAACCATAACGCACATTCATTACAGCCCGTCACAAAAATCATACAAATAATAAGCTGTGCCACCTCAACTGGAGTTCAGACACCCTCATGACCATCACAAAAATCAAAAAAATCACAGCTCTGACCATAATTAAATATTACCTTTGAATTTCATCACCAGTTTGAAATAAACAGTTTACAGACCGGAAATGAAATACTCTGCTGTAACATTGGCCTTCATCTTATTGATGGCTGCTCCGGCGTGGTCAAGCAGCGAAACGGAACAACTGTTGAAAGAACTGGAACAATGCATTCTGGATAAAGATGATTACCAGGCCCGGAAAAAGGAACGGATCAATGCCCTGGTTGAGGATCTTCACAACACCTCAGGGAACAAGCAGCTTTTATTTGAAACTTACATAAAGATTTACACTGAATATAAGTCCTTTATATACGATTCGGCCTTCAAATATGTAACCCGTGTTAATAAACTTGCTGATGAATCAGGAGATCTTATAATGATTAACAAAGCACGGATCATGATGGGCTTCACACTTTTGTCTTCCGGCCTTTTCAAGGAATCCCTTGACATCCTTAACAACATTCAGCCCGATCGACACGATACCGCCACCCTTTGTGAATATTATACCGTTATCGCCCGTACCTGTTATGATCTGGCCGACTATAACAACGATGATCATTATGCTAAAGTATACCGGAAAACAGGGACTCAATACCTTGATTCGGCGATTCACCTGCTTGATGATAACACACCTGAATACTGGTCAGCTGTCGGATTGCGAAAAATGAAATTGAACGACCTTAAAGGATCCTCCGATGCATTTAATTACCTGATATCCAAATACGAACTTCCCGATCATGAACTGGCTATTGCCACTTCCAGTCTGGGCCATGTATATTCTCTGCTGGGTCGCACCAATGAAGCCATTGACATGCTGGCACAGGCAGCCATTGCAGATATCAGATCATCAACCAAAGAAACAGTGGCTTTGAGAAATCTTGCCGTTCACTTATACAATAAAGGTGATATCACAAGGGCCTATCAGTTTATAAAAATCGCTTTCGACGATGCCACTTTTTATAACGCACGGCACCGGAAAATAGAGATCGGAGCTGTACTGCCGATTATTGAAGGAGAAAGGCTGTCTGTCACCGAACGGCAAAAAAAGCAGCTGATGCGTTACTCTGTCCTTATCACCGTATTAACCATACTCCTTATCATATTTGCCCTGATCATCCATAAGCAGTTAAAAGAACTGAAAAAAGTCAAGCTGAAATTGCAGGATATTAATTCAGACCTTCAGAAGATAAATGACTGCCTGGAGGAAGCCAATAAGATCAAAGAAAAATATATCGGTTATTTTTTTAAGGTCAATTCAATTTACATTGAGAAAATTGAAGAATTCCAGAAACTGGTGCACCGCAAAATTGTCACCCGCCAATTCGACGATCTTGATGATCTGATCAGAAACAGCTATTTCAAAAAAGAAAGAGAAAATTTGTTTATCACCTTTGATAAAATTTTTCTGAAGATATTCCCTCATTTTGTTGATGAGTTCAATGCCATGTTTAATGAAGAAGACCGCATTGTGCTCCAGGAGGATGAACTGCTGAACACCGACCTCCGTATTTTTGCCCTCATGAGACTGGGTATATCCGATAACGAACAGATTGCAAAATTTCTCGATTATTCAGTCAATACCATCTATACCTATAAAACCAAGATCAAGAACAAAACCATCGTGCCCCGCCACGAGTTTGAAGAGCGGATCATGTCCATAAAGGCAATTTAGAAGAGTAACCAGGTTGACAGATTTACAGTGACTCGCCCTGACTTGTCACTCATCACTTATCACTTGTGACTGTATTCTATTTTTCACTTTTCACTGTTTCCCCCTTCATAACCCATCTATATTTTTTTCAGCATCCATTCAAGACAAAACTCTGTATACTAAATAGTTGTCATAAATCTGCCTGTTAAAAAATCTATATTCTCTCTGAAAAAATTCATATTGATATCTTGTTAAAATAGATTTGAACTGCTAAAAAAAATACTGCCTGAAATAACCCTGAATTTATTATAACTAACCTAATAAACTCAAACGAAATGAATAACACCTTTTTTGTCTGCTTTACATCAAAACCAGCAAATTCAATTATCAGGAGGCTACTGGTTTTGGGTTTTGCCGGTCTTTTGCTTTTTGCCGGATTCAACAGTTTATCGGCAAACACCACTTCGCCTTCCAATGACAGCAAAGATATAACCGGCAGCGGGAATCTTCAGGAAATCCTTATCAGAGGCAAGGTTACGGCTGCTGAAACCCGGGAAGCTCTTCCCGGTGTTAATGTCAGTATAAAAGGCACCACAACCGGCACTGTGACGAACCTCAACGGGGAATACGAGCTCGCCGTGCCCGCGACAGATGCTGTTCTTGTCTTTCAGTATGTCGGATATCTCACTGAAGAAATAACTGTAGGTGAACAGACAACCATCGATATTCAACTTGTAGTTGATATCATTCAACTGGGTGATGTTGTTGTTGTCGGTTACGGCACCATGCGAAAAAATGACCTGACCGGATCAATCTCTTCCGTTTCATCAGAAGAACTGCACAATGGTGTCATTACCACAACAGAACAGATGTTGCAGGGAAAGGTGGCAGGACTGACCGTCATAAAGGGTTCGGGTGATCCTGCCGAAGGCGCCACTATGCGGTTGAGAGGAGGCACTTCCCTGAGCGCCGGCAGCAGTCCGCTGGTCGTTGTCGACGGAATACCGGGCGTAGACATTAACACTATACAACCTTCAGATATTCAGTCTATTGACGTTCTGAAAGATGCATCAGCAGCGGCCATCTACGGTTCAAGAGGGGCCAACGGTGTGGTGATCATTACAACAGGCCGGAAAGAAAAGGGAAAGCTGGTTGAATACAACGGTTACGCAGCCTTTGGTAAACCCTCCAATTACCTTGATCTGCTCTCGGCTGACGAATGGCGCCAAAAAGTGGAAGAATACAATAAAACAAGGGCCATCGACTGGGAATCAGATACTGACTGGCAGAAAGAAATCACACAAAATTCTGTTTCACAATCACACAACATATCTTTCAGCAACGCAAATGAAAATGGAGGATTCAGGGCATCATTAACATATATGAATAACGAAGGCATTGTTAAAACAAGCTACCTTGAAAGGCTTGGAGCCAGCCTGTCAGGCTTTTCCTATGGCCTGAATGATAAATTGAAACTTGACTTTGGTGTCCATACCACATTCGATAATTATAATCCCGTTAACCGGGCTGTTTTTGAAAGAGCATACAACGTTAATCCAACGGCCCCTGTATTTGATTCAACCGGCGCTTATTTTCAAACCGAAGGCAATATCGCCGAAAATCCGGTTGAAATTCTTATGAATGTCAACAACGATAATACAACCAAGCGCATACTTGGTTTTGCCAAAGCCGAGCTGGAGATCATAAAAGGATTGAAGGCCTCTGTTAACACATCATATGAATATCACTCACATCAGGGAAGATATTACCTCCCGACCTATTCCCGTTTCGGAACACCCGACGGAGGTTATGCAAACCGGTCGGTAGGCGATTATGCCAACATGCAGCTTGAGACTTATTTAACCTACGAAAAAGAGCTGATGGGTGCTCACAGGATCAATATTATGGGTGGGTATTCCTACCTCGATAATACATATGAAGGATTCATGTCGCAGCGGCGCACTTTTGATACCGATTTATTTTTGTACAATAACCTGGGGGCAGGTCTTGATTACCGCACAGATGATGTAAGCTCATATAAAGGCAATGCCAAACTGATCTCCTTCTTTGGCCGGGCCAATTACAGTTACAGGGGCCGTTACATACTAACGGCCACCGTAAGAAGAGACGGATCAAGCCGTTTCGGGGCAAATAATAAATGGGGTTTATTTCCATCCGTTGCTGTCGCCTGGCGCATATCCGACGAAGCCTTTCTAAGCTCAACCTCTGACTGGCTGACTCTTTTAAAATTGAGGGCCGGATACGGCATTACCGGCAGCCAGGAAGCCATCGGTGAATATAAAACACTGGCTTTGCTGGGTACTGTCGGGGGTAAATACTACGACCCCGAAACAGAAACCTGGAAAGCATCCTATTCTCCGGTTCAGAATGCAAATCCCGACCTGAAATGGGAAACAACCACACAGACCAATATAGGTTTTGATATCGGCCTGTTCAATAAATTGTCAGCCACAATTGATATTTACCAGAAACTTACCAGCGATTTGTTGTTTACCTATTCAGTACCACAGCCTCCGAACCTTTATCACGAAACCCTGGCCAATGTCGGAGAGCTATCTAACAAAGGTGTGGAATTAACAATCAACTGGACTGTCATGCAACGTGGTGATTTGCGTTGGGATGTAAACCTGTCAATGGCCAGGAATATTATGAAGATTGAAAAGCTGTCAGGAGGGGTGTACGAAACCGATGCCGTTCAGTCGGGTTCACTGCATGGCCTGCGCGGAATGTCAAATCAGTATGCTCAGACCATCAGGGAAGGTTATGCAGTGGGCACTTTCTGGGGACAGGAATGTACCGGACTGAATGAAAACGGGAAATTCCTCGACGTGAACGGGAATGTTCTGGATTCACAAGCCGATTCCCTGAATAAAGACCTGGGCAATCCGCAGCCCAAATTCACCCTGGGCTTCAGTACAGGTTTAACCTACAAAAACTTCGACCTGAGCATTTCAGCTTATGGATTCTTCGGACATAAAGTTTTAAATGCCACGGCGATGTCAATGAATGATCAGACACGCTTCCCGGCTTTGAATGTTCCGCATAAGATGTTCAACGATTCCATTACTTCAGCCCCGACATTCAGCAGTTACTGGATTGAGGATGCTTCATTTTTCAGGCTTCAGTCAGTGACACTGGGATACAGCTTCCATTTCAAAAACATTGGTATTGAGAGACTCCGCCTGTATGTTATGGGAGAAAACCTTTTCGTAATTACCCAATATTCAGGTCTTGATCCCGAGATCAAAATTGAGGAATATGATTCGTCAACAGGAAAAATGGATGCACTTAGAAATCCGGGAATTGACCGGTATGATATATATCCAAGGCCCAGAACGGTATCTGTGGGAATAAACCTTTTGTTTTAAAACGAATGGAAAAATACAGGAATATAAAGAAATGTCAACCGATAAACACCAATACAATGAATTCAAAATCTGTCATATTAGCCCTGGCTTTTGCCCTTATTGCACCAGCCTGCACCAACCTTGACGAAGAATTTTTCAGTGTCGTCCCGTCTTCGGAATACGGTGTCACCCCTGATGAAATAAAAACAATTGCCGGCAGCGCATATGCCTCGCTCAGAGGATTTGCCGACGACGTATCAAATTGTTACCCCGCCAGCGAATACGTGTATTTTTTGATCGAAGCTGTTTCTGATGAGTTTTGTGTCCCCCAGCGTGGATCCGACTGGTATGATAACGGCAGGTATCAGGATGCACAGACTCATAATATCAAACCCGATAATGCCATGGTTTTGAGTGCCTGGAAATATTGCTACGCGGGAATTTCAACCTGCAATTTCGTGATCCAGTCAATTGAGCAATCGGGACTCCCCGAACAGGAGGAAGAGATCGCCAAGGCTGAGATAAGAGGAATAAGGGCCTATTATTACTATCTGTTAATGGATTGGTTTGGCAATGTTCCACTCTCTACCTCATTTGCCGAAACAGAACTGCCCGCAAACTCGGGCAGAGCCCAGGTTTACCAGTTTGTCGAATCAGAATTGCTTGGTATTGCCGATCTGCTCCAGCCACAGATCGAGTATGGACGGTTTACGCAAAATGTGGCATACACATTGCTGGCCCGTCTGTACATAAATTCCGGGGTGTTCATCAATACAGAGCGCTGGCAGGACTGCCTTGATGCCTGCGACAAAGTTAGCGGCTACGAACTCACGGACAACGTGCTGGATAACTTTATCCAGGAGAATCAACACTCCGATGAAATAATCTTTGCCATACCCTATGATCATAAAGAGGGTACCGTTGGCAATTACTTCCTTTCACTGACTTACCATTATAATCACTGGCAGGCCATCTCCGCTTCCGCAGGCGGCTGGTCATGGTCAGTCAACGGCCCCTGTGCACAACCTGGCGTATATTCATCCTTTGAAGAGGGCGATGAACGGATTGCCTCAATGTGTGAGGGTATTCAATACAATATTGTAACAAAGGAACCTATTCTTGACAGAACCGGTGCGGTACTGAACTACACTGAAAACATAGAGAACTTTTACGATGCCAGAGAATATGAAGGTGTGAGGATCAGCAAGTATCAGACGAAGGAAGGCGATGTTGGCGAACGTGATAACGACTGGGTGCTGATGCGTTATGCAGAGATCCTTATGATGAAAGCTGAATGCCTGGTAAGACTCGGCAGGGCTGCTGAAGCCTATCCTGTCGTTGCCCAGCTGAGAACACGTTCCGGTCTGGCTTCCACGCCCAATCCGATTACCCTTGAAGTGCTTGACACAGAATGGCTGCATGAATTCTTATTCGAAGGCATCCGCCGTTCGGTGAATATCAGGTTTGGAACATATTTTGAACCCTGGTGGGAAAAGCCCAATACAACACCGGTTGAAAAGGCCATATTCCCGATCCCGGCAACCGAACTGGTCAAGAACAATAAGCTGGTTCAAAATCCGGGCTATTGATGTTTCTGCAGAAACATTATAAAGGGGCCTGTTTTTCTGTGTTCTAAAACAGGTGCCCTGTTGCATATTCACCTGTTCAAACATCATTGTTTGATCTGACAACATTATCCTTAATTGCTGTATGTAATACAAATATATCATGAAAAAAACAGCCTTCCTGTCACTTGCATTATTTATAACAGGCCTTTCAGCTTGTGATAAGGACGATGACATAAAACCGGAACCCTTACCCGGTGGACCGGTTGCAGTTGAAAAAACAGATTCAACCAGCATTTGGGTACATTACATGCCATGGTTTGAGACACCTGCAACCAGCGATAACGGAGCATGGGGTATTCACTGGACCATGGCGAACATGAATCCGGAAAACACTGATGGTGATGGCCGGAGGGAAATAGCTTCTCATTATTATCCGTTAATCGGGCCTTATGCCTCCACCGACAAAGACGTGATTGAGTATCACCTGTTGCTGATGAAATATTCCGGCATTGACGGATTGATCATTGACTGGTATGGTTCATCAGATTTATGGGATTACCCGCTTAACAGGAGAAACGCCGAAGCTGTCATCGATATGCTCAATAAGGTAGGTCTGACCTATGCTGTAACATACGAAGATTTTACTCTGAAATCACTAATCGACAACAGCCTTATCGATAAGGCCATTGACGGTGCCATTGATGATTTCCAATACATGGAGCAGAATTATTTTGTTGATGCTCATTACATAAAAATTGACAATAAACCGCTCCTGATGATTTTCGGGCCCCAGCATATACAAAACGAAAGCGACTGGACAACAGTTCTCAGTGCCATTTCTGAAACACCCCTGTTCCTGTCGCTCTGGTATGAGTCGGGTGAACTGGGAAAAAATGCAGCCGGAGAATATTCATGGGTATATGAAAATAATACCCATATTCAGAATTTCTATACCAGCCAGGCTATGAAATTTGATATGGCCGTAGGAAGCGCATATCCCGGATTCAGGGATTATTATGCCGAAGGTGGCTGGGGATTAAATATGGCCTGGACCATTGACCATAATAACGGGCTGACACTGAAGGAAACTCTTGAAATGGCTAAAAATAACAACATAGATTATCTGCAGCTGGTCACATGGAATGATTTCGGTGAAGGGACCATGATTGAACCATCCGTTGAATTTCAATTTACCCTGCTTGAAAAAGTGCAACAGTATACAGGCGTTATTTATTCCAAAACCATACTTGAGAAAATATTTGATATGTATACTCTCAGAAAGAAGTATTCTGAAGAACAGGGTGAACAGATCATCCTCGATAAGGCTTTCGATTATCTTGTATCGCTGCAAACCGACAAGGCAGTGCACATCATCGACAGTCTGAAAGCGATTCCATAAGTGGTTAAAAAAAGCACACATTATAACAATGATTCCCGATTTGCACCAGATCTTAATTACTTTTTAATAGTCATTGAATGAAAGCTTTTAACATAGCTTTAACCGGTCTGATTCTCTTCATTATTACCTCTTGCCGGCTGAACCCGCTACCACAAAAATATACAGTCCTTTCACCTGACGGTAAAATTCACATTTCGGTTGAAATTATAAAAGGCCAGGTTTTTTATTCCGCATCAAAGGACAGCATGCCGATTATCGACAAATCGAGGCTGGGTTTCGAATTTAAAAACATGGCGCCTCTTGGCAATAAAGTCAGCATCATGAACATTGAATCCGGGACCTTTAATGAAACCTGGGAACAGCCATGGGGAGAAAGACGCCTGGTTGAGAACCGGTATGATGAATTAACAGTTTTCCTTCGTGAAAGGAACGGATTAAAACGATCGTTTAACATAATCTTCAGGGTTTTTAATGATGGCTTCGGTTTTCGTTATGAAATACCGGGCCGGGAAACCATCGACTCGCTGGTTATAATGAAAGAAATGACCGAATTTGTCATGGCGGGAAACCATTATGCCTGGTCAATCCCGGCATGTAAAGACAGGTTTTATGAAAGCCTTTACCGGAAATCACTTCTCAGCGAAATCAGTGATACGGTTTGTACGCCGCTTACGATGGAAACCGCCCGGGGCAGTTATATTGCAATACATGAGGCAAACCTCACCGATTACGCGGCCATGAATCTGTATTGTATTGATTCTTCAACCCTGGCATGTGATCTGACACCCTGGTCAACCGGTGAAAAGGTCATGGGAAAGACGCCTTTTGTGACTCCCTGGAGAACAGTGATAATTACTGACTCACCCGGTGAACTGATAACATCTTATTTGATCCTCAACCTCAATGAACCCTCTAAAATCCATGACGTTTCCTGGATAAAGCCCGGTAAATATGTTGGCATATGGTGGGGCATGCATCTGGGTCTGTACACCTGGTCACAGGGTCCCCGCCATGGAGCCACCACTTCAAATACAAAAAAATATATTGATTTTGCTGCGGCAAACAACATGAGCGGTGTCCTTGTTGAGGGATGGAACCGGGGATGGGATGGAGACTGGACTCAGCACGGTGATTCATTTAGTTTTACAGAACCTTATCCTGATTTTGACATTGAGGAGATAACGCGTTATGCTGCAGAAAAGGAAACAAGACTTATCGGCCATCACGAAACCGGTGGAGCTGTGACCAATTATGAAAACCAGCTTGAAGAAGCTTTCAGACTATACCAGAAATCGGGTGTAAATGCCGTTAAAACCGGATATGTCAATTCATTACTCGATAACAAAGAAAGGCACAGCAGCCAATATGGCGTGAGACATTACCGGAAAGTGATTGAAACGGCAGCCCGTTATCATATCATGGTTGATATTCATGAGCCGGTCATGCCAACCGGATTGCAGCGCACCTATCCAAACCTGATGACCCAGGAAGGCGTGCGCGGTCAGGAATGGGATGCATGGTCGACCGACGGAGGAAATCCTCCGGATCATACGACAATTATACCTTTTACACGCGGTTTGGCCGGACCAATGGACTTTACACCCGGCACCTTCAATTTCAGCAATCCCGTACAACCCGGTACCAGGGTACAAACCACGCTGGCAAAACAGCTGGCTTTATATGTTGTTCTTTACAGTCCGCTTCAAATGGCATCTGACCTGCCTGAGAACTACATAAACAATAAAGCCTTCGACTTTATCAGAATGGTGCCGGCTGACTGGGAGGAAACAAGAATACCTGATGCGAGGATCGGCGATTATGTGATAACCGCACGAAAAGACCGGAACTCCGAAGACTGGTATGTTGGTGCCATAACAGATGAAAACCAAAGGGAAATTATGCTCGATCTGTCCTTTCTGCTGCCCGATAAAAATTACCTGGCCCTCATATTTAAAGATGGTAAACTGGCAGACTGGAAGGACAATCCAACCGATTTCAACTATTCCGAACAAAGAGTAAACTCATCACAGCAATTGCTGCTAAAGCTGGCTTCCGGGGGTGGCCAGGCCATACGGTTTACAATCCTTTCTTCCCCCTGACTTCTATTCTTCATTCTCATTCTGTTTCCTGCCGGCTTTCTTCTTATTCATTTATGCTGCATTTTCGCATTTTTTGAACTAATTTTACAGAATTAACCTCATGCATTTGCGCACGGAAAGACTTTTTTTTTCATTGTTGTTTCGAATGGAAGACTATATTGAAAAATTGTTAATTGTATTATAATGAGCATATTATGTAATTATTTATGTATTATATTGATTATCTGTATGTTAATTATTTTATTATTTTAAGATATTAAGATCGTATATAATTTATTAAATTAAAAGTCAGTTTATCAAAACGTTGGAAAGCCGCGTTAATAACTATTTTGAAATGTTGATAAATACGAACGAAGCCCTTTTGCACAAAGATGATTCTGTTTCTAAATTGCGTTATCGTCAGGATAATCTCCGATTGATTTTTATCTCACAAATTGACAACGTTTTAAAACTTTTGACACAATGCAAGCTGAAGAAACCGGAACAGAAAAAATCGCTCAAGTATCAACTGAAATTAAAAAAAACGTGAAAGAGTTATCTGATAAGGAAAAGAAAACTTATTCGTATGAGGAGGCTCTTAAGTGTTCACTGGAGTATTTCAAGGGTGATGAGCTTGCCGCGACTGTTTGGGTGAACAAATATGCGCTGAAAGATTCGTTCGGTAAATTATATGAAAGAGATCCTGATCAGATGCATTGGCGTATTGCCAATGAAATAGCACGCATTGAAAAGAAATATCCGAATCCCCTCAGCGTTGAGGTGATACACGGATTGCTGAAGGAATTCCGTTACATTGTTCCGCAGGGAAGTCCCATGACCGGTATCGGCAACAATTTCCAGATTGCTTCCCTTTCAAATTGTTTCGTAATAGGAAACCCGGGGACATCCGATTCATACGGCGGCATCATGAAGATCGACCAGGAGCAGGTGCAGCTTGTGAAACGCAGGGGCGGTGTCGGGCACGACCTCACACACATCAGGCCAAAAGGCACGCCGGTATTGAACAGTGCGCTGACTTCAACAGGCGTGGTACCCTTCATGGAACGTTACTCCAATTCAACCCGCGAGGTAGCTCAGGATGGCCGAAGGGGGGCCCTGATGTTAAGCATCTCCATCAGGCATCCCGATGCAGAACAATTCATCGATGCCAAGCTGGAACGCGGGAAAGTGACCGGGGCCAATATTTCAGTGCGCATTGACGATGATTTCATGAAAGCTGTTGTTAACGATGATATTTATGTTCAGCAATTCCCGGTGGATGCTGAAAAGCCTTTGATAAAAAAAGAAATTAAGGCCCGTGTATTATGGGAAAAAATTGTCCACAATGCCTGGAAGTCAGCTGAACCCGGCATTCTTTTCTGGAATACCATCCTCCGTGAATCAGTGGCCGATTGTTACGCTGATTTCGGATATAAGACAGCCTCAACGAATCCCTGCGGTGAAATTCCCTTATGCCCTTACGATTCATGCCGCCTGCTGGCAGTGAACCTTTACAGCTATGTCGAAAATCCTTTCACAGCCAAGGCAAAATTTAATTTTTCGTTGTTTAAGGAACATGTACATTACGCGCAACGCATTATGGATGACATCATTGACCTGGAGCTTGAAAAAATCGATGCCATCCTTGAAAAGATAAACTCCGATCCCGAGGATGCTGAGCTTAAACGTGTGGAAAAAAAGCTCTGGGAGAATATAAGAATCAAAGGAGAAGAAGGCAGACGCACCGGTATCGGTATTACAGCCGAGGGCGATATGCTGGCTGCCCTTGGACTCCGCTATGGCAGCGATGATGCCATCGATTTCTCTGTTGAAGTGCATAAAACCCTTGCCGTTGAAGCTTACCGCTCATCGGTTGAAGTGGCCAGGGAACGGGGTGCTTTTACCATTTATGATTCACATCTTGAAAAAGATAATCCTTTCATCCAGCGACTCAGGAATGAAGATGAACAGTTGTACCGTGATATGGTCAAATACGGCCGCCGTAATATTGCCCTGCTCACAATAGCACCCACCGGCACCACCAGTCTGATGACGCAAACAACATCGGGTATTGAACCCGTATTTCTTCCGGTATATAAAAGGCGCAGAAAGGTGAATCCCAATGATGCAAACGTCACTGTGCACTTCGAAGATGAGGTTGGTGATAAATGGGAAGAATTCAACGTGTTTCATCATAAATTTCTTACCTGGCTTGAGGTCAACGGTTATAACATAGAAGAAGTCAAGAAAATGGATGATGACAGCCTGCAGAATATTATCAAAGAATCACCCTATTTCAAAGCCACATCGAATGATGTCGACTGGGTCAGCAAAGTCCGTATGCAGGGAGAAATACAGCAATGGGTCGATCATTCCATCAGTGTTACCATCAACCTTCCTGCTCATGTCTCCGAAGAACTTGTCGGACAGCTTTATGTCACAGCCTGGAACAGCGGTTGCAAAGGCGTAACAGTTTACCGCGACGGCTCCCGTACCGGAGTCCTCGTTAATAAGGAAAAAGAAAACGGAGAGGCTAATGACGGCACACGCTATAAACGGCCAAAAGTGCTGGATGCGGAAATTATCCGTTTTAACAACAATGAAGAAAGATGGATCGCTTTCATCGGATTAAAGGATAACAAGCCTTATGAAATTTTCACGGGTATGGTTGACGATGAAATGTTCCCTATCCCGAAGTCCATAACCCATCGACAGATCATAAAAACCAAGGATGAAAAAGGCGTTTCCAGGTATGACTTCCAGTATATCGATAAATACGGCTATAAAAATACACTGGGTGGGCTTTCGCATATGTTCAATAAGGAATTCTGGAATTATGCCAAATTAATCTCCAGCGTTTTGCGTCATGGCATGCCGATACCCAATGTCGTCAACCTCGTCGCATCACTCAGGCTTGACAGTGATACGATCAACACATGGAGAAACGGTGTCGAACGGGCCTTGCGTAAATATATACCAAACGGCACACGGGTGAAAAAAGGCATTGTCTGCGATGAATGTGGGTCCGACAACCTGGTTTACCAGGAAGGTTGCCTCATGTGTACAGCCTGTGGCGCCACCAAATGCGGCTGATAGTTTCCGGCACAAGTTTTTCATAATGAAAGGGAGAAAAGAGGAAGCACGTTCATTTTGCTTTCTCTTTTCGTTTTAACCCCAATTGCCGTTTAGTCCCGGTACTCCGGGCTGTACCTTATGACACCTTAATATTTGGTGATTTGGTGATCTGCTGATTTGGTGATTGTCTTTGTTCTTTATTCTTTGTTCTATCTCAAAAACTTCACCTGGTATATGTTTCCTTCTATATTCAACCTGTATAGGAATAGCCCTTGCTGCTGTATGTGCAGGGCACTGTTGTTCAGTATTACCCTGTTCATCCCGGGCTACAGTACAACATTAACAGCGCTTCCGACCGGCCTGCCCAGCATGTCGATCACCTCAAGGGTTGCGGAGCAATTGGCATATGTTTCAACCGTAAGCATGAGTTCACCCGAAGCACGATTGCACATAAGCCAGTGATTAAGTTCTGGTCGGGTGATGGTGGAAATTCCCGAAACAACCGGCTCGGTCAATCGCTGAATATTCATATAGGGTTTGGCATAAACCGCGGAGAACTCTTCGTTATAGTTGCTCCAAAGCAACCATGCCGTATCATTTACAAGCCTTACAAAAGGGTACTGTTCGGCAATGTCATAACCTTTATCGTACGATGCGGTGTTTACCTGAACGGGCCGAAAAGGCTCACCAATTCTGCTGCCGTTTTCGTCCAGGAACTGCATATGCAGGAACATCACCACCCTGTTATTGGTTATATCGTAACCATAAGGGCTCCAGACAACCACTGATTTGCCATCGTCCTGCATGGATACACTGACATATCTTGTGAAATCATGCGACATCGAAATGGGCACCGAATCACTTACCCGCAAAGGATCACGGCAGCAAAGATGTCCGGCGTTGCTGCGGGCAATATCACGGAAAATGCTGTTTGAAGTTTGCTGGCGCCTAATCCCAGGCTGGCATAGCCATAGAATTGCTGGAAGAAGGATACCAGCACCATCAGGACAAAAAAGCCGATTACCACCGACGGGAATCCGGCCAGCAGTTCAATGGCCGGCTTGATGATTTCCTTCATTCGCGGCGATGCGAACATGGCAGTATACAGCGCGGTTATTATGTCCAGCGGCGCGGCAAATAGAATGGAGAGCAGGGTAACTTTCAGGGTCCCGATAAATAAAGGCAGGAGATCGTAACGGGGATGATCCGATATTGGCTGCCAGTCTTTTGAGAATAAAGTTTTTACCGCGTTGTCTGATTCTTCACCAACGCTGTAACTGCCATAAGAGGCATCCTCTGTATACGATATTTCAGGAGCGACATCACCGTATGTTTCCGGTTTCAGTTCCCCGGTTTCATCAGTGGGAGCATCTAACGGTTAATAGATATCAGGCTTCAGTTCTTCCTGTTCAACATCATCCGGAGAATATACCTCAGGCCTAAATCCTTCCTGTTCGTTCTCATCGGGCATGTATACCTCGGGCTTCAGTTCGTCAACTGGTTGATCTGCTCCATCGGAGATACAGGTCTCAAGACTGTATTCCTGAGGTTCACCGGTAATACCGGTTTTTTCCTGATCAGGCTTAGCAGTGAACAGGGGCAAGGTCTCCCGGAAAACAAAAAGAAAGAAGAGGATGACAAAGGCAATGGAAAAAAAGGATACAAATTTGATCAGTTTCTCAGCAAACCAGTCGGAAAAACGAAATTGCTTTTCACGGTTCGACAGTCGGGAAGCGGTTTTCTTCCTGGTTCATTTAAAATCGTATTTCGATGCTTTTTATTTTACCGGAAAGTATCCCACGCCTGTAACCACTTTCTGCCCTTCCGGGCTGAGAATCCAGTCAATATATTTTTTCAGATCGCCGGTTGGCCTGTTCCGCATATACATATAAAGGTAGCGGGTGATGGGATACATGCCCTTGGCGATGTTTTCCGCGGTTGGAAGATAGGCTGTGCTGCCATCGGCTTTTTTCACCTTGCAGTGTAGCACTCCTTCGGCATAGGCAGCGCCGCCGTAACCAATCCCGTTCGGATCCTTTTTAACGGCATTTACCACGGCTGCTGTTCCGGGTAAGGTCTGGCAGCTGGCGGCATAATCGGCTCTCACAACATTTTCCTTGAAGTATACGTAAGTCCCCGAGCTGTTTTCGCGGCCGTATAAGGTGATCTTGGCATCGACACCGCCTACCTCTTTCCAGTTGGTGATTTTGGCCTTGTAAATGTCACTGAGCTGTTGCAATGATAACTCTTTAACCGGGTTTGATTCATGCAGGTAAACGGTAATACCGTCTTTTGCACAGGGGATTTCAACGCCCAGTGTATTATACCGGCTTTTCAGCTTTTCAATTTCCGATTTTTTGATCGGGCGGCTTGCATTGGCGATGTCAGTGGTTCCGTTAATTAATGCTGCGATACCGACGCCTGAACCGCCTCCCGTAACCTGGATGGATACTTCAGGGTGTTGCTTCATATAGATCTCTGCCCAGCGTTGCGCCAAAATAACCAGTGTATCCGAACCCTTGACGGTGATCTTGGTCTGCTGCAGGAATGCTGCACCGGCAAAGCATATTACTGCCAGCGCAATGATAATGGATATTTTACTCTTTTTCATGGTTATCGTTTTAAATTGTTAAATAATCTTGTCTTTAATCTTTGATCGTTGTTTTTATCATCAAAACTGCAAATTTGTCAATCTGAAGAACCCACCCCTGCGCCCCTCCAGGGAGGGGAACTTTCAGAGTATACTCCCAAATCTCCAAACACAAAACCCATGTCACTTGTCACTCGTCACTTGTCACTAGAATTTCGCCTGCACCCTCACCCCCAGTACATTGTCCTTCTTATCCTCTGTCACTGTCGCATTGGTTTCATTCCAGGGCTTATCATAATTCAGGCTTATCCTGATATTTTCATTCAGGTAGTATTGCCAGGCCACTGTCAGCGTGTTGTAACTTACTTCTTTCGCGGCATCATTACCGGAAAGATCAGTGTTCGGATCATAATGATCATACCGGACTGCAAACTGGTTCTTCTTTCCGATGTTTTTTATAAAATAGGCATAGTAACCTGAAAAATTTCTTGTTTTGAAAGGATTTGATCTTGAATCACCGGCAGTAGCATTCTTTCCCATTATATATTCTCCCTTAAGCGACATACCTCCGAGGAAATCGAAGAAGACCTGCATTTCCCCGCCAAACCATTGCTTGTCGTAAAACGACCCGATGTTGGCACTCATACTGTCGAGCCGGCCTTCATAATCTGAGATATACATGGTTTGAGAAACCAGCGAACCAAAATAGCCATGGGCTCCAAGGTCAATCCCAATACCGGCGTCGGGAAGATCAAAAGAATAGGTGGCACGGGCCATGATATCTTTCTTTTTGTCAACATCTTTGGCCTCCTTGCCGGTGAAGTTGCCGTTCAGCATAGCCAGTTGCAGTTTCAACGGGAATGCATCGGGAATATATTCCAGCTTAATCCCGATTTCCCTTTCCCCGGGGTAAATGGACCGGATCACTTTTGAACGCTCCAGAACTTCACGTTGGCTCGAGGAGTATTCCACTTCATAATTCGGGCGGTTAAACTGTCCTGCCCAAAGCGTTATTCCATTTAATCTCGGTATGTTTACAACAGCATAAGCATCTTTTATGGAAAGGCTGCCCGTACTAAAGTCAGGCTGAAGAACAAATTTCACACCGTCAGTTGCTTTATAGGTGAATTTTACCCTTGCCCTGCGGATATAAAAGGTATTAAGGGGATCTGTCCCTTCCTGGTAATGCGAATATTGTGCCTGAATATAACCTGACAATTTAATTTTGGATAATTTGGCAAGGTCTCCTTCATTCAGCAATACCCGTTCGTCCAAGGCATCTATTTTCCCCTCGTGGGTTTTAAGTTGCTCCTGAACCTGATCATCCGTCATCTGTGATTGTCCGTAAAAACTACACATAGTAAGGACAGCAATTGCGATAGAAATTATTTTCAAATCGATTTTGCAAAATACCATTTTTTGCAAAGACAAATTTGTTTGCATATTGTTACAACTATGTTTCATTTCCATAATTTAATTGTTGGATGAATGTTAAAAATCTGTTACAGTATGGTTGCGAATTTCAGGATATAATATTTCATTTATGTTTAATAAATGTTATATAAAGATTACATTAACATTAAATTTATATTGCATCTGTTTTTTATCATATTTGTTGCATAATTGTAATACAAATTAAATATATCCGTAACGGATATGCCTTAATTTCGCAAAATGTATTCCGGATCCCTGACAGGAATTTCTGGTTTCCTTTCAGGATGTTTGATTATAAAGAAACGAAATATGAGAACTACAAGCCTGCCCTATATTTTAGTCGTTGATGATGAGGAAGATATTTGTGAGATAATCAAGTTTAACCTTGAGTCGGAAGGATTCAGGGTTGACACGGCGCATTCAGCTGAAGCAGCCCTGCAAAAGCAATTGAAAAAATATCAGCTTTTTGTCTTCGATATCATGATGAAAGGCATGTCAGGTTTTAAACTTACGGATGAGATCCGTAACAAAAAGAAGCTGAAAACTCCCGTTGTTTTTCTCACCGCAAAGAATACGGAAAATGATAAATTAACCGGTTTTTCGCTGGGCGCCGATGATTATATCACCAAACCATTTTCGGTTCGGGAATTGAATGCCCGTGTTAAGGCTGTTTTGCGCCGGCCTAACCTGAATGAAGATATGGAGCCGGTTAATTTAAAGGTCGGTGAATTGGAACTCGACCAGGACAAGAAAAAGCTGTTTCTGGAGGGAAACAAGGTTGACCTGACACCGCATGAGTATTATATTATGAAATTGTTTATGAATAATACCGGTAAGGTATTCAACCGTGAGGAGATCCTGAATTATGCCTGGAAAGAAAACATCAATGTGCTTGACCGTACGGTGGATGTACATATTACCCGCCTGCGGAAGAAGCTCGGAGAATACGGGAAGTTTCTTATCAGCCGCTCAGGGCATGGTTATTGTTTTGAAATCGAATAGGAAACCATGAAAATCCTTTCTGCTTATAACCGGAAACAAGTATTGTTTGTTTTCCTTGTTTTTATCTTATTTACACTGATTGTTCTGTATTCCGGGTCTCATCTCGAGAAACGAAATCATATCATAGCATTGAACAGAGAATTGAATGGTTATACAGAACTGATCCATAATTTTATTGTAATGCATGACTCCTATCGCCCCTGCCTGCCGATTGGCAGGACTACGTGGCTAAAAGACAATTCTATGCAAAGGATTAATTATAGTATTTGATCAAAAAAGAAAACAACTTTATTCTATATAAGAGCCTCGGATCGCAATATATTATTGATAAATAGTTAATTAAACTAAAAAATATCGCTTTGGAGAAGCTTAGAACGGTGTTTTTGGGTCAAAAAAGTGCATTGTAAGGAATTTCAGGTTCATAAAGCTCATAAACTTCAGGATTCATTTTCATTGTTCCTAACCTGACTTTAAAATTTAGTTGTTGCCGTATGTTTTCAATGAAAGTTTTATTCCCGACAGCAATGGCTTCCGTCAATTTGCTTTCCCTCTGATAACGTTGTTTTTCCAATGCATCTTTTATCCATAAATTTCCGGGAACAAAATAACGGTTTGCTCTTGCCATAACGAAAAGTATTTCAATTTCACCTTAAAGTGATGTTTTTACCCCTGAAAATACGGTTTTAAGCCTTATTTTTGATCGTAAAACCGGGTTAAGTTACAGATAATAATAACATGCGTTCGGTCCGAACCCCTACAAGATGTTTAGAGGCATTTTTTAATCATAACGCCCTCCCTGGATGTGAAAAAGGTGATAGATGAGCGTCTTGATTAATGGATATAAAACAAATCGATTCAGAACAGCAATTCAATTAAATTTATTACATTGTGAGATGTAGAACATATCATTGACATTATATTAAGACCTTTTATGAAGCTTATTCTATCAATTGGTTGTTTTTTGATACTGACAACCTTTTACATCCATGCTCAAAGTATTGATCACTCGGGCAACAGAAAAAGAAAGAAGAATTCTTTTGATAAAGGTGAAAAAGTGTATGATGTTGACGGCAATCCATACCGTACGGTAAAAATTGGTGATCAAACCTGGATGACGGAAAATCTGAAAACCACCAGGTTCAGCGATGGCACAGCAATAGAACATATCGGGGAATTTTCCATGTGGAATCTTGTAAGGCATCCTGCCAGGTGCTGGTACAACAATGATTCTCTGAAACACAAAGATAAATACGGGGCTTTGTATAACTGGTATGCCGTAAATACAGATCAGCTTTGTCCGGCAGGCTGGCATGTTCCGTCAGACAGTGAATGGATCGCATTAAAGGAATATGTAATAAAAGCCGGTGTGGCAAAATTCGAAGAAGGTTCTGCACTGAAGGCGAAAAAAGCCTGGAATATGCAATACGATAAATCTGCCATTACAGATGCCTTCGGTTTCTCTGCCTTGCCGGCAGGTGAAAGAGGCAGTGTCAGGGATTTCGACAAAATGCACTATGCCACTTATTGGTGGTCATCCACATCATGGAGCCGATTATATGCCTGGTCATTTGCTTTGGTTTCCGATAACGATATCATAACCCGGTCTCAGACCAATAAAAGCAGTGGCTTTTCAGTGAGGTGCATAAAAGACAGATCGCAATGATAATCGTATGAGAGAACTTACTGAGATGAAATATTTCTTCATGGTGTGCCTTGCAGGGATTACGTCTGTTTAATAGGGGTCAGACCGAATTAAGAACTATACTATCAGTTACTTAAACTGATTTTATGACAAAAAATGAGCCTTAGAGCCATGCTTTTGATGGCAAAAACATATCTTTAAGACAAAAACAATATCGTTATGGCAAGAGCAAACCGTTATTTTGCTATTTATCAATAATATATTGCGGTCCGACCCCATAATCCCCATAATTCAAAAGCCTTGTATGATATCAATATTAATCAATATTATTTTTCAATATTCCAATATTCAAGTAATTTCACCCATACCAACCGGCAGAAGGAAGATCAGCATCTGGTATAAACATAAGGATGAAATCCAGTAAATTACCGAATGACATGAAAAAAAATATTTGTTCTCTTTTTTTGCTCCTCTGCATACATTCCCTGTATGCATACTATACCACGAAAGGGAAAGATATCATCAGTGTTCGTACAGGCGAAAGGGTAATCTTGCGGGGCATCGGACTGGGAGGATGGCTTCTTCCCGAAGGATATATGTGGGGGATCAGGCAGCTTGACAGACCCTGGCAATTTGAGCAGGCCATAGCCGGGCTTGTGGGGAAAGAAAAGGCTGCTGATTTCTGGCGGATTTATCATGACAATTACGTGACGGAACAGGATTTTGCCGCCATGAAGGAATGGGGATTAAACACGGTGCGCATTCCCTTGCTTGCCTCTAAGTTGCAGCCGAAGGAAGGACAGCCGGATGTTCCCCCGTTCATTTATGATGAAGAAGGATTCAGGTTCCTTGACAGCATCGTGAAATGGGGTGAAAAATATCAGTTGGGCATCATCTGGGACATGCACGGCGCACCCGGGGCTCAAAATGCTGAAAACATTGCCGACAGCGACGGCCAGGCAAGGTTGTGGACGGAAAAAGACAAATATTTCCCCCGCTGCATTGATCTTTGGTATAAGATAGCAGCGCGTTACAAAGACTATGAATGCATTGCCGGATATGACCTGCTTAACGAGCCCCTGTTAAGACGGTATCCTGAGGTTGACGTCAAATTGCTCAGGGAACTCTACCTGTTGTTGACGGATACCATCAGAACCATAGACCGGAAAGGCATCCTGTTTATCGAGGGCGATGACTGGGCACAGACCTTTGATCTTCTCGAACCGCTCGACTGGGATCCTCACCTGGTCATCGCTTTTCATTCCTATCCACCTGCATCGACGGCTGAAGGTCTTGAACGCTGGGATAAGCTGCGCAATCAATACAATATCCCTTTATGGCATGGCGAAACCGGGGAACAGGGACCACCCTATGAACTTAACAGGCTTTCAACTTCCTTTTTAGAAAGTGCCAACGTCGGCTGGGCATGGTGGACACATAAAAAATTTGAAATCCAGTCGCAACCCTGGAAAATAACAACCACTGCGGGTTTTAACAGCATACTGGAATACTGGAAGGGCATGGGACCTCGTCCTTCGCCGGAGGATGCGGAAAAATGGCTCTTCGACCAGGCTTTTAAAACCCATACCCAATACTGTACTTTTTTACCGCAGATGGTCCGGTCGCTTTACCCCCTGGATCCCGACAGCTACCTCGGCTCGCTGAAAGAATTTGCACCGGAGATCATCAGGCACCCTGCTCATGTTTCTGCCTTTCATGGCATGACTGTGCGTTTTTCCGTTTCTGCTGCCGGTCATCATTTAAAATACCAGTGGTATAAAAACGACCGGAAAATAGAAGGCGCTGATCAGGCGGATATCAGGTATACCGTTACCGGCAATGACCAGGACTGCCGTTTTTATGTTGCGGTAGAAAATACTGCGGGAATTCAGAAGTCAGAACCGGCGTATCTTAACATAATCCCTTACACAGGACCTGATCTGGTTCCAACAAAATCAGCGCCTGCAATAGACGGAAAGATTGACGGGATATGGCATAATGCACCCCGGTTGCCGGTCAGCAAGGCTGTGTATGGGACAACAAGAAGTCCCGGTGACCTTGAAGGATATTTCCGGGCCATGTATGATGAAGAAAATCTTTATTTCCTGTTTGAAGTAAATGATGATTCCATGGTGAATAGCCTGAAGGAACGATACCGGAATGATGGTGTTGAAATATATCTTGATTTGGATAACGACAGGCCCGATTTTTACTCCGCGAATGAATACCTGATAAGGATCATCCGGGATCAGCCGGATGTTTATACCGAACGCGGGAAGGTGCCGGACGGTATTCAGATGAAACAGGTCAGTTACCCGGAAAAATACGTGGCAGAAATAGCCATACCCCTTATGGAAAAAGAAAAAATCCCGGGTGAATTCATCGGGCTCGAAGTTCAGGTCAATGATAACGATCACGGTGTCAGGGATACCAAATTATCCTGGTACAGCAACCGGGACGATGCCTATCGCTCACCGATGAATTTCGGTCTCATCAGGATCGGAAGGTAACAGATTTCATAGTCTGGATATTATGTCCGTTTTGTCGAAGAATCCTGACCATAACAATGAACGCAGCATACTGAAAGAATAAAAAAGGTTCATCATAATAATTCGTACCTGGATAATTGTGCAGTATGAATTATATGATGGATAGAATCAAAATGATCTTCAGATATGAGCGCTGCACAGGCCAGCCAAAACGCAAAGCCCGGGTGGGCTGTGAATGCTGCAATGCTTAGAATTTCAATGAAGGTCCCGCTTCCTTAGCGGGATTTAGCGTAAACGGATTCAGAGGAAAAGCTTTAGCAATGTCTCATCGATATTCGTAAATTAAGCATTATTGATATCCATGGCCGTTTACGCGATTACATCATTTGAAATTCTTGC
>JAFGTR010000039.1 GCA_016934055.1 Bacteroidales bacterium | reverse complement strand
TGCAATAACAACACCTGTCGCAATATATGCTTCTTTGGATAATCCGCTTTTAATAAGAAATGCACTTCGGATAGCACCCTGAATTCCTGTCAGACCACCAAAAAATCCACTGAGGACTCCACCAAGTGCAAGTTTATTCCTGCTGAACTGAACTTTTTGCACTGATGGCAGAATTTCGAGTATTGAAAAGACAATTAACAGTATGGCTATTATGAGTTTTACAGGTGTGATTTCAAAATTTTTGTTCCATAATTGATATTCAAGAAGTGAAGGCATTTTTGTTATTCTAAGCAATAACCATGCACCGGCAAAGGATGCCAGGATGGCCGGAATGCCAAACTTTATCAGGACCTCTTTATCTGCCCTCTTCCCAACAAGTGTCATTTTAAACAGGTTATTTGAAAAATGAACCACTCCTGTTAATGCAATTGCAATTTCTATTGGAAAAAATATTGCAAAGACGGGCATTAGGATTGTTCCAAGGCCAAATCCGGAAAAAATGTTAAGATGGCTGTCAGAAATGCCACCGTACATATAATAATGAGTTCCATTTCATTATAGTTTAAAATAAAACAAAATGGCTTAAAATAATGTTCATTCGGGGTAATGAACAGTAAAATTTCATTAATTTAACATAAACAAAACACTTACAAAGTTGAAGTTAATGGTAAAACATATCAGCATATTCTATATTGGCCTTTTTTTTATCTTATTTTTACTTTGCCCGTTCATTTTCGTTGAGGCACAGGATACAGAGATTGAGTTTACCAGTTTTCAGAATCAGGAAGGCTTTAATAACAGCTCAATAGTCTGTATTTACCAGGACAGAGACGGATTTTTATGGTTCGGCACCTATGGAGGATTGTACCGTTATGACGGCAAAAATTTTAAGGAGTATCAATCCATCCATGATATTCCAAACAGCCTTGTTAATGGTCATGTCAGAACATTATGCGAGGATACAGCCGGTGCGATTTTTATCGGAACCGTTAACGGTATGTGCATATATCATCCTGAAAATGAAAAATTTCAACGATTTGTTCATAACCCTGATGACACGAACAGCCTTTCAAACAATACCATATATAAACTTTATAAAGACCTGTCGGGGACTATTTGGGCAGGCACCTGGAGAGGAGGCCTGGAAAAAATCGAGAAGACTTTTTCATACAATGAACAAGGTCAGATCGTTGAGGGTTACCGGTTTCTCCATCACAGGCAAGACAACAGTAAAAACAGTATAAGTTCAAATAATATTGCTGATATTGCCGGTACACCGGATGGCATTTTATGGATTGCTACACAAAACGGATTAAACAGTTACAATATAAATACAAAAACCTTTTATGCCTATTATCATGATCCCGGTAATCCCAGCAGTATCAGCAACAATAATGTCAGTTCATTATGTGTTGACAAAAAAAACCACATATGGGCCGGCACATGGGAGTATGGATTAAACAGGTTTAGTCCTGCAGAAAATAAATTTATCCGGTTTGTCCACGATCCAAATGATAAGGGCAGCCTCAGCCATAATATCATCATGGAATTATATTGCGATCTGTCCGGAACAATCTGGGTTGGAACATGGGGCGGCGGCTTAAATAAAACAGAGGTCGTGGAAGAAAACCAAAAAGCTTTCAAAAACTCCAAAAAAAACCATTCATACAATTTTATCCATTATAAACACGACAAAAGCAATCCCAAAAGTATTACCGGAAATTCTATCTATTCAATACTGGAAGATCGCACCGGATCGATGTGGATTGGAACGGACTGGAACGGACTAAACAAATTCAATAAAGGACAGGATAAGTTCACCAGAATTGCCACAATACCGGGGAATCCAAACAGCCTGGTCAACAATGTTGTGTTCTCACTCAAATTTGACAGGAATGGATTACTATGGATCGGGACTCAAAATGGTCTTAATACCTATGACGGAAAAACAGGTAAATTCACCCTTTACCAGAATGATCCGAATGATCCGTATTCTCTGAGTCATAACGAGGTACGAACGATTAATGAAGATAAAGACGGTAATATCTGGATAGGAACAGTTCAGGGATTAAACAAATTCAACCCTGAAAGCAAAAACTTCATCAGGTATTATGAAAATCAGAAACGACCCGGTACAACGTTTGTCTTAACAATATATGAAGATAAAAACGGGTATTTATGGCTTGGCACTTACGAAGAAGGATTCATGAGGTTTGATCCTGCAGGTAAAACCTTCAAAACGTATTTGCATAATCCTGACAATCCTCTGAGTATAAGCTCCAACATCATCTGGACAATAATTGAGGATGATAATGATAACCTGTTGATAGGCACGGAGAAAGGAGGATTATGTGAGTTTAATCAGGATAAGGAAGTATTCAGATGCTATATGCATGATCCCATGGATTCGGCCAGCATAAGTCATAATACGGTTTACTCTTTACTGGAAGACAGTGCCGGCAACTTTTGGGCCGGAACATTAGGCGGGCTCAGCAAACTGATCAGGAACAGCCATGGAGAACTCTCATTTATCAGATATACGCATCGACTTGTGAACGGCATCGCTGAAGATAATAAACACCGGCTGTGGTTAACGACTGATGTTGGTCTTGCTGTTTTTAATCCCGTTGACTTATCTCTGAATATCTACTCCGGAAGAAATATCAATCAATCACCTGTTTTTTCAATTAATGCCGTAGCCCTCAATTCACTATCCGGTGAGATCTGTTCCGGCGGCATCAAAGGATATTATATTTTTAACCAGAACAGGGCAGTGGATGAATCATTACCTCCTGTTACTAAAATTATCAACTTAAGACTGTTTAATAAAACAGTAAATATTAACGAAAGTATTAACGGCCGGGTCATTCTGCCCAGGTCCATAACGTCAATGAACAAACTGGTATTTTCACATAAAGAATATGTTATCGGTCTTGAGTATGCTGCCTTACATTACCAGTTCCCTGCTGACAATCAATATGCCTATATGCTTGAAGGATTTGACAGGGACTGGAATATTGTAGGTAATCAGCAGATCGCCACCTATACCAATTTACCCCCCGGTTCTTATACTTTTAAGGTAAAGGCAGCTAATCCTAATGGTATATGGAACAACGAACCAACTTCAATTGAAATGGTTATTAAACCGGCTTTCTGGAATACTTTGCATTTTAAAATAGTGCTGTTGCTCTTTATACTGCTCACTGCATTTTCCCTTATCCGGGTCAGAATTGCTATGCTGAAACGACGACAGCGGGAACTTGAAAATGTAGTTTCAGAAAGAACCAAAGAACTTTTTTTTGCCAATAAACTCCTCACCGAGAAACAAGAGGAGATCACCATTCAAAATGAAGAACTTTTAAAGCACAGAAATGAACTGGAAAGCCTGGTGACCGAAAGGACTCATGAACTTACTTTAGCCAAAGAAAAAGCTGAGGAATCCGACAGGCTTAAGTCCGCCTTTCTGGCCAATATGTCTCATGAGATCCGGACACCCATGAATGCCATCATTGGCTTTTCAAGCCTTCTTGATGACGAAGAACTTGACCCGGAAGAAAAAAAGTCGTATATCTCCACCATTAAAAACAACAGTGATTCCCTGCTGACAATTATTAATGATATCCTTGACATTTCACTCATTGAAACCAATCAGCTCATTCTGAGGAACGAGACTTTTTGTGCAGATGAACTGCTTGATGAACTGAAGCGTTTTTATAGTCTAAGAAACAACAAAGGCTTAAAAATTGAATTCTCCAATGCAAAGTCAGGATCAAAAACATATTTGTACAGTGATCCCGTCAGATTACGTCAGGTTTTAACCAATTTATTAAATAATGCCTACAAATTTACAGAATCCGGTTTCATAAAATTCGGCTATACTGTTGAAAAAGCTTCTATCCGGTTTTTTGTTGAAGATACAGGTATTGGCATTAGTGAAACAAACAAAAAACAAATCTTTGATGATTTTCATAAAATAGAACCCGAAGCCAACCGTTTTCACCAGGGAACAGGAATCGGACTCTCTCTCAGTAAAAGACTTGTAAATCTCATGGGAGGAGAATTATCTGTTGATTCCCAATTAAACCGGGGTTCCGTTTTTTATTTTACACTTCCCCGCATAAACGGCCCCATGGAACAAGAGAAAGAAACGGATGAAAGTCAGGATAACATCAATCTTGAAAAAATCACCGTCTTGATTGCAGAAGATGAACCTGATAATTTCCACCTTATTGAAATGTTATTGAAAAAAACCAGGGCTTCAATTTTCTGGGCCCGTAATGGTAAAGAAGCTGTAAAATATATTGAGGAAAATCCTGCCATAAGATGTCTCGTGCTGATGGATATAAAAATGCCGGTTATGGACGGCATAGAAGCCTGTGCCCGGATTAAGACCATAAACAATACGATTCCTGTCATAGCAATTACAGCCTATGCGCTATCAGAAGATGCAGAAAACCTGATGAAATACAATTTCGATGATTTTATTGCCAAACCCATTAACTTCGATAAACTGCATAAATCAATCCTGCACCTTTTGAATGTTGATCGTGAAAAATAGTATGATATATTCTTCGCAATCTATGTTTTTTTAACAAAAATTCACGTTTAATCCAAAATCGAACTTCAGTCTTCATCACAGCAAAATGATTGTTCGTCAAATTATCACAACACGCCAATGTGAGTTAGCTACTCTCACTTGTTCTTCTGTTTTATGCATCCTTTAACCCATTGCCGGTTTCACGCCATGATAATACGGCAGGAAAAGCTGTTGCATTCTTGTAAAACCTGGAACCAAAAACAGGAAAAATATGTAAATGTCTACAGGAAAGTCATTGCGCAGAAACAGAAAAACTATGAAAAAACTATTATTTTTATTTGCAGCATTAACGACTACCATACAAAACTTCGGGCAACAGAACTTCACTGATTTTCAGGAAGCATCACTTGTCATTGGCCAGCCCAACTTTCAGTCCTGGCTGGTAAACTCCAGTGATTCAGTCATATATGGACCTGCCAGCTCTGCTGTCAGTGCAAAAGGCATGCTGGCCGTTGCCGAACAGTTCGGCGGTTCAGTAAAGATCTGGTATACTATACCTGAAACGAACGGAAAACCGGCAGATGTCGTCGTCGGGAACCCGGGATTTACTGAAAAACATAACGGCCCAACACGCGAATATGCAGAGAGTTTTGATGGCGTAGCATGGAGTCCTGACGGAAAAAAGCTCATTGCCACATGCGGTTCGCAGAACAGGGTCCTCATCTGGAATTCCGTTCCGCAGAAAAACGGGCAGCCTGCAGATGTTGTGCTGGGCCAGCCCGATTTCACCTCAACCACACCGGGAACCCTATCAACTACACTGGATTATCCCTGTGGCGTTATGGTATCCCCTTCAGGAAAGCTGCTTGTTTCAGACTATTACAATAACAGGGTTTTGATCTGGAATGCCATTCCAACGGTGAATGGAGCCCCGGCTGATGTTGTTATCGGTCAGCCAACCTTTAACAATAAAATCTCAGGAAATAAGGCCAATCAATTGTATCGCCCCCGGGGAGTCTATATGGCCCCTGACGGAAGATTATTAATTGCCTGTTCCTCTTCACACCATATCTTTGTATATGATTCTATCCCTGTAACGAACAATGAATCTGCCAGTGTTGTCATTGGCCAGGAGGATTTCAAACTTTCTACTTCAGGAACATCCGATTCAACGATGTATCTTCCTTATGAAACAGCGGTCACCAATGACGGTAAACTGGCCATTGCAGAATACGGCAACAACAGGGTTTTGCTTTATGATTCACTGCCCCGGTCCCATGGCGCCTGTGCCAATAATGTATTGGGACAGAAGGATTTCTTTTCAAATATGAATTTTCCACCGTCCGGAAAACCCGACAATAACAATTTCAGCCGGGTATATGGCGTAACAACCGATATCAACGGAAGACTATTTATAACCGGTCGGGATATGCACAGAGTGATGGTCTTTGGTCACCTGCCGGCCGGCATTGCCGATTTGTCGGTTGCAATAATAGCAGAGGATACCGCATTCTGTGAACTCAGCCACGTTTTGTACAGGGTTAATGTATATAATGCCGGACCTGATACAGCATACAATGTATTAACAGCAACAGCATTCCCTTATGAAATCACGTCAGAGAATTACTCTACCATAAACGGGTCATATAACAAAAATTCAGGATGTTGGAAAATATCATCAATAGCGCCCGGAAGCAATGCAACACTATTGCTTGAAGGTCATGTGAATCCAGGTACGGCAGGTCAGAAAATGGAGACCTTTGCCGCTATTACAGGTTCCTCAGCCATTGATAAAAATATGACGGATAACGGAACTGTTTTAAAAGCCAGAATTTATCCCCTGGTCTTAACGGACAAACCCGTCGTCAACGACATTTCAGTTTGTTCAGGCACCAGTGCGCTGTTATCAGCCAAAGGAAATGATGAACTGTTATGGTATACCGGTGAAGATGACCTGATCCCTGTTGCAACCGGCCCTGTATTTATCACAGATACTCTGACCGAAGAAACAACTTTCTATGTTGAAGCACGCAATATATGTGCAGCCAGTTCAAAAGTGCCGGTACATGTTGACATTATTCCTGTTTACCATACTGAAATAACAGCAACTGTCTGCAGCGGTGATGACTATATGTTTCCTGACGGTTACCTCCTGCAAAATATTACCGGACCGGTCTCACATACAAGCGTTTTTACCTCCGTATATGGTTGTGACAGTACGATTTTCACAACTTTGCTGGTCAATACTGCTTATATGATATCAGAAACTGTCACCGTTTGCAGCGGAGAAAGCTATGAATTCCCTGATGGCTTAGTCCGCGACATTATTACCCTGCCCTTTGTTTATACCAGTCACCTGACTGCTGTGAGCGGATGCGACAGCATTATTGAAACCCGGGTTATGGTCAATACCATAGATGCCTCAGTTTTCCAGGATGGAGCATATTTTAAGGCCACCATGAGCGATGCATCTTACCAGTGGATAGAGTCTGATAACGGGAGCTCTGTTATTCCCGGAGAAACCGGCCAGGATTTCACAGCAACCCGGAATGGTATTTATGCGGTCATAATCAACAAGGATGGTTGTACAAAGACATCAGATAACTATTATGTAACTATACAGGGTATTGGTGATTACGGTCTTGAGAACAGCATCAGGGCATTCCCAAATCCGGTCAATGATAAGATCACACTTGATTTTCCGGCTTCCTTTGGCCATGTTCAGATTCAAATTGTCAATATGAGGAACGAGGTTGAATCGACATATTCATTCAGCAATGTGCAGAAATCCGTTGAACTGAATATGGACAAAATTGGCCCGGGTATTCATCTGATGAAGATAAATGCTGACAATAATGCCACTGTATTGAAAATTATAAAGGAGTAAAAGCCACATCCATCACCTGATCAGAACCTGAGAAAAGACTCCATGACCGGTAATGCCGCGGACTATCAGGAACCGGCCGGAAGGCAATGAAGACAGGTTAAAAGAAACATTCTGCATATTGAGGTTTATTGTATCGAAAAGCAATAAACCCGTAATATCAAACACCGAGATGCGTTCAAGGGTGTAATTCCCGGTATTTCTGAACTTCAACATGTCCCCGTCCATATAGACGTAAATATCATTATCAACATGGCCTTTGCAGATCGCCGAGGTTACAGGTGGTTTTTCAGGCCAGTATTCTCCAATCTTACGAACAAGCTTACCCGAAGCGGTCAGGTTATCCTCTGTCCATCCTCCCGTAACCGGTGCTCCGCTTTTTAATATTGAAGCCGTTTCCAGCTTATCATTCAGTGCCCAGTTTAAATGTGATATTTTGTTAACCCGGCAGAAATCCATCCAGGCATCTACCGATGCCTGATCGATTATACCATTCCCTGATGACTCACAGCTTCCCCATTCGGTAATAAACAGGGCAACATTTTTGTTCAGGGCCGTTGTTGCCCTGTCTCTCAACCATTGCTTATGCGTGGCCGCATAAAAATGAAGCGAATAGGCGATATTTGTATCCGCAATAGGATCTCCGGCAGCTTCATCAACAAACTGGCTCCAGTTTGGCGTTCCGGCAATGATCATGTTATCGGCATCATACGCGCGGATTGAGTCAATGACAGCTTCACAATAAGGTTTTATAACTGTTGACCAGGAAACCTGCAAAGGCTCATTGTATATTTCATAAATAATGTTGTCATGGTCACCATATAACCGTGCCAGTTCTCCGAAAAAAGCCTGTGCTTCCTCCTGATAATTCTCAGCCGTATGCGAATGCCAGTCAACAAGAATATAAATGCCGGCATCAATCGCTGCATCGATCATTTCGGTTATCAGTGTTTTCTGGCTTGACGGATTCTGTATATAACCCCCGTTCGCTTCAACGCCCATGGAAACCCTGATAACAGGCACCTTCCATTCATCAGCCAGGTAATTCACCACACCGGTGTTATAAAACCGTATCCCGCCCCAGCCAATATTACTCCAGAAAAAGCTGATGCCGGCCAGACAGACTGTATCATTGTTTCTGTCTAAAATCCTGTTCCCCTGAACCCGCAGCAAACCATGCTGTTCAACAATACCCTGCCCCTGAACAGAAAGACAGGAAAAAACCAAAAACAAACCCACAACCAATCTGCAACACGCAAATGATTTCATAACAAAATTATGATTTATGTGATTTCAGGACCTTTGATGGCTTTGCAACCCGATATTTCCCTGATCTGGTTTCTGTCAGGTATGCTGATAACAGCGAATCCAGTCGATCTCCATGCTGGCCGGCAGAACTGATCCATTAGCCTCCCTGTATAATCCCGAACTGAAATTGAGATACATGGGGGCTTCAGGGATCCCTTCTTCTGAGACCATGACAGTAATGCCGTTAATCTTCCAGATAAGCTTTTGTTTCGACCATTCCAGAGAATAGATGAAAAAATCACCGGTGTATTTACCTGCACCTGTTGCAGCATGTTTTTTTTGCACTGACTGGCCATTCCGGTTCCAGTAATTTCCAAAATTTACCTTTTTGGCGTATTTAACAACATCAATATGGGGTAACATCTGATCGGAAACCATCCAGAAAGCATGGTTAACAGGATAGCTTTTGTTCAGGCGTATTTTAGCCTCGAATAATCCGTATTGCTGCCGGAAATTATTACCTGAACTCAGAAGACCTGAGGTGTAATTGAACTCTTTAGGAAAAAATCCCAGTTTCGGGTCCCAGGCCTTGGCTTTTACACTTTCTTTCTTTGTAATTATCTTTAACACTCCATGTGCCACTTCCAGGTTTCCGTCAGTGAATACATGCTTCTCATGGTTGAGGGCGTAAGTGTCCTTCAGGACTGCTTCACCCCAGAAATATCGCCTCAGCCATTTCTTTTTATCAATGCCGTCAGAAAACTCTTCTGTAAAAGTCAGATTCCAACGCTTCACTTCATCGAATATATTTGAATCCTTAACTTTGAAATACCAGGTGAATTTTTCAGAATTTTTACGGCTGTAATAATCCTGTTCCATCTTAAATTCTTCTGACAACTCATACTTTTTTTTGCCGGGGAGCAGCATGTATTCCTTCACTTTCCGAAAGTCATCAGATGCAACGGTTTTTTCAAGTTCTTCATATCGTGCAATGGTATCAGTTCCGTCAAGCGCTTTATAATTGGCATTAATTTTTGATTTTCCATAGGCGAAATAACGACGGATCATATCGGCTTTCTTCAACTGTTTAAATTCCATCAGTTTTTTATATTCCTCGCTCTCTGAAAATCTCTTACCCATAGTTCCTTTTGCCTTGAAAAACTCAGGAGACTGCACAAACTTTTCAAGTTCGTAATACCGTGCCAGTGTATCGGAATCTTCTGTTGCTTTATATTCTTTAAGGGCAACCGATTCTTTAGCCTTATAATAAAGCCTTACAGATTTCGATTTCTTTAATGTTAAAAATTCCTTTTCCTGCCTGTACTCAGGTGTATCAGAATATTTCTGCTGCAAAATCTGCTTTTTCTTCAGGGCAAAATCAGATGACAGAATGGTTTTTTCAAGGTCAAGGTAATCAGACAGTTCCTTAGATTCACTGAATGATACAAATTCCTGGTACTCCTTTCTGAGCCCATCCATTCTTGCTTCATATTCAGCTGTTTTCGGCACTAAACCGAATAAAATCCTTAAGCTTACCATTGTAGTTTATTAATAGCTTTAATAAAAGATTAAATTAATAACTGTAAAACCAATCTGAGATTGTTTCCTGTGCTTACTTTTTCTGATAAATATACAAAAAAGAACATTGCAATAACAAGGTTTTATTAACCTATGTACGATTATTATGCGCAGAAGTTATGCCAATAACTGAAAAACTTGGTTATAAAATTAAAATAATGCCGTTGCCAGGCAGGCCATTTGATTTTCGTCGATATCATTCATACACCTGAAATGCTTTTTCGGGCAGGAAGCGTATCCGATTTTCGAACAGGGCCGGCAGGACAATCCTTCCACCTGTATGATACGTGAATCTTCATGAGGCAAATAGGGAGCCATACCGAATTCGGGTATGGTATTGCCCCAGATGGAAATGATCTTTTTTCTGAATGCAGCTGCGATGTGCATGAGTCCGGTATCCGGACATATCACAAGGCGCGCCTGTTGTACAAGGGAAGCCGACTGGTTTATGGAAAACTGCCCGCAGGCATTATAAACCGGCCCTTTGGCATTCTGCGCTATGGCCTCTCCGGCTGAAACATCTTCTTTTCCGCCTAAAAGCACTATTGGTTTGTTAATCAAACTGCATAAAGAAATGAGTTTATCCACCGGAAGCTGTTTGGTGGCATGTTTGGCACCGACTACAAGGGCAACATAACCGTTTCTGAAATCAGCCGGCAATTTGCCAATATCCATGGCGTCACCTTCAGGAATAAAGTAATCGAGACCTTTTCCGTCATTAACGACATCAAACAATGCCAGGGTTTTCATATAGCGATCGACGATATGAATACGGGGCAGTCTGTCGATCTTAAAATTAACGATCAGCCATTTTTTATAATTCAGTTTCGGGAAGGAAAAATCAAGGATCCGCAGTCTCGATTTTATCAGGAGGGTTCTGAGGTTATGATGCAGATCAATAATATAATCGAATCCCTCATTTTTAAGCTCCCTGATAAAAGCATTAAGATTATTATCAAAACAATGAATCTTGTCGATATACGGATTTGCCTGTAGCAGGGGCAAAAACTGCTTTTTGACGGCATAATGCACAATGCTGCCATTAACCTGCTGTTTCAGGCAACGGATAACAGGTGTTGTCAATACAATGTCACCAATGGAACTAAACCGTATGATCAGAAATTTTACTTTCATGGAACCAAAGCTGACTGACCGGGTCCGGTGCCGTTCAGTTCTTTAAAAAACATGAGAAGGGCAAGCCAGTATTCCGGATTGCCGGCATAAGATGACCACAAAGCCTTTGCTCCCGGCAGGCCCTCGGTGTTCCCGGGTTTAAAAAGGGTCTTTTCAGGTTCCGGAATGTCATCAAGCATTTTTTCAACATATTCATATTCAGTATTGGTAACAGCAACAAAAACTTTTTTATCAAAACCTTTCAGGGCATCTTTAACGGAAAGGCCAGGCCGGAAGAATTCACCCGGACTGAAGGCTACTACAGCCCTCACTCGCGGATTTCTGTTAGCTTCCACAAGAGACAGTGAAGCAGAATATGAACTTCCGAAGAGAACAACAGGGCTGGTGTTGAATTCACCGACATAGCGTATAGCTGCCTGTATGTCTGTCCTGGCATCGAGCATGCTGTGCGGCATTTTTTTCCCGTTTGCTTCAAGGCAGGTTTCGTTTTCAACAAAATTGACCTTACCACCCGACCGCAAATCAACCGACAGGCAGTTGTAATTTAGGTTGAGCAGTTTCGGGGCAATTTCGTTATATTCACCACGGCTGTAATTTCCCTGGTGAAACAAAAGGATAAAAGGCAGCGCAGGATCCTTTAAATAAAGATCGGCTGTTACCTTCAATCCGTCGGATGAAAGGAAAGACACTTTTCTTTGTCCTTCAACGGATAATTGAAAAAGGAGAGAAAAAACAAGATATAGGATTATCCTCCGCATGAAACAGGCCATTCAACCTCCAAAGTTAAAGCATAGCCAGAATTGTAACAACATTTTTATGCACTTCCACAACGCCGCATGAAATATCGAAATGAACCGGCTGGTCATTCTTGTCAATGATTCTGATTTGACCTTTCTCCAGGGTTGAGATCAAAGGTGCATGTTTTTTAAGGATCTCAAATGAGCCTTTTGTTCCCGGCACTTTAACAAGGTCAGCTTCTCCTGAATAAAGCTTTTTTTCGGGGGTGAGTATTTCAACTTTCACAGTATCAGGTATTAATATAATTTAAGTTGCCAGATAAAAATTCTTAATTTGATTTAAGAAGGTTAAGACAAACTTTATATTTTATTGATTATAGTATTTATGCATTTAACTTCATAAATCATAAATCGAAAATCGTCAATCTTAAATCTATTTATATTATAGTTTTTATAAGGTGAAACTTAAGTTAATTGGTTTTTGCCTGGGCTATCAGTCTTTCTCCTTTGGCGATGGCATCTTCAATGGTTCCGACCATATGAAAGGCTGCTTCGGGATACTGGTCTACTTCCCCATTCATGATCATGTTAAAACCTTTGATCGTATCTTCAATGGATACCCATACGCCAGGCATACCGGTAAACTGCTCGGCCACATGGAAAGGCTGTGATAAAAACCTTTGTGCCCTGCGGGCCCTGTGTACCACAAGCTTATCTTTTTCCGAAAGCTCATCCATTCCCAGAATGGCAATGATATCAAGCAGCTCATTGTAACGCTGCAGGATTTCTTTCAGCTTTTGTGCGGTTTCATAATGGGCTTTGCCAACCACTTCAGGGGCCAGGATCCTTGATGTGGAGTCAAGCGGGTTGACTGCAGGGTAAATGCCCAGCTCAGAAATTTTACGGTCAAGTACGGTTGTGGCATCGAGATGTGAAAATGTGGTGGCCGGTGCAGGGTCTGTGAGGTCATCAGCGGGCACATAAATGGCCTGAATGGAGGTTATTGACCCCCGTTTTGTTGAAGTAATCCTTTCCTGCATAATGCCCATTTCCGTGGCCAGCGTGGGTTGATAACCAACTGCTGAAGGCATACGGCCAAGGAGAGCTGAAACCTCGGAACCGGCCTGTGTAAACCTGAATATGTTATCCACAAAGAACAGGATATCCCTTCCGCCGCCGGCATCATCCCCGTCACGGAAAGATTCTGCAACAGAGAGTCCGGATAATGCCACCGTTGCACGTGCTCCGGGGGGTTCGTTCATCTGACCGAAAACAAGGGTGGCCTGTGATTTCTTAAGTTCTTCGGGGTCAACGAGTGACAGATCCCAGCCCCCTTCTTCCATACTTTTCTTAAAAGCCTCACCGTATTTAATAACACCCGATTCGATCATCTCCCTGAGCAGGTCGTTGCCTTCCCTGGTCCGCTCACCCACACCGGCGAATACAGAAAGTCCCGCGTATTTTTTTGCAATATTATCGATCATCTCCATGATAATCACGGTCTTTCCAACACCGGCTCCGCCGAATAAACCGATCTTTCCGCCTTTCGGATAAGGCTCAAGCAGGTCAATGACCTTAATGCCTGTATATAAAACCTCTGCTTCTGTCGAAAGCTGATCAAACTTCGGCGGTTTTGCATGAATCTGGTATCCATTTTTTCTGTTGAGCTTCGACAGGCCATCGATCGGTTCTCCCGTAACATTCAAAAGCCGTCCCCTGATCTGTTCACCAACAGGCATCTCTATCGGCCTTCCAAGAGCAGCGGCCTTCATACCCCTTCTCAGACCGTCTGTTGAATCCATGGCTATAGCCCGGATGGTGCTTTCACCAATGTGTTGCTGACATTCAACAATAAGCACATCACCATCCTCACGCTCTATTTCAAGTGCATCATGTATACTGGGCAATGCTGTACCGGCCTGCTCGAAACTGATGTCAATCACCGGTCCGATGATCTGGGTAATTTCTCCTGTTAGTTGGCTCATTTCAGAAATACTTTAAACGTTTCACAAATATAACACTTAAATTACGTATCTTGTTTTAGAAAAAAAACGCAATTGTTAAAAAATTACAGCTAAAATAGTTTAGCACTGTTTTGATAACGTAAAAAATAAAAAAATTCTTTTGCCGTGGACAAAATCCGATGAAATCAATATTTTTGTATGACAAATTCGGATTAATTAAACCTTAATTTTATAATCATGAAGAAAAAAATCAGACTATTGTTAAGCGGCCTTATTGTTGCTGTGTTACTCCTGGGTTCAGGCATCAATGCCAATGCGCAGGTTTTTGACCAGGGCGATAAGGTGTTGAGTTTCGGGATTGGACTGGGAGCAACTTATTACGCCTTGAGTACTCATTATAAAACTACTGTGCCTCCTATTTTTATAATGGGGGATTATTGTCTGCGTGAAGATTTAGGACCTGGTAATCTGGGAGTCGGAGCCTATATGGGATATTCCGGTTATAAATCAAAATGGATTGACTATTATGGCGAACCTTATGGTTATAAATACAATACTTTCATTATAGGAGGCCGCGGATCTTATCATTTTGTTGACCTGGTTGACAAACTTGATTTGTATGGCGGCGTTTTACTGGGTGTAGAGATTGTAACCCATAAGGAATATGGTGACTGGGCAGATTATTATGATTATTCAGCTCACGGAAGCGGTGTGGCTTATTCCTTATTTGCAGGCGCCCGTTATTACTTTACCGATAATTTAGCCGTTATGGCTGAATTGGGTTATGGTATTGCATGGTTAAGTTTAGGTGTTTCACTGAAACTATAATACTGTTTTTTTACTGATATTCCCTGCACTTTAAAGGTTGTTTTTTCCATTCAATCAGCAGAAATAAGTGCAGGGAATAACTTTTTATTTTTTTTTAACAATTCTAAGTTATTCGTTAATATTGTTTATAACCTTGTTAACTTTAATCCGTACAAGATTTATTAACTTACATCACCTGAAATTAAAAGGGAAACAGCGCCGGACTTCATGAAAAACAGGCTTATATTTTTTGTTGATGACGATAAGATGATGCTGAATCTCATGGAATACACTTTCAAATGCCGTGAAGGTTTTGAAGTGAAATCCTATTTTTCAGGTGAAGAATGCATTGATAACTTGAAACTGGGGCCGGATCTTATTGTACTTGATTATATTCTGGGCGATGAAGAGTCAAATTCCATGTCAGGCCTTGAAACCCTTCAAAAAATAAACAATTCAGGGAAAAATATACCGGTTGTTATCCTCAGCCGTGAAAAAAGCGAAGAACTTATACAGGAATTCATTAAATACGGTGCTAAAAAATATGTCATCAAAGATGACTTTTTTATAGACACGTTAATCGAAACCATTGATAATCATTTTATTGAGTTAAACCAACAGACGGTCTGACGTGAATATTTGTTGATTGGCTGATTAACAGTCCACGGCCGACAGTCCACAGTCAACAGTAATCTGTCAATCTGTTAACCTGACAATCTGTAAACTCTTGAATCTTCAAATCTTCAAACTCTCAAACTTTCTTTTTTATTCTCATAAATATTTTTACTTTTGCACCACTTTTTTTACTTACCCGAATTGAAAACTGACAATCAGTATATTATTGCTTTTAAGGGTCTGAGTGAGGGAAGTCATGATTTTGTTTTCAATGTAGGAAAGTCGTTCATTGATGATTATGAATTCTTTGAAGCCAGGGATGGTCACCTTGAGGTAAAGGTCAACATGATTAAAGAAGCCACACTTTTATCTTTTACCATATCTATCCGGGGCTTTATTGAAGTTCAGTGCGACAGATGCCTTGATTTCTTTCCCCTTGAGATTGATTATTATGGCAATCTGTGTGCGAAATTTTCTGAAGCAGCGGGAGAATCAGACATTGAAATGATATTGCTCAAGCCTGAAGACAGTGAGGTTGATTTAAGGCAGTATATTTTTGACAGCATCGGCCTCAGCATTCCCTGTCGTAAAGTTCATCCGCCTGACAGCAACGGCGAGCCCTCCTGTAATAGGGAAATGCTGGCCAGGTTGAATGAGCTTCTTGTTTCAGGTGATAACAACAAAAATCCGATGTGGGATAAACTAAAAGATTTAAAATAACATATAATAATTACAGATATGCCGAATCCAAAGCGTAAGCATTCAAAACAAAGAAGGGATAAAAGAAGATCGCATGATCATGCCGTTGCGCCAACACTGGGAACATGTCAAAACTGTGGCGCTGCCATAGTCTATCACCGTATATGCCCTGAATGTGGCCATTATAAAGGCAAACCGGCAATTGAAAAGCAGGTCTCAGCCTGAGCCATAACCTACTGAAATTCATTTTCATGCGAATCGGGATCGATATCATGGGCGGTGACTATGCCCCGGAAGCCATAATACTGGGTTCTTCACTGGCATATAACGAATTGCCTGACGATGTGCAACTGGTTTTGATCGGTCATGAAGAACAGATCAGATCCATTTGCCAAAAGCATGCCATCCCGGTTGAAAACTTCGAAATCATTCATGCCTCCCAGCAGATTAATATGGGAGACTATCCCATTAAGGCCTTCTCCCAGAAGACCGATTCAAGTATTGTAGTGGGTTTCAAAATGCTGAAGACCGGTATGATCGACTCATTCGCCAGCGCCGGCAATACCGGTGCCATGCTGGTTGGGGCCATGCAGGTTATCAAATCCGTTCCCGGCATCATACGGCCTGCTATTGCAGCCGCCATGCCCCGGATGGCTGAAAATCCCATGTTGTTGCTTGATATCGGTCTCAACCCCGATTGCCGGCCTGATGTACTCTATCAATATGCCATCCTGGGTAAAATATATGCCCGTGATATTTTTGGTATCGCCGAGCCCCGCATCGGATTATTGAATATCGGATCGGAAGAAGAAAAGGGAAACCTTCTCACCAAATCAACTTTTCAGGCCATGAAAGACACCACTGATTTCAATTTCTGCGGAAATGTGGAAGGAAACGATTTGTTTGGTAATAAGGTTGATGTCATCGTCTGCGACGGCTTTGTTGGCAATGTTATGCTCAAGGAAGCCGAAGCCTTTTATGCGCTTATCCGTAAGCGGAAAATCGCGGATTCGTTCTTTGAAAAATTCAATTTTGTCAATTACGGCGGTACGCCGGTTTTAGGTGTAAATGCCCCGGTAATAATCGGACATGGTATTTCAAATGACACAGCTGTCAAGAACATGGTACTTCACAGTATCGATGTTGCAAAAGCCAATATTACCGGAAAAATAAAAGAAGCTTTCAAATAATGAAAAAAATTAATGCAGTCATTACAGGCGTCGGTGGATATATTCCTCCTGACATTCTTGACAATTTTGAACTCAGCCGCATGGTTGACACAAGCGATGAATGGATCATGCAACGCATCGGTATCAAAGAAAGAAGAATACTGAAAGAGAAAGGAAAAGCCACGGCCCATATGGGAACAAAGGCTGTAAAAGAATTGTTGAAAAAAACCAACACCAATCCCGAAGATGTGGATTTCCTTATCTGCGGAACTATAACACCCGATATGCCTTTCCCTGCAGTTGCACAAATAGTATGCGACAAAGCCGGATTGCATAATGCCTTTGGGTATGATCTTAACGCTGCCTGCTCAGGTTTTCTTTTTGCCCTTGAGACAGGAAGACGTTTTATTGAATCAGGTGCCTATAAGAAGGTTGTTGTACTTGGCGCTGACATGATGTCTTCCGTTACCAATTACGAAGACCGCACAACCTGCCCGCTTTTTGGAGATGCTGCAGCGGCGGTACTGCTTGAACCTTCTTCCGGTGAATGTGGTGTCTTGGATTCTATAATGGGGGTGGACGGTTCAGGTGCTAAACATTTGCATATGGTTGCGGGAGGGTCACTTCATCCTGCTTCTCATGAAACAATTGACAAAAAACAACACTTTGTTTTCCAGGAAGGCCAGGCTGTGTTTAAATTTGCCGTCTCTAAAATGGCCGATGTCTCTGTTGAGATCATGAAACGAAACAATCTTACCCATGACGATATTGCCTTCCTTGTTCCCCACCAGGCCAATCTGAGAATTATTGAAGCTACCGCACGCCGCATGGGCATTAACAGGGAACAGGTTATGATCAACATTGACCGCTTCGGTAATACCACCGCTGCAACCATACCCCTGTGCCTGTGGGATTTTGAACATCATCTAAAAAAAGGGGACAACCTTATTCTGACTTCATTCGGAGCTGGTTTTACATGGGGATCTGTATACATAAAATGGGCCTACGACGGGAAAAAAGTTAGTGGCAAAAAGTAAATATTG
>JAFGTR010000038.1 GCA_016934055.1 Bacteroidales bacterium | reverse complement strand
GGTTTGGTTGACACAAAACAACAACCCATGTTCTATGCTGATGATGATGATACCGATGCCGCCGCCAGAATTGCTGCCGGTGATATCGTCATTACCAGCGTAAAATTCCTTGACCTTAAGGCCGGTCAGACACAAGCCTTTACCGGCATAACTTTTACCGAAAACGCCGCTGCAACCGGCGCAGGAAATGGCATTGGCAAACCCGACTGGTTACCGGATGCATTGAATACGGTCAAAGCCGGTACGAAAGTAATTGAATAGCGGTCATAACTTATCTTTCATGCAAAAAAAGCCTTTCCATCCTGCTTGCATGGGAAGGCTTTTTTAAATCGCTGAAGATAAGAGTCTGCCCTATCTGTTTCCCGGTTCTTGATCATTGATTTAAGATCTTTCCGGTATAAGGCATAACGCAAGGTAGATCGGACTGCTAATCTAACAGTGAAGGCTTGAAGCTTCGTAAAAAATATCAGCCATACTGTAATTAACTTTTGTTACATTTGTATGTATAAAGAATTGATAACAAAACAGGACCCGGGATACGCACCGACAGCATTTTTTTGGCATAAACAGAATAACCATAATAATCATCTCTCAAAACAATTATGAGCCTATGAAATTTAATTATAAAAGCTTATTCATATTGACTTTCTTGCTGCTTGTTTCTTTTAATCTGCCAACCAAGGCACAAATAACCCTAAGCGAGGACGGGTTATATTATGACCAGTCAGATGAGTTGTTTAGCGGATTATATGTTGAAAAATATGATGATGGGACCGTGAAAATCCAGGTTGCCATTCAAAATGGCAGGAAAAACGGATTAATGAAAATTTATTACCCTGACGGGTCGGTCAATGAGCTCAGAATGTACAAAAATAATATGATGCATGGTACATGGGAAACCTGGAATGCTGCCGGCATTAAAACTGCCGAGGCCAATTATGCCAACGATAAAAAGAACGGTAAATGGTATATCTGGGATGACAGTGGTACCATGAGATATGATATGATCTATTTTGAGGGCAATAAAGCCGGGACCTGGAGAATGATGAACGAAAAAGGTGAATTGATTTCTACCAGGGAATTCCCGCTTGAGGCGGTAAACGGTAAACAGTGAACAGTGAACAATGAAAAATGTGTCATTGTAAGTCATGCGACCGGAATGAATGGATGTAAGATCGGATGGTTGTGCATGGCATGGCAATCGCACCGGACAGGCAAAGGAAAAATCAAGGCATCGGTAAAATAATGTTGTTATTAATAAGGATGAAAAACAGTGAAAAGCTGTTTTGTTTATTATGCACAAATAGTCGTCGTTAAATATAGAATGCTTTTATAAAATAAGCATGGCAAGAATTGCAGAAGTGCTGATTTTCGACGCGGATCAATGATACTGGAATAAAAAAAGCCGGTGTTTCTTTTTTAAAAGAAACACCGGCTTTGAAATACATTATATAATTTAACCGGATTTTTTACTTTAAATTTTCAAGCTCAATGCTTATATTATTTCCGGAAGTTCTGAGATCGAGCTTTACTTTTTTATTGCTTTGTTTGTATGAGATTAACACGGCTTCAATTTCATAGGTTCCGGGAACCAGGTCTTGCACTTCGAAATGGCCTTCCAGGTCTGTGTAAACCACCTTATCGGTACCGGTAAATTTGATGGCAACACCGGCCAGCGATTCACCGCTTATTTTGTCAACTACGCTTCCCATAACGGAAGTGGTTTTTTTGCTCTCTGATGTTGAAGTCTTATTTTTTTCAACACAAAAGATTGATGAGCTTATAAATAAGCCTGTTAACGTAAGAAAAACAATTTTTTTCATGTTTTGAATTAATTTGCTTCAAATTTACATGAATGGTCTGGAAAAAGCTGTTAGGATTTTGTAATCATTTCGTTAAATTTCGGTTACGATCGTGTTAAGAAAGAAAATATTATATAGTATTTTAACACGAATACAGTGGTCAAAATTGCATAACGATCGCAGGGGCAACTGTTTACCTCAGGATCTTCAAAATCAGGCATAACTATAATAAATTCTTGAATAACTTCTCTACTTTGTATGCCGGGAAATAGCTTTGGTTTCAGTTTGAGTTTGAGTATTGAGGGACAAAATCAGTTTGACGGAGTCTGTTGCTCAATACTCTTGCTCCAAACTGATTTTGTGGAGCTGCCGGGAGTTCCCGATTAAGTCTTTCTGACTCGTACCTCGTAAGAAAGACTAAACCGGGATTTCACTTCTCCTCCCGGTTTGTTTTGTTCCAAAACAAAATCCCAACAATAGCTTGTTGGGATTATCTCCACTTTGTGGAGCTGCCGGGAGTCGAACCCGGGTCCAAACAAGCAGCCCATAAGGTTTCTACATGCTTAGCCTTGTATTAATTGTCGGGCAAAGGCTGGTAAAAGGCAACCGACCTGTGCCTTATCCCCTTAATTTTCGTCCGGTGTCAGGGGAGTTAACCGGACTATTCCCGCTTTTGATGTGCCTCTTGATCCGCCGCGGCGGGACGTTGCAACGGAGAGACAGCCCGTCCCGGCTCCTTGAGTCGGGATATAGCCTAACCTACTGTTATTCGGTTAGGCAGCGAGCGCGTAATTAGCTTCGCCATTTAAAGGTTTGCACCGCAGATTAAGGGTTGCTGTGCGTGGCCCGGCATGCTTGCTTACCTGCTGTCCTGCTGTCAATACCAAAACAGCCCCATTTTTATTTGGTGATTTGGTGACCTGCCTTCGCTGCCGCTATGGCAGGCAGGTTTGGTGATTGGTGACCTGCCTTCGCTGCCGCTATGGCAGGCAGGTTTGGTGATTTTTAACTTTTCTTTTCAAATCCCAAATATCCAAACCCGGTACTCAATCTACCAATCACTAACCACTAACTACTTTTTCAAAGAACCTCACCCTGCAAAATTAGATATTTTAAATGTACCGGCCATAATTATCGTCCTGTATTTTTTAATTGCCGGATTGTCTCAGCCGGATTTTCGGACTCAAATATCGTTGTCCCTGTTACCAGCACATTAACACCTGTTTCAAAAAGCGTGCCGGCATTGGTCAGGTCAACGCCTCCATCTACCTCAATCAGGGCATGGGATCCGGATGATTCTATCAGCGCTTTAAGCTTACGGATTTTCTCATAAGAACGGGGAATGAATTCCTGTCCGCCAAATCCCGGATTTACGGTCATGATCAGAACCATATCCACATCATTGATGATCTCTTCGAGTGTGTTCACAGGGGTGTGCGGATTCAATGAAACCCCTGCTTTCATGCCCAGTTTTTTGATTTCAGTAACGGTACTGTGCAGGTGCATGCAGGTCTCCTGGTGCACTGTCAGATAAAAAGCGCCTGCATCCCTGAATTTCTTGAGATAACGTTCCGGTTCAACGATCATCAGGTGCACATCCAGGGGTTTTTGCGCATGTCTCTTAACGGCTTCAACCACAGGCAACCCGAAGGATATGTTGGGAACATAGACGCCATCCATGATGTCACAATGGATAAAGTCAGCTTTACTGGCGTTAATGATTTCAATTTCTTTCTGCAGGTTGGCGAAATCAGCTGCAAGAATGGAGGGGGCGATGTATCGGGTCATAACTTGATGTTTTCGGGGGATAAAGGTAGGAAAAAAGTTGTGATGGTTGTGATGATCAACCTAAATACGCTTTCAGCAGTTTGCAGCGGGTGGCATTTTTCAGTCTTTTTATGGCTTTTTCCTTTATCTGTCTTACTCTTTCACGGGTCAGGCTGAATTCTTCGCCTATCTCTTCGAGGGTATGAGGATGTTTGCCATTGAGGCCGAAATAAAGACGGATGATATTGGCTTCCCGGTATGTAAGTGTCGACAACACTCTTTCAATTTCTTTGCGAAGGGAGTCGGTGAGAAGGCTTTTATCGGGACTGGGTGAATCTTTGCTCAGGATCACATCATAAAGCGTTGTTTCTTCATCCTGTGTGATAGGGGCATCCATGGAAACATGCCTTCCGGCACTTTTAAGAGCCTCTTTCACATCGTCGGGGGCCATTTCAAGCACTTCGGCAATTTCCTGCAGTGAAGGTTCCCGCTCATACTTTTGTTCAAGGTCCGAGAAGGTCTTGTTGATTTTATTTATCGAACCGATTTTATTCAGAGGCAACCTTACAATACGTGCCTGCTCGGCAAGGGCTTGTAGAATAGACTGTCTGATCCACCAGACGGCATATGAAATGAATTTGAAACCACGGGTTTCATCGAAACGTTGTGCCGCCTTAATCAAACCAAGATTACCTTCGTTGATCAGATCGGGCAGACTGAGCCCCTGGTTTTGGTATTGCTTTGAAACTGAAACGACAAATCTCAGATTAGCCCTTATGAGCTTATCCAATGCTTTCTCATCGCCGTTTTTAATTCTTGAGGCAAGCTCAACTTCTTCTTCTGCACTTATCAGGTCGACTTTGCCAATCTCATGAAGATATTTATCCAGAGAAGGTGTTTCCCGGTTGGTGACTTGTTTGATAATCTTGAGCTGTCTCATGGTGTTTGGGATTTACAGGGTAAAGGTTTAATGGCTCAAGAAAAAAATGATATCTGGTTCAGTTTTTAGGTAAAAACAATAAATCAAAGATACTCAAAACCGGATAAATTTATTTATATAACAAAGTTATAAAAAAATAATTCAATATTTTTTTTGGGAATTGTAATGAATTCAGTATAATTGCAAACGATTTCCCTATTGAATTCTTCCAACGTTGAAACTAACATTTCCTATTGGTCTAGTATAATCCGGCTTTTGTAAGCGCAATATATATAATTATTGATATCTTATTAACTAATCTTTTTCTAATTTTATGTATGATATTCTGGAACTTAATGAAAAAGTTCTTACCGAACTCAGGGATATTGCCAAGGGTTTGAAAATTAAGAGGGTTGAGTCGTTGAGAAAACAGGATCTTATTTACCGGATTCTGGATCAACAGGCTATCATGGCTACAGAAAATAAAAAAACCGAAAAAAAACCCGCTGAGGGTTCGCATACAGGTGACTCAAAACGGCATCGCAGGAACCGCATTCGCAAAGCCGAAGTGTCAGCTACACCTGAAAAAGTTGAATTCAAGGAAAGACTTACAGATAAGCATACCAACGAACAAACCGATAAGCAAACCGATAAGCAAATTGATAAGCAAACCGATAAGCAAACCGATAAGCAAACCGATAAGCAAACCGATAAGCAAACGGACAGGCATACGGAACGGTCGGACAAGTTTTCAGATAAACATGAGATGGTCAACAGAACCATTGAAAAAATTGAAGTTGAGCAGCGAAAGAAAGAACTGGAGCTCGATGATATTGTTCCACCTGATCTTGAAGATGAAGAAACGGTCATTCCATCTCCGGCCCCCATACCTCCTCCGGTACCTGAGCCTGTTACAAAACCTGAGATTTCTTATAAACAGAGTTATGAGCGTAAACCAGGTGCAACGGAAAAGGGAAATGAATTTGACGGCATTATAGCAAGTTCGGGAGTTCTTGAAATCATGCCCGATGGTTATGGCTTTCTGAGATCGTCGGATTATAATTATCTCAACTCGCCTGATGACATCTATGTCTCTCAGTCACAAATTAAATTATTTGGTCTTAAAACCGGTGATACAGTTACCGGGACAATCCGCCCGCCAAAAGAAGGAGAGAAATATTTTCCTCTGATAAAAGTAATGGAAATCAATGGCCGGAATCCTGATTTTATCCGTGACCGTATACCGTTTGATTACCTTACCCCTTTATTCCCCAATGAGAAATATACACTCATTGAATCGGGTGAGAAAGGCAATTTGTCGGTCAGGGTTGTTGATATGTTTTCTCCCATAGGCAAAGGACAGCGGGGTTTGATCGTTGCACAGCCTAAAACAGGGAAAACCATCTTATTGCAGGATATTGCCAATGCCATAGCTGCACATCACCCTGAGGTATACCTGATAATACTGCTCATCGATGAACGTCCTGAAGAAGTTACGGAAATGTCGCGCAATGTTAAAGGTGAAGTTATCTCTTCAACTTTTGATGAGCCTGCCGAAAGACATGTACGTGTTGCCAACATAGTGCTGGAAAAGGCAAAGCGACTGGTTGAATGCGGACATGATGTGATGATTCTGCTTGATTCAATAACACGTCTGGCAAGAGCATTTAATACCATTGCCCCGGCGTCCGGAAAGGTGCTTTCGGGTGGGGTTGACTCAAATGCCCTCCAGCGGCCAAAAAGATTTTTCGGCGCCGCAAGAAATATTGAAAATGGCGGATCATTGACCATTATTGCCACAGCATTGACAGATACCGGTTCGAAAATGGATGATGTTATTTTTGAGGAATTCAAGGGAACCGGCAATATGGAACTGCAACTTGACCGTAAGCTATCGAACCGCCGTATTTACCCCTCTATCGATATCACAGCATCAAGCACCCGCAGGGAAGACCTGTTGCTGGATAGAAACTTCCTCAACAAGATCTGGATACTGCGCAAATATCTCACCGATATGAATTCAATTGAAGCTATGGAATTCCTTCGTGACAGAATAACCAAAACAGAATCAAACGAAGAATTCCTGCTTTCAATGAATGGTGAATGATGAGCTTTCTCATATCATAATAATGATGATTTATTGTATTTTTGTTGATTTATTATTATATTAATTTGTAAAACATTAAATATAAGAGAGTTAATATGACGACCAAGAAAAATTTTCTGACTTGTGACGGCAATTATGCGGCCTCCCACATTGCCTATATGTTTAGTGAAGTTGCTGCCATTTATCCCATTACCCCATCATCGACTATGGCTGAAAATATTGATGAGTGGTCAGCCAATGGCAGAAAGAATATTTTCGGAGAAGTGGTAAAGGTTGTTGAAATGCAATCTGAAGCAGGTGCTGCAGGCGCTCTTCACGGGTCTCTTCAGGCCGGATCACTTACCTCAACCTACACAGCATCCCAGGGTTTATTGCTGATGATCCCCAACATGTATAAGATATCCGGTGAATTGCTCCCCGGTGTGTTTCATGTGTCAGCACGCAGTATAGCCGCACAGGCCTTGTCAATTTTCGGTGACCACAGCGATGTCATGAGTGTCCGGAATACCGGGTTTGCCCTGTTTGCCACCGGCAGCGTACAGGAGATCATGGACCTTGCTGCTTTACCTCATCTGGCTTCCATTAAATCGAGAGTGCCTTTTTTGCACTTTTTCGATGGATTCAGGACATCGGCTGAAATTCAGAAGGTTGAAGTACCCGCGATGGAAGACCTGGCAAAGCTTGTTGATTATCAGGCTTTAAAAGAATTCAGGGACCGGGCTTTAAATCCTGATCATCCTGTTCAAAGAGGAACAGCTCAGAATCCCGACATATATTTCCAGACACGTGAAGTTGCCAATAAATTCTATGATGTGGTTCCCGAAATAGTAGAGGACTATTTGATGAAGCTGAGCCAGCTTACAGGTCGTGAATACAAGCTTTTCAACTATTACGGGGCTCCGGATGCAGAAGAGATCATCATTGCCATGGGTTCTGTTACCGACACAACCCGTGAAGTTGTTGAATACCTCAATGCACAGGGAAGAAAAACAGGTGTGGTGGTGGTTCATCTTTATCGTCCTTTTTCTGCTCAACATTTGTTGCAGGTTATCCCGCAAACAGTAAAACGTATTGCTGTTCTCGATCGCACCAAAGAACCCGGCGCCAATGGTGAGCCTTTGTATCTTGATGTGCGTGATGTGTTCTATGGACGTCCCAACGCTCCCATGATCATAGGCGGACGTTATGGCCTCAGCTCAAAGGATACAACCCCCATTCAGATCGTTGCCGTATTTGATAACCTGGCATCAAAGGAGCCCAAGAAAATTTTCACGGTTGGCATTGATGATGATGTGACCTTCCTTTCACTGCCTTTGAAACCCGAGATCAGCATAACACCTAAGGGTACTTATGAAGCCAAGTTTTATGGACTGGGTTCAGACGGAACCGTCGGCGCCAATAAAAACTCCATTAAGATCATCGGCCATTCAACAGACAAATATGCACAGGCTTATTTTGCCTATGACTCCAAGAAGTCAGGCGGACTAACCGTGTCTCACCTGCGTTTTGGCGACAAGCCTATCATGGCGCCTTATCTTGTCGGGACTCCCGATTTCGTGGCATGCCATGTGCCGGCTTATCTCGATAAATACGATATGCTTAAAGGCCTGAAGAAGGGTGGTATCTTCCTGCTCAACAGCATATGGGATGCTGAAGAAACAAAGAAAAGGCTGCCCGATGCCATGAAGAAATACATGGCCGAAAATAATATTCAGTTTTATATTATCAACGCCACCGTTATTGCTGAGAAAATTGGTCTCGGTAATCGTACCAACTCCATTATGCAGTCATCATTCTTCAAGATTTCCGAGGTCATACCTTTTGATGATGCTCTTAAGGAAATGAAGCAGGCCATTATTAAAACCTTTGGCCGCAAGGGAGAAGAGATAGTGAACATGAACCTGGCTGCTATTACCCATGGCAGCGAGGTGGAAAAGGTTGAAGTCCCGGCATCATGGGCGCAGATTGAAGTTAAGCCGGAGAAGGACAATCGTGATATCCCGGAATTCATCAGGACTGTTGCCGAACCCATGCACCGTCAGAAGGGTGACGACCTGAAAGTCTCTGCTTTTATCGGACGGGAAGATGGCACATTCCCTTCCGGCACGACCGCTTATGAAAAGCGTGGTGTTGCTGTTAATATCCCGGAGTGGCAGGCCGATAAATGCATTCAGTGTAATCAATGTGCATATGTATGCCCTCATGCCTGTATCAGGCCTTTCCTTATTGATGAAAACGAAATGAAAGGACTGCCAAAGGATACGGTTACCCTGAAAGCCATGGGAAAAGGATTTGAAGGTTATCAGTATCGTATACAGGTTAGTCCGCTTGACTGCACCGGCTGCGGTGTGTGTGCCGACATATGTCCGTCAAAGGAAAAGTCGCTGCTCATGAAACCGCTGGAAACACAGCTTGATGAAGTCGAACGCTGGAATTATTTTTCAGAGAAGGTGTCTTATAAAGACAATCTTGTTGAAGTCGAGAAATCTGTTAAAAACAGTCAGTTTGCACAGCCTTTATTCGAGTTCTCGGGCGCCTGCGGGGGCTGTGGCGAAACGCCCTATATTAAACTTATCACGCAGCTTTATGGTGACAGGATGATCATCGCCAATGCAACAGGCTGTTCTTCTATTTATGGCGGTTCTGCCCCGTCAACACCTTATTGCACCAACAAAGACGGACGGGGACCCGCCTGGGCAAATTCGCTTTTTGAAGATAATGCTGAATACGGGTTCGGACTGGCCATAGGCGTCAGTAAGCTCAGGGATCGCATTGAGCTTATGATGAACGAAGCGCTTAACGGAAATAACAGCCTGTCTGAAACGGCAAAAGATGCATTCCGTGAATGGATTGCCGGCAGGAACAATGCTCAGCAGTCGAAAATCGCTTCTGCCAAAGTTGTTGATATACTGAAAAAGGAAAAGGATCCGGTTGCCGCAGAAATCCTTGAACTACAGCAATACCTGATTAAAAAGTCAGTGTAGATCTCGGTGGTCGCCGTATCATTAAAAAAAAAAGGTTATGGCGGATTGGATCATGTGGTTGCATCGGGTGAAGACGTTAATATCCTGGTGCTGGATACAGAAGTATATTCCAATACAGGCGGTCAGGCTTCAAAATCAACACCCGTTGGCGCTGTAGCCAAATTTGCTGCTTCAGGGAAGAAAATCAGGAAGAAGGATCTGGGTGCTATGGCTATGACATACGGCTATGTATATGTGGCCCAGGTGGCTATGGGAGCCAGTCAGAATCAGTATCTCAAAGCCCTGCGCGAAGCAGAGGCCTATCCCGGACCATCGCTGATCATTGCTTATGCTCCATGTATTAACCATGGTTTGCGTGCCGGCATGGATAAATCGCAGGAACAGCAGAAAAACGCTGTTGAGGCCGGATACTGGCATCTGTACCGGTTTAATCCGCTGCTTGAAAAAGAAGGAAAGAATCCTTTTGAACTCGATTCAAAGGAACCCGACTGGAGTAAATTTCAGGATTATCTCAACAGCGAGGTGCGGTATACTTCCCTTAAAAAAGCCTTCCCTAAAGAGTCAGCTGAATTGTTCGCTTCTGCCGAGGAAAATGCAAAATGGCGGTATAACAGTTACAAACGGATGGCTTCATTGGATTATTCAAAAGTAAATCAGTGATAGTTACCTGTATAAACCAAAACCCCGGAAGGTATCTTTCGGGGTTTTTTATTTGGTGATTGCTGATTTGCTGATTTGCTGATTTGCCTGCCATAGCTTACCTTGCCTCTATGTTCTTCCATTTTTAGTTTAAAATTGCTAACTTTGCACACCTAAAAAATAATACTTGGCCAGAATATTAGCGATTGACTACGGAAGAAAGAGGGCGGGTGTTGCTGTTACCGATCCGCTGCAGATAATAGCCAACAGCCTTACAACGGTAAAATCACACGACCTGATCGAATTTCTTGATCATTATTTTGCCGTTGAAGATGTTGATACCATTGTGGTTGGATATCCAAAGCAAATGAACAATATGCCGTCAGAAGCTGTTGTTTATATTGATGCTTTTCTGAAAAAAATAAAGAAACGCTGGCCTGAAAAAAAGGTGGTGTTGGAGGATGAACGATTTACGTCTAAAATGGCTTTTCAGACTATGATAGACGGTGGCGTGAAAAAAAAGGACAGGATGAATAAAGCCATGGTGGATGCCATTAGTGCCACTATTATATTACAGTCCTATATGGCCTCAGTTAAGATTAGATAATATTAGTAAAACAAACTGTAATGACGCACCCAATAGTTGTATACGGCTCTCCTGTTTTAAGAAAGATGGCCGTGGATATTGACAGGGATTATGAGGGACTCAGCACACTTATTGCTGATATGTTTGACAGCATGGATGAATCAGATGGGATGGGATTGGCAGCTCCGCAAATCGGAAAATCCATCCGCCTGTTTGTTACCGACGGATCATCGCTGGTCGAGGATGATCCCTCTATGATTGACTTTAAGAAGGTCTATATTAACGCGCGGCTTATTAAAGAGGAAGGCGAACCCTGGGCATTCAATGAAGGATGCCTGAGCATTCCGAACATCCGGGAGGATGTTATGCGGAAACCACGAATTAGAGTACAGTATAATGATGAAAACTGGCAGTTTCACGATGAGTATTTTGAAGGTGTAAAAGCCAGGATAATCCAGCACGAATATGATCATACCGACGGTATCCTTTTCATAGACCGTATTTCACCTATCCGCAGAAAATTGCTGAAGGGGAAACTGAACGATATCAGCAAAGGAAAGGTTAAGGTGGATTACAAGATTAAGGTATTGAAATAATGCAGAGACACGATGCATCGCGTCTCTGCGACGTGTTTAATATTAATGAACCGGGTATTTTTTGAAGATACTGTCCGATTTCAGCAAAAGATCAATATACTGTGCACGCTTGTAGACAAACGGATCGTTGATGTTCTTATTCGAGAGTTTGCCCCTGAATTCATCGAGTCTTTTATAACCTTTTGATTCCATCCACGACTGAACATCATTTATAATCGTTTTAATATATTCAACCTTGTTTTTATAGACCGTGCTTACAACCTGAACACAGTCAGCCCCGGCCAGTATCATCTTGATCACGTCGGCTCCATTGTAAATGCCGGTATTGCTGCAGATGGATGCAGCGATGGTGCCGTATAACAATCCGGTAAAACGCAGGCTGAGCTTGTTGTCTTCGGGATTGCTCAGGTTAAAAGGTGAAAAATGCTGCTGATTCTCAATGTCAATATCAGGCTGAAAAAGCCTGTTGAACAAAACAAAACCGTTAATCCCAAGCTTGTCCATTTCTGTTACAATGTTCAGCGGGTTGGCATAGAACGGGCTTAATTTCACACTAACCGGGAGTTTGACTTTTGATTTTACGGCCTTGATGACCTCCATTTGCTTTAAGGCCACATCCCTTCCGTCCAGCTGCGGCTCACGGGGAACATAAAAGAAATTGAATTCCAGCGCATCAACACCCGTTTGTTCAAGCAATTGGGCATATTCGATCCATGATTCCGTATAGATGGCATTTAAGCTGGCAATGAGCGGAACTTTTACACTTTCTTTTGCTTTACGCACATTAAGGAGATGTTCTTCAGGCCCGGCATGTTTAATGGTTGGAAACAGCTTGACCATTTCAGCATTGCGCTCATTGTATTCTTCCAGTTCATCATCCAGTTGAGCGGCCTCAAGCTGAATTTGCTCCTCAAAAAGCGATTTGTATACAATTGCTGCCACACCTGCATCCTCAGCTTTTTTAAGGACATCATGGTTGGTAACCAGGTTACTTGCCCCAAGGATTACAGGATTTTTCAACTCCAATCCTGAATATTTTGTTTTTAAATCAATCATTTGTAAATGACTTTTTTGTTTTTGAATAATAACCGATTTTTTTTGAATAACACAAATTTAGGAATATTATTCAATTATATAAGCCGGGGCATGTTTTCGGTAAAAAAAAATCAATAAATTTAAAACCTGTTTTAACGGTCCACGTCCATACCCATGGAGTTATTGTATCAGTTAAGAAAAACACCGTTTCTGCGCATTGTGATACCCTTCCTTGCAGGTCTTGCTGCAGGACATTATTGTTTGTCCCCCGGGGCAATTCTGATTGTGTTTTCGGCCGGTGCTGTTTTCCTGATCTTTATCTTTTCCCTGAATACCGGTAAACCACTCTCTTACAAGTACACATGGGCCTTCGGTTTGTTGTTGTATTTCATTTTTTTCATTTTGGGCGCAGGTCATCTTCTTTCAGTGAAATATCTGAAAGGCCATTATGCCCTCAGCAGTTCCGTGTGCTTAACGGGCCGGCTTATAATTATGGACACTCCCGAGATACGCTCAGGCAGTGTGCGGGCCCTGGCGCGGATTGATGATCTGAGTGGTCACGATCAACCTCAGTGGTTGAAGACGAAAGCTGTGATCATCTTTCACAGGAACACAAGGAGTGAAAGCCTTGGCCCTGGTGATATCATCCTTGTCCGGGCTCGTTTTTTACCGGTTCCCGGACCGTCTAACCCGGGAGAATTTGATTATAAAAGCTATTTATCCCGCCATGATACCGATTACCAGGTTTTTGCGGCCGATAAGGCATGGATGGTGGCAGGGAACAGCAAAAAAAATTTGAAAATCATGGCCGTAAACTGCCGGGAAGGTCTTCTGAAAAAACTTCGGGCTTCATGTATTGATCACAGGGCAGCAGCTGTGTTATCAGCGCTCACCCTGGGATACAAATCAGATCTCGGTGATGAAACCATAGCCACATTCACCCGGGCCGGTGTTGTGCATGTGATGGCTTTATCTGGTTTCAACGTTGGCATTATTTACCTTATGATATATTTCTGCCTGGGTTTTCTGCGCAACAATAGAATACTGGTTTTTATACGGCTGTTGGTATCCCTGGCTGCTATATGGTCTTTTGTAATAATTACAGGCCTTTCTTCATCAGTTACCCGGGCCGGTGTTATGTTAAGTATTTACGTTGTGGGAAAATTCGTCAACAGGGATGCACATCCGCTGAATATTTTATCAGCATCGGCTTTCATTATGCTGGTCTTTTCTCCCTTTTGTTTCCTCGATGTGGGGTTTCAGCTTTCCTTTGCGGCTGTGTTTGGTCTCATATATTTCCAGCCCTGGCTGTACAGGTTAATTACATTTAAATACTGGCTGCCCCGTAAAATATGGATGTTGTTTACTGCTTCCATAGCTGCACAACTGGCTACGGCGCCGTTTGTTCTTTATTATTTTCACCAGTTTCCGTTGTTTTTCTGGATCACCAATCTGTATGTTATTCCATTGGTTTCACTCATCATTTATCTCTCTGTTCTGTTTTTTTTTCTTTCGGTTTTCGAACCGACAGGATTTATGCTGGCCGGTATTCTTGAGTTCCTGGTGTGTGCGATGCTGGAGCCGCTTGATTGGCTGGGTAATTTTCCGGGAGCGTTGGCTGATGGCATTTTTATAGGCAGGCTTCAGGTTGTGCTGTTGTTTGCCTTATTGATAACCACAGGATTGTTCATTCTCCACAGCCGATCTTCTTTTGCACTGCAAAGCATGGGCTTGCTGTTTTTATTTTTGTTAATCAACGGCCACCGCCTTTATGCAATAAATAAACAGCAAATAATAACGGTCAGCAATATGAGAGGAACCGGTATCATGAACATCATTGCCGGCAGGAGTAACTTTGTTTTTTCTTCCGGTGAAAAACCCTTGCCGGAAAATGTTGTGCATTATTCATTCCGTAACTGGTGGATAGAAAAGGGTGTATACAAAATGCCCGTCTTTGCCACCAACGCTCATATGAATTATTGCAGGAATTCATCATGGACAATGCGGGATGACATAATAGGCCGCAATGTATTCTTGTGTTTTTCAGGGGTCAGCTTTGTAATATATAATGATGACACATTAAAGTATTGCAGCGGATCCCCAAAAATAAAAACAGATTATCAGATCATCACAAAAGATATCAGTCCGGAGATAAACAGTGTTCTGGATCATTTTGAGACTGGCATGGTCATTATCGATTCCAATGTTGATTATTATATATCGAAGAAATGGACATCATTATGCCGCATGAATGGTATCAGCTGCTGGCCGGTGAGGGAAAAGGGCGCTTTTGTGCTTAAGATTAGGTGAGGTGTGAAGGCACAAGCGGACGCT
>JAFGTR010000037.1 GCA_016934055.1 Bacteroidales bacterium | reverse complement strand
GTCAATGAATAAACGGATAAGTCCTGTTTCAGCTTTTGCAGCAATTGCCAGAATGTCTTCAATACGGGCCGGCATAAGGTTATCCGGGTCACATTCATCGGTAAGGACAGATACAGCGGCACAGGGCAAACCCATATGATTGGCCACGATCACCTCAGGAACCGTTGACATACCCACTGCATCAGCATAATTCCGGAAGAACCGGTATTCAGCGCGCGTTTCAAGATTCGGCCCGGGTACAGCAACATAAATGCCTTTATTTAAAACGATCTTCTCCCGAAGGGCTATGGCCATCAGCTTTTCATTCAGAAATGCATCATAAGGCCTGCTCATATCAGGGAAACGAGGTCCCGTCTTATCATCATTGATCCCACGCAAAGGATTATCAGGAAGAAAACTGATGTGGTCATCAATAAGCATCAGACTGCCTTTTTTAAAGTTTGGGTTAAGCGCTCCCGCCGCGTTTGAAAGTAAAAGGTACTTTATCCCAAGCCCTTTCATAATTCTTATGGGAAATGTAACCTGCTGTAAAGAGTAGCCCTCATAATAATGAAACCTTCCCTGCATGGCCAGGATCTTTTTACCGTGCATATCACCATAAAGCAATTTTCCATGGTGAGATTCGACGGTTGCCACAGGAAAATTCGGAATTTGCTCATATTTCAATGAACTGATCACATTCATCTCTTTGACCAGTCCTCCCAAACCTGTGCCCAGCACTATACCTATCTCCGGAGATCCCATATTCTCCGATTTAAGGTAATCAAGTGTTTGTTCAATCATTTTAACCATACGTTTTTCTATAATGAGTTCAGATTGCCAGTTATTAAATTTTTAATATGATAAGGCACTAAGAATCAATGTCGTTAAGTTAAGGATTTTTTTCTCCTCTCCCTGCACCCTCTCCAAGAGAGGGACATTATACAGTCTTAACTTAACGACATTGAATTAAGAAGTTTAAGTTAAAGTTAATCGAAAATCGTCAATCTCAAATCTCCTCATTATATAATCTAAATAAGGTGAAACTTAGTAAAAAATGCTATCCATAGTCTTTGCAACACGATAATAAACAACATGCCTTTGTTAATTACTTGGTATCTTCATTTAACAGCCTGAATATATAAATTATTACCTTCGCATCATTAAGTTTTTTTTCATCTGCGAGTGTATGTCCCTATCTAAAACTGCCTGTCTGATATCCCTGTTCTGCCTTTGCTTTAACATTTCTGTACTTCCGGCTGTCAGAGCTGTCAACAAAAATTTCGAAAATGACAGCATAAACATGATACTGCAGCAATGTTCTGACAGCGAAAAAATCTCAAAACTACTGAATTTCAGCGATCAACATCAGCATAACAACATAACTCTTTCCCTTGATTTCGCAAAAAAGGCGTTCGACCTTGCAGCATCAATGAAGGATACAGCACTTATGGGCAGAGCAAATTTAAAAACTGCGGAATTGTATTTACTAAAAGGTTTATATGATAAATCTCTGGCATTTGTGCTGAATGCATGCAGACAATTTGAAAAAACAGGTCAGGAAGATGATATCGCTTACTGTTGTGAAATACTGGGGAAAATATATTCTGCCATAGATGAACCCGGAAGAGCTGTTGAATACTATAATAAAGCTGTTGATTTCTATAAAAAGCTGGATCTTGTTGCAGACGTAGCCCGTAATTATGCAAGCATTGGTGAGGTATTTGTAAGCACCGACAGTATAGACAAGGGATTATCATATTATCTCGTTTCATTAATGATCATTGACAGCCTTAAGCTGGATTCAGAAAAAAATGATTTGCTTATAAGGGTGGGAGACGGTTATCTGAAACTTCAAAAATATGAAGAATCTCTTAAGAGTTATTATCAGGCCATGGACCTGGCTGAAAAAAGCAATAATTTGTATTTGCTTGCCCAGGTAAAAAGCCGCATTGGGAAAGCCTATTTCCATATGAACAATATGCCGGCTGCATTGAAATACTCAAGGGAATCATTGTTGCATGCCGGTGAGATTAAGACTTTCAGAATCAAAGCTGAATCTTATAAGAACATTGCCAATATTTATGCTACTCTTAATAATCACACAAAAGCTTTCGAATATTATATCCATTACAAGGAGGCATCCGATTCCCTCATGAATGAAGAAAAGTTAAAGCAAATAGGAGAATTACAGGCAAAATATGATATTGCGCAGAAAGAAAAAGAAAATGAATGGTTAAAACAACAAAATACTCATAAAACCACAACCATAAAACGCATTACCCGGGCCGTCATTATTATTATCTTTCTGTTCATCCTTACGCTGATTCAACTGGTTATGCTGATCAGACTGAATAAGCGAACCCGTCACCTGAATCTGAAACTGGCAAAACAGGGTAAAGAACTGGAGGAACTTAACGATCAGAAAGACAAGTTTTTTTCTTTTGTAGCCCATAATCTGAAAAATCCTTTTACAACCATCATGGGCTTTTCCGAACTCATCGTTAAAAGTATTGATGCAAAAGACTATGATAAAATTGACAGGTATGGCAAACACATCCTTGGTTTATCTGTTCATGTGCATAAAATTCTGGACAACCTTCTTGAATGGTCACGTCTTCAGCGCCGAAGTTTTGAATACAAGCCGGAAAAAACAGATTTGGCGGCCCTGATAAGGGATGTATTGGAAATGAACCAAAAAGAAGCACAAAGGAAGGCAATTGAAATAAGCCATAACCTGCCGGAAGACTTATTTGCCTTTACCGACAGGTTTATGATCACCACTGTTCTTCAGAATCTTATGTCGAATGCCCTTAATTTTACACCTTCTGCTGGTAAAATACATGTCTCGGTGGAAAAAACAGGGCCTCAGGTTAAAATATCAGTAAATGATACCGGTATCGGCATTGCACCGGAAGACATTCCAAAACTGTTTCGCATTGACACACGCCCGGCAAAGATAGGAACTGCAGAATCCAGGGGATCAGGTCTCGGACTGGTCATTTGCAGGGAATTGATCCAACGCTGTCAGGGTGAAATAACCATTGACAGTAAACTCAGCCAGGGCACCACAGTGACATTGACCCTTTCTGTCAACAAAGACAATCAGCACATTGCGGGTGATGAAGAAATGCCACAACCCGATGTCATGCAGAAATTTCATCATGATATGGAGAGAATGGTAAAAATGCCGGAAGACCTCATCAGGTATTGCTCTTCCTCATTGACACCGGCTTACCATGAAGTCAGATCGGTTCTGTCTCTTGATAACCTGGCTGTTTTTGCCCGTGATGTTGAAAATGCAGGACAGCAATACAACATCCTCTCATTTGTTTCTTTCGGACAGTATCTTAAAATCCTTGTGAAAACACACCAGATTGACAAAATACTCAGGTTTCTGCCTGAATTCAAAAAAATGACTGATGCCATAACGACCTGAACGTTGTTTAATACCATAAAATATTAACGGCTTTTTTATTGAATACAGCGCTTAAAACAAATAAGGAATGAATTATGATATCCGGGGAACAGCAACATGAAAAATACAATATACTGCTGGTTGACGACATTCCCAGTAACCTTAACTTTCTGAGTGATGTGCTTTCACAGGAGGGATTTGGGATCATCCTGTCCACCCTTGGTAAAGAGGCCGTTAAGACTGCCCTCCATGAATTACCTGATCTTATTTTGCTGGATATTGCCATGCCTGATCTCGACGGATATTCAGTGTGTGAAGAACTCAAACACCATCCTGCCACCTTTGACATACCGGTTATATTCCTGACAGCAAGAAATGAAAAGGAAGATATCATCAGAGGATTTGAAGTCGGTGCCGTCGATTATATTATGAAACCTTTCAATTATACTGAACTTATTGCCAGGGTTAAAACACAACTTGAACTGAGAAATAAAACACAGCAACTGCAATCGGTCAATCAGCGGCTGGAAGATCTTGTCGCACAGCGAACTGCCGAACTCCGGGAATCCAATAAAAATCTTACTGAACTTAATGCCAAGCTGAAATCAGCCTACGAGGAACTTTCAAACCTTCATAAGGTAAAAAACGAATTCATCCGCCATATCAATCATGAATTACGAACACCGCTTCAGGGTATACACGGCTTTACGCTTATCCTTGAAGACCTTATTCAGTCGCCCGAACAAAAAGAATACCTTCATTCGATCAACCACCTCGTTAACCGCCTTGTCCAGTTGTCAGAAATTTCACTGTTGTTTACCGAAATAAAATCAGAAAACTATAAAATTGAACTGGAAGAAATTAACCTGAATGAATTTGTTATGTCGCTGGGCACACAGGTAGAATCGCGGAACAGGAATATTATTTTGGATCTGGCCGAGACTCATATTCTGATAAAAGCAGATCAGAGACTTCTGGCGACCTGTGTAAAACTTATTCTTGACAATGCCATTAAGTTTTCTCCGGACCACACCCGGATCACTTTAAAAACAATGCACTCCGACAACAATGCCATGCTTGAAGTGCTGGACCAGGGTCCGGGTTTTTCAAAAAAAGCACTTAAAAGCATCTTTGAACCCTTTTCTTCCGACAATCTGCAATACAAAACAGAAGGGTTCGGTATCGGTCTCGCCACTGCAAAATTGATACTCAATGCACTGTCTGGTGAGCTTAAAATAGTGAATCTGGCTGGTTCTGGCGCCTGTGTACAAATGGTCTTCCCACTGTCCTGCGGAAAAACCGGATAAATCACTGAGCCGGATTCGTCACACAAAATGACTTGTTTTTGAAATCTGTCCGTTCCTCAACAATTTTTCTGATCTCATAAATATTACAATAAAAATTCAGGTCATTTTTTTAACTTGCGGCCATGGATGTTGTAATGGAATAACATTTCTTATGTTGCGGTTTATCAGCATATTAATATCACTTAACCTGGCTCTTGACATCCTATGTCAGAACAATGACGACACGTTATTTCCCAATTCGGCAAACCCCTTCCCTCATTATATGCCTTCTGAAACAACATTCAAAACTGACAGTATTCTTTCACAGGCTTACCTCAGATTATCTGATCTCGCCAATTTTGACTCAGCAGCCATAAACGGTTATGACAAGATCCTCACATACAGCCATCAGGTTTATATTGTCAGAATACAAAACATCACACCTTCTCTTGTGCTCTTTATATATCCCTTTAATACTGATCTCCATTCCCTCAACCGTAACGAGATAAGCCAGATTCAATATGCCAATGGTCATATCGATATTTTTCTTCCACTGACCGACAAAAACGGTTTTGACCAGAAAATTGTTGACACTGCAAGAATTATTATCCGCAATAAACATGACTGGGAAAAAGTTACACTGACAGATAAACATGAAGATATTAGCGGCCTTGTTGAGAAGGGAAAAATAACAGCCAGTTATAAGGCTGATTACGTAAATGCAGCCAATGAGTATCTTGAAAAAAATGCCCGGATCATTCTCAGAAAAAAAGCGGCTAACCTGAATACACCCTTTGTCCTGCTGGTTAATGCAAATTATCACAAAAGCTATGATGACCTGCCCTCAATTGAACTTGAAGGCATACTTTACAATTACGAATAAGCTTTTGGCACAATATTTGTTTTTAATTTGGTACAGTTCTTCATAAAATATACCTGGGATTTTATCTCAAGGGCAGGTCCCGGAATAACCTCCGGGACTTTTTATTTGATGATCTGCTGATTTGTTGATCTGCAGGCTGGCAGGCAGGGCAGACTGGTCTTCAAACCTTCAAATCAGCAAATCAGCAAATCAGCAAATCTTCAAACTATCAACCCTGTAAGCCCCCTCACATCGTTTAAGGTTTTTTCGGCAAAATCCCTTGCCTTTTCAGATGACCGTACAACCAATTGCATGATCTGTTCAGGATCCCGCCTTAATTCCTCCCGCCTTTTACGAAGCGGACCCGTGAGGTCAACAAGGGCATCAGCTGTTACTTCTTTCAGATCTTTATACTTCAGGATGCCTTTTTCATAGTCCTGCATCAATGCATTGTACTCCTTCATTTTTTCACAGGCCCTGATAATGGCAAAAAGATTTGATACACCAGGACTCATCGCTTCACCGGTCTGGCCTCCCGTATCCGTAACAGCGCTTTTAACTTTTTTACGGATACTCTCCTCCTTTTCAAATAAACCGATGTAATGTTTATCACCTAAACTCTTACTCATTTTTTTCTCGGGATCAGCCAGCGACATCAACTTCGGAACCTCAGTATACAAAGGCTTTGGCTCAGGAAAGTAATCACCAAACTGATTGTTAAACCTCACGGCGATATTGCGCGAAAGCTCAAGATGCTGTTCCTGGTCTTTTCCCACAGGCACAAAATCAGCTTTATAAATCAAGATGTCTGCAGCCTGCAAAACAGGATAAGTAAATAAGCCTGCCGAAATGAATGCGTTTTTTCCCCCTGATTCCAGCAGGTCTGATTTATCCTTGAATTGCGTCATCCGTGATAATTCACCAAAAGAAGTCACGCAACTGAATATCCATGTAAGTTCAGTATGTTGCGGCACCATCGATTGTATAAACAATATTGATTTTTCCGGATCCAATCCTGCCGCTATCAGATCAGCGAACATGTTCAGGGTATTCTGCCTTAATTCCTTTGAAGAATATGGCATGGTCATAGCATGCAGATCAACAACACCATATACACAACTATACTGGTCCTGTATGGTAACCCAATTTCTTACGGCTCCGAAATAATTGCCGATATGGATTTCACCGGTGGGTTGTATGCACGATAAAACACGTTTTTTATGCATGAAATAAATTATGTTTACTGGTTAATAAAACTGTTCCTGAAATATAAAATTAATCCCCGGACCACAAAACTATAAAATGTTATGAAATAATAGTCCGATTTAATTATAAGCCGCTTTTTTTTCAGGTTCATCAGGGATTTCTTATTTTTACACATCGGGCTGACAATTAAATTGCAGGATTTATGGACTCATTGCGACAAAACAAAGTATCAAGGCTTATCCAGAAAGAACTTGCCACATTCTTCCAGACAGAAAGCCGAAGCTTCTTTCAGGGAAAAATGATCACGGTAACACAGGTAAGAATATCACCTGATCTTTCACTGGCAAAAGTCTATGTAAGCATATTTCCCTTTGATGAAAAGGAGGATTTTTTAAACTATATCACCCGGCATACCAAAATGATCCGTAACGGATTAAGTCAGAAAATACGGCATCAGGTGAGAATAATCCCTGAACTTGTTTTCTACCGTGACGACTCCATTGATTATGCTGATCATATTGAGAATCTTTTAAGATCATGACCAATTGCCTGTTATAATACCGTGAACTTTCCATTTTATATAGCAAAACGTTACCTGGTCGCCAAAAAGTCTCATAATGCCATCAATCTGATTGCGGCCATATCGCTCACAGGGATAGCCACCGGCACCATGGCCCTTGTTGTTGTCCTGTCAGTGTTCAACGGTTTTGACAATGTGGTTAAATCGCTTATCAATTCATTCAATCCTGACATAAAAGTCATTCTGACAGAAGGTAAAACATTTACTGCAGATGAAGCTCTTCTCGACAGCATCAAATCAATAAAAGGCGTTAATGCAGTGGCTACAGTCCTGGAAGATAAAGCTCTCCTCCGCTATGATGAACGACAGACCATCGCCACAGTTAAAGGTGTAAGCAGGGATTATGCCAACGTTTCCGGTATTGACAGCATGATTACGGAAGGTGACTTTATCCTCGACAACAGGGAACAACCATTTGCCGTTATCGGTAAAGGCATCGATATTTTCCTGAATGTCATCTTGAATTCACCCCGGCAAATGGGAATATATGTTCCCAAACGAACCGGAAAAGTGTCATTCGATCCTGAAAGCGCCGTTAACAGGAAGTATCTGAATGTATCAGGAGTTTTCCTTATTGAACAGGATTACGATTCAAAATATATTTTTGTGCCCTTGGCTTTTGCACAGGACCTCTTTGAATATCCGGGAGAAATCAATGCCCTCGAAATCCGCCTTGATCAAAATGTCAACACTCAGAACATCCAACAGCAAATCGGACTCATGATGGGCGATAATTTCAAAGTGCAGAACCGTTACCAGCAAAATGAGATCTTCTACAAAACCATGCAGATGGAAAAATGGGCTATCTTTCTTATTCTTGTTTTTATCCTCATCGTTGCCTCCTTTAATATTATCGGTACGCTTACAATGCTCATCCTGGAGAAAAAGACTGATATCATTACCCTGCGCAACCTCGGGGCTTCCGATAACCTTATCAACCGTATCTTTCTCTTTGAAGGCTGGCTGGTATCAATTGCCGGGGCTGTTATAGGTCTGGCGGCAGGATTGCTGATCTGCTGGCTGCAGATTACTTTCAGGCTCATCAGACTGCAGGGATCCGGAACCTTTATAATCGATGCCTATCCGGTTCTTATCAAGCCTTTTGATATTGCAGCCACTGGCATTGCTGTCATTATTATCGGGTTACTCGCAGCCTGGTTTCCCATACAGTTTGTTACACGCAAATTGTTAACCGTCACAAGCCTTGTACAGCCCGCCTGACCCTCAGGCTTTAATGAAGTTTACCCGGGTGCTGACTGAAGGCTTATTCATAAGCTTATACAGGTGTAAATACTTATTAACAGGGTGTTTTTTGTTGCTTTAATATAAACTATTGTTTATCTGAAACTTACAATCTATCTGTTACAAAATACCCTGTGATTGTTAAAATGTTGACTTTAAATGAATTTTTATAAAATCTACATTTAGTAAAATATTATAAGAAATTGAAATTCTGTATTTAAGACGAGACAAAGCCTGTAACCAATTGGTTGCATATTTCGTAACATAGTTATTAACGCTGCATTAAATTTCAAACAGGATGAAAAGAACTGCCATCATATGTATGATCATGCTGAGCCTGTTAACCCTCAGGGCTTTTTCACAGGAAATCAGCTACGAAATAAAAGTCAGTTATAATGAAAATCAAATTCCCCTTACTGCCGATATTAAAATTAACGTAACAAAAGGAACACCTTTTTACACATTTTATCTTATGACTAATGATCCTGTTCATGGAGAGATCCTCAGGGAATCAGGACCTGTCGAAAAAAGATCATTTACCTTCGATGCTGTCCAAACGGGTAAGTACTTCATTAAGATTGTAGACCGTAATGGTATGTCAGCCGGGAAGACCGTTGATATAGCATCGGGCAATAACTGAATTTAAACTGCAATTTATGTCGCATAATATGAAAAAGATTTACCTGGTTTCACTCCTTGTCCTGATTTTTTCGGGAGCCGGACTGAAATCACAAACCGTAACATTCAGCAAAAAAGATGTTACCTGTTTTTCAGGATCGGATGGTGAAATAACCATGCAGATCAATGGTGGCTCTTCTGTTTATATGTATTACTATTACAAAGTGTTACATCCCTCAGTTATTGACTCATTCGGTCCGACCACCAACCTGAATCATACTTTTTTTAATCTCGATGCCGATTTATATAATGCTTTTGTCCTTGACACGGTCACCGACAACGTCTTGGATTACAATACTATAAACATTACACAACCAGCTATTCTCAGCGCTGATGTTTCTTCAACCAACAGCGACTGTTTCGGGGCCTCCAACGGCACCATTACCATCAGCAGTCCTTCAGGCGGATCAGGTGTATATGAATACTCCATTAACGCCGGATCAAGCTGGCAAAGTACAGGCGGCTACACAGATCTGGGACCTGCAACCTACACCGTGCTCATAAGAGATGCCAATGCTACCAGCTGTGTCAGGACATTGGATCCGGGACTGACGATTACCGAACCCGGGCAGTTAAATGCCAACCTCAATTCTACAAATGTTACCTGTTACAACAAAAGCGACGGGACTATCATCATCAGTTCACCCTCCGGGGGTTCCGGCTCATATCAATATACGATAAACGGTGGTATTTCCTGGCAGCCGAGCGGCAATTATACCGGACTCGGACCCGGAACCTATAATGTGCAAATTCGTGATGCCGCTGCCATCACCTGTTTCCGTGTATTAAACAACGCTCTTGTTATCACCCAGCCTGATGTTCTTAACGTAAATGATATTATCATCACCAAGGGACTTACATGCAACGAAGGAAGCGATGGCCAGCTCCAGGCTGTTGTTTCAGGAGGTACAACGCCCTATACATACGACTGGTATGTCCATAACGGCAGCACATGGGTAACCATTAACCAGTATACACAAACTGCCACCAGTTTGCCTCAGGGCTGGTACGAAGTCCGGGTGAATGATGCCAATAATTGCGGATCACCTACGCCTGCTTCGGCACGTGAATTCTTCCTCGAAGGTGCTACAGACAGCATTCCGCCCATGTTTTATTTCGATTCCGCCAGTGTGGTTAACACATGCCAGGGCCAGACCAATGGGTCCATTACCATTTATGCCCATGGGGGAAAAACTCCTTATTCATACTCCATAACAACCGGTGGTGCAAGCGGGTATCAATCGGGTAATACATTCAGCGGACTGGCAGCAGGCACTTATGAAACCTGGGCCCGTGATAGCAAAGGCTGTACAAAAAATGGTCCTTCAAAAACTGTTGCCACCGAGCCAAATCAACCTGTGAGCGTTTCCATTACAGCAAATCCTTCAGGCAGTATCTGTCCCGGAACCAGCGTTCTGTTCACTGCAACACCGGTCAACGGAGGAACAACACCTTCCTATCAATGGAGGTTAAATGGTACGCCTGTGGGTTCCGACAGCCCAAATTACACAACCTCAACTCTCATCGACGGCGATCAGGTTAATGCAATACTGACTTCCAGCCTTCGGTGCACCTCAGGTAATCCGGCTACTTCCAATACCATTACGGCTTCGGTACTCGTACCGCCGGCCATTACCGATCAACCCGATCCGGTTACACAATGTCAGGGAACCAATGCTACCTTCAGCGTTACGGCAACCGGCTCAGGTTTAACCTATCAGTGGAGAAAAAACGGAGCCAACATCAGCGGCGCCAACAATGCAAGCTATACAATTAATAATATCACCCCGGCTGATGCCGGTAATTACAGCGTTGTCGTCACCGGCACCTGTGGAACGGTCACCAGCAACAATGCCAGCCTCACCGTACAGACACCGCCCGTCATAAGCGATCAGCCTGATCCGGTTACACAATGTGAAGGAACCAATGCAACCTTTACAGTAACTGCCACAGGCACCATAACAGGTTACCAATGGAGAAAGAACAGTGTCAACATATCAGGTGCAACAAACTCGACCTATACCATTAACAATATCGCCCCGGCTGATGCCGGCAGTTACGATGTCGTCATCACCGGTCCATGCGGCACTGTCACCAGCAATGCTGCTGCCCTCACCGTGCAGACTGCACCGGTGATCACCGACCAGCCCGATCCTCTTACACAATGTGAGGGCACTGATGCCACCTTCAGCGTAACGGCTACAGGCACTATTACCGGATACCAATGGCGTAAAAACAGCGTCAACATATCAGGTGCAACAAACCCGGCCTATACCATTAACAATATCGCCCCGGCCGATGCCGGCAGTTACGATGTTGTCATCACCGGTCCATGCGGCTCTGTCACCAGCAATGCTGCTGCCCTCCCCGTGCAGACTGCACCGGTGATCACTGACCAGCCCGATCCTCTTACACAATGTGAGGGCACTGATGCCGCCTTTTCTGTAACGGTTACAGGAACAGGGCTTTCCTATCAGTGGCGTAAAGGCGGAACCAACATCAGCGGTGCTACAAATGCGAGCTATACCATAAATAACATCACTCCGGCCGACGCCGGCAGTTATGATGTCGTCATTACCGGTACCTGTGGTGCAGTCACCAGCAATGCAGCCACCCTCACCGTGCAAACAGCCCCTGTCATCACCGACCAGCCTGATCCTGTTACACAATGCGAAGGAACCAATGCAACCTTTACAGTGGCTGCCACAGGCACCATAACAGGTTACCAATGGAGAAAAAACGGCGTCAACATATCAGGTGCAACAAACCCGGCCTATACCATCAACAACATCGCCCCGGCCGACGCCGGCAGTTATGATGTTGTGATCACAGGCCCCTGCGGTACGGTCACCAGCAATGCAGCCACCCTCATCGTACAGACAGCTCCGGTCATCACCGACCAGCCCGACCCTGTTACACAATGCCAGGGTACAGATGCGACTTTCAGCGTAACGGCTACAGGAACAATAACCACTTATCAGTGGAGAAAGAACAGTGTTAACATTTCCGGGGCAACAAACCCGGCCTATACCATCAACAACATCACCCCGGCTGACGCCGGCAGTTACGATGTCGTCATCACAGGCCCCTGCGGTACGGTCACCAGCAATGCAGCCACCCTTACCGTGCAAACGGCGCCTGTCATCACCGACCAGCCCGATCCCGTCACACAATGCCAGGGAACCAATGCTGCCTTCAGCGTAACAGCCACAGGTACAATAACCGGTTATCAATGGAGAAAAAACGGCGTCAACATATCAGGTGCAACAAACACGACCTATACCATCAACAACATTGCACCAGCCGATGCCGGCAATTATGATGTCGTCATCACAGGCCCCTGCGGTACGGTTACCAGCAATGTGGTCACCCTCACCGTACAGACGCCTCCGGTCATCACCGACCAGCCCGACCCTCTTACCCAGTGCCAGGGTACAGATGCCACCTTCAGCGTAACAGCCACAGGAACAGGCCTTGCTTACCAATGGCGTAAAGACGGATCTGATATAAGCGGAGCCGCCAATGCAAGCTACACCATCAACAACATTACCCCGGCTGATGCCGGCAGCTATGATGTCGTCATCACGGGCACCTGCGGGACCGTCACCAGTACAGCAGCCACCCTTACGGTGCAAACGGCCCCTGTTATCACCGACCAGCCTGATAACGTTACCCAGTGCCAGGGTACAGATGCCACCTTCAGCGTAACGGCCACAGGCACTATAACCTCTTATCAATGGAGAAAGAACGGTGTTAACATATCCGGAGCAACAAACACAACCTTAACCATCAATAACATCACACCGGCCGACGCCGGCAGCTACGATGTCGTCATCACAGGCCCCTGCGGTACAGTTACCAGTGATGCGGCAACACTCACCGTGCAGACACCTCCGGTCATCACCGACCAGCCCGATCCTCTTACCCAATGTGAAGGAACCGATGCAACTTTTACAGTTGCAGCCACAGGCACTGGCCTGACATATCAATGGCGTAAGAACGGAACCAACATCAGCGGCGCCACCAATGCAGGCTATACGATCAACAATATTACTCCCGCCGATGCCGGCAACTATGACGTTGTCATTACCGGTACCTGCGGCACCGTCACCAGCAATGCTGTTGCCCTTATTGTGCAGACAGCACCGGTCATCACCAATCAGCCTGATAATGTCACACAATGCGAAGGGACTAATGCAACCTTTACAGTAACAGCCACAGGGACAGGTCTTACTTACCAATGGCGCAAAAACGGATCTGATATCAGCGGCGCCACCAATACCAGTTATGCAATCAATAATATTACTCCCGCCGATGCCGGAAGCTATGATGTGGTCATTACCGGTACCTGCGGTACGGTCACCAGTACAGCAG
>JAFGTR010000036.1 GCA_016934055.1 Bacteroidales bacterium | reverse complement strand
CAAATAAATTGGCTGCAAATCATTCCATAATCAGACATACATTAAAGTATTCGGCAGTCCTCACTGTCCTGCTTGCAACAGTTGCCGGTTGCAGCACTCAAAAAAACACATCTGTTACCAGGTTCTATCATAACCTTACAGCCCGATACAATGTCCTTTTTAACGGAAGCGAAAGCTTTAACAAAGGATTAAGAAGGATGCAGGAAACCTGTACAGATGACTTTTCTGAAATCCTTCCGGTTTTTCTGTATGGTGATCCGGACGTTGCCCAGACCATTGGTTCGGATATGGACAGGACGATAAAAAAATGCTCAAAGCTGATTTCTCTTCACTCCATCACTGTCAAACCCAAGGTTAAGAACACCAAAAACCTGAGCACAAAAGAGAGAGAATTCTTTAATAAAAAAGAATATAACAAATTTGTTGACGATGCATACCTCCTTATGGGCAAAGCCCATTTTCACAAGCATGATTTTGGACTGGCCTCAGAAACCTTTAGCTTGTTAATCAATGATTTCAAGAGCGAACCTGTGGTGGATGAAGCACGTATCTGGCTTGCCAGAACCTATAACGAGACCAGACTGTATAAAAATTCAGAAGAGATGTTAAAATTTCTTTCCCATAAGGAAGATCTGCCAAAACAACTTACATCTGACCTTTATACTACATATGCCGATTTTTATCTCAAGCAGAATCAACTAGCCAAAGCTGTTGAATATCTCGAAAAAGCCTGTGAAAAAAAGCTTTCAAAAGATGAAAGGATACGTTACACCTTTATTCTGGCCCAGCTTTATGAAAGAACGGGAAATCTTAAGAAAGCCACTGACTATTATGGACATGTGATCAGAATGAATCCTCCATACACCATGGCTTTCAATGCACTTATTAATCGTGACCTCACATATCAGCAAGGGTTCGGCTCATCTGATGAGATAGAACAGGAACTGCTGAAGATGCTGAAGGATGATAAAAACCTCGATTACCGTGATCAGATTTATTATGCACTTGGTGACCTTGCCACCAAAGAGGGAAACAAGGCCAAAGCCATAGAACTGTACAAAAAATCGGTGCTTTACAACACCACAAACACCGATCAGAAAGCCCGGTCATATCTGACTCTGGCAGATCTTTATTACTATATCCCCGATTACCTTAACGCACAATCGTATTATGACAGCACTGTGACCCTGCTCGATCCTTCATTCAATGATTATGAACTTATTAACGCCAAGTCATTATACTTAACACGGCTTGTCTCTGAAATAAAAACATTCGAGCTGGAAGACAGCGTTCAGAAACTTGCTTCCCTGAGTGACCAGGAATTGCTTGCTTTCATCGACAATATTATAAAGCAGGTCAGAGAACAGGAAGAAATTGAACGGCAAAAAGAACATGAACGGTTGCTGAGTGAACAATTTTCACGTGAATCAATGGATCTGAATTATACTTCACAACCCGTTCAGACAGCTTCTTCAAAATGGTATTTCTATAATGATGCCACTAAGAACATGGGCTATAAAGAGTTTAAGATCAGATGGGGAAACCGCAAACTCGAAGACCACTGGCAACGGCAAAATAAAAGTATTGCTGCTTTTGCATCAGGGACTGAAAGTGAAGAGGCTGAAACAGCAGATACGGTGAGGACTATAGAACTCAGCAACAAAACCCGGGAATACTATCTCCGGAATGTACCCCGTAATGACTCCATGATGCAGACCTCCCATAAGCGGGCAGAAAATGCCCTGTTTAATATGGGTGTCATTTATAAAAATGAGTTGAAAGATAACATCAAAGCAAAAGAATCATTCAGGGAACTGCTTAACAGATATCCTTTATCCGAACACAGGCTGCCCGTGTTTTATCATCTCTACTCCATGGGCAAAGAAGAAAACGATCAGGCATCGCTGGAAATCTACCGTAACAAGATCATTGCTGAATTCCCTGAAAGCGTATACGCTAAAATACTATCCAATCCCAATTATCTTAAAGAACTGGAAGCTGAAGAAAAGAGAATTATCCGCCATTATGAAGAGACCTACAATCTTTTTCAGGCCGGCCATTATGCCGAAGTGATCACACGTGCCGCTCACGCCCTTGAGCATTATCCGGATGATCCCCTGATCCCCCAATATGATTATATCCGTGTTCTATCACTTGGAAAAACAACTGATACAAAAACATTTCGTGATGCCCTCAACAATATCATCATAAAATATCCGGAAACGGAAGTTTCAGAAGCTTCGCAGAACATCATCGCTTATATGAATAAAGAACATCCCGAACTGCTGGAAGAAGAAGAAAAAATAAAGGCAGAAAAGCTTTATCAGTTTGATGAAAACATCCGGCATATGGCAGCCTGTATTGTGAATAAAAACTCAAATAATAATCAGCTTGTATTCAATCTTATCAATTTTAACCTCGATAATTATGATGCTGAGAACCTCACAATAGAAACGGTTGAAATAAACCCACAGGAAAATCTGTTGCTGGTGAAGTCCTTCCGCGGGAAGAACGAAGCTTCACAATATATTAATCATATCAGATCCGATGAAAATGTGCTCAGGGACTACAATGATCCTTCCGTAAAAATCGTTTCCATTACTGAAGAGAACCTTAAAATCCTTCTGGAAGACAAATCCCCGGCAAGATATTTAAAATTCTATAGCGAACACTATTAAATATCCTTTCTCTATGAAGAAGATCAAAATATTATGGGTTGATGATGAAATGGACTTGCTTAAGCCTCATATTATGTTTCTGCAGGAGAAAGGCTATGAAATGGAAACAGCCACCAACGGCCATGATGCTATTGAGATGGTTAAACAACAGTACGTTGACCTGGTTTTCCTTGATGAAAATATGCCGGGCCTCAGCGGCATTGAAACCCTGGGGAGGATCAAAGCACTAAAAGCCAACCTTCCGGTTATCATGATAACCAAAAGCGAGGAAGAGAACATAATGGAAGCTGCACTGGGTGCTAAAATTGCTGATTATCTCATTAAACCGGTTAATCCCAACCAGATATTGCTGTCAATTAAAAAGAATCTTGAGACCAAAAAACTTATAACAAGAGAGACCACCTCAGCCTACCAGTCTGAGTTTTCTTCCATAGGCATGAAAATAAACAACGCCTCATCTTATGCTGAATGGGAAGATATCTATAAACAATTGGTTTTTTGGGAACTTGAGCTTGAACGGTCTGAAGACCAGGGCATGACAGAAGTGTTTGGCATGCAGAAAGCTGAAGCTGACCTGGGTTTCAGTAGATTTATCCGGAATAACTACAGCTCCTGGTTTAAAGAAAAAAACACTGAAAAACCTCTTCTTTCTCCCGGCGTTTTTAAAGAAAAGGTTTTCCCCCTGGTTGAGCAAAATCAAAAGGTTTTTGTAATCCTTATCGATAATCTTCGCCTTGATCAATGGCGGGTGATAACACCGGTCATTAACGAATATTTCATAGCCCGTGAAGACACTTTGTTTTGCAGCATTTTGCCCACAGCCACCCAATATGCCCGGAATGCGATGTTTGCAGGATTGATGCCCGGAGAGATACAGTCATTGAACCCTCATCTGTGGCTTAATGATGATGAAGAAGGCGCCAAAAACATGAATGAAGAGGAATTATTGCAAAAGCACCTGAAACGGCTGGGGAAAAAATACAGACTGCATTATGACAAGATCATCCATTCCAGAAGCGACAAAAAACTTGTTGACAATTTCAGTAACCTGCTGAACTATGATCTGGTTGTTGTGGTTTACAATTTCATTGACATGCTTTCCCATGCCAATACTGAGATGAATATGATAAGGGAACTGGCCGTTAACGATTCAGCCTACCGTTCTCTTGTGCTTTCATGGTTTCAGCATTCCCAGCTTCTCGACTTTATTCGTTTGCTGGCTGAAAAAGATGTCACAGTTATAATCACTACTGACCACGGGTCAATAAGGGTAAACAATCCAGTTAAAGTCATCGGTGACAGGAAAACTTCTTCAAACCTGCGTTATAAAACCGGCAAAAATCTGAACTATAATCAGAAAGAAGTATTTGAAATCGGAGATCCTTTCACTGTTCACCTGCCCAAATCTGACGTCAGCTCCAGATATATATTCTCCATGGCACATGATTATATGGTTTATCCGAACAATTACAATTATTATGTAAACTATTACAAAAACACATATCAGCATGGAGGAATATCGATGGAAGAAATGCTGATTCCATTTGCTGTTATGACCCCACGCTAAAATGAAGAACAGAGTTTATGCCTGCTTTTGAAATTTCTTCGCTGCATCAATTAGAGCATGCTTCTGAATATTTCCTGAAAATTACAAAAGGTCATAAGAAATTCGCATTCACCGGTGTTATGGGAAGCGGAAAAACAACTTTTATCAATGCTGTCTGTCGCCGGATTGGTGTTATTAACCTTGTTACAAGCCCTACCTTTGCCCTTGTCAATGAATATCAAACATTTTCGGGTGAACTTGTGTATCATTTTGATTTTTATCGTATTAAATCAATTACAGAAGCTTTTGATCTCGGATACGAAGAATATTTTTACAGTGATGCCTGGTGTTTTGTTGAGTGGGCTGAAAAAGCCGCAGAACTCATTTCTGAAGAATTCGTACGGGTCCATATCGAGGTGCTGGATGATAATACAAGGAGAATTTCTGTTGAACTATAAGCAACACCTCATAATACTTCTTCAATCTTTCTTCCTCAATCATTCAAATCCAGACTCTGCCAGGTTTGTGTTTACAGGCTTCAGACATACAGACCATGGCAGGTCTTTCTTCTTTGATCTTAGATCTTAGATCTT
>JAFGTR010000181.1 GCA_016934055.1 Bacteroidales bacterium | reverse complement strand
TCGGACCGGGCTCTTATTTAGAATAATATTGTTTTCTTTTTTTGATCAAATACCATAATTAATCCTCTGCATTGAATTGTCTTTTAGCCACGTAGTCCTGCCAATCGGCAGGCAGGGGCGAACTGTTTGTAGAAAATTGGGCACATCTGATTTATTATTCCCTGCGTCCCGCCATAGGCAGGACGCAAGGAATGGGGTAATGAAGGTTATGTCATTTCTACAAACAGTTGGCACCTACGGCGCCGGAATACGCAAAATATAACGCTCAAAGAAACAACAACAGGCTTTGTACATTATTCTGATTAATCCAATAACAATTATATTCTATACAAGAGCCCGGTCCGAACCCTATTGACTATTAATGTGGGCCGACCCCTATATCCGTTCTGCTGATTTGGTGATCTGGTGATTTAATCTTTGTCCCCTCACCTGGTTTTCGCTAAATCAAGCGTATGCTGAATCAACTCCGGACCGCCACATTGTCCGTGGCCCGGAATAACAAGCTTTGCTGCAGAGAATTGTTTCATCACCTTGCTGATGGTTCCCGGATAAGCATCTAAATCCCCGTCGGATGTATTCCCCAGATTATCCGAGTTCAGGCTCTTCACCATGCAACCTGCAAACAAAATCTGTTCTGATGGTATCCAGGTTACAATATTATCCATGGAATGCGCAGCTCCCGGGTAATAACAATGAATAGCCTCATCCCCAAGAAACAGTTGAAGAGAATCGATAAAGCCATGACCGGGGACAGGTAATTGCTTTGATCGCGCAATATCGATGGTCATCTGATGAGCATAAGATTCAACTTCCTGCGTCTGCAGGTATGCCAATCCACCCATACAGTCAATATGCCAGTGATTGGGAATAAATCCGGTAATCTGTATTTTCATTGAATCTCTCAAAAAACAATATAAATCCATCGTTAAAGAATCCGTCCACGGAGAATCAAATAGAAAAGCCTCGTCTTCATTGATAAAAACCAGTCCGTTGGCAGAACTCCGGCCATAACCGGGCATATCATAATAGGAAACATGGACATAGGCATTTTCCGAGATTTTAATCAGTTCAATATCTTCTGAGACCTTGATCTTTGCTGGATCGGCTTGTGAAAATGCAGTGAAAGCGATTAAAAAGATATAAATTGCAGTCAATATTGTTCTCATAGGGTATAATTTATTCATTAAATATTTGAAAAGTTCTATATTTCAGGCATATGGTTTCATGGAATACAACAATATACCCTTGAAATTTATATAAAAACAGGAAAATATGTCTGCAGTTTACAGCTAAATCTGCAGTATTTTTTTGATCCGGCACGAAGGTGAACCGCATGTCTGTCCCATACTGGCACAAGCCTCCCCATAATGGCGCAAGCGTCCGCTTGTGCCTCCTCTGTTTGTCTGGTGATTTGCCGACCTCCCCCAGTGTCTCCCGCACAATTGATTTGTTTAAAGCATATTTTTTCATTAACTGAATGACTTTCAAAATAATATAAAAGGGACACTGAGGATTAACCGAAAGGAATTTCTGTTTGGCATTCCTCAGCGTCCCCATTATAGTTACATACCATAATCGTTCTCCTAAGAACAATATGACAATTCACTGTTTTTAAAGGTGACGCTGAGGGGGCGTTCAATAAATCACAAGATCACCAAATCGGCAAATATCCCATTTCAAAAAGTGGGACGTACTGGATTCGAACCAGTGACCTCTTGCGTGTGAAGCAAGCGCTCTAAACCGACTGAGCTAACGTCCCGGTGAAGCAAAGATAAAGATAAACTTGTAAAAATTTATCCGAAGATTTTGTAAATATAAAGTCTGGACGGCCGAAAAGGAATCCTGCATCATCATAATCAAAAACAAGGATAAACTCAATTTTATTTCTGGATATTTTTTCGGAGGATCATACAGCTGCTGATCATATACACAAAATATCAAAGCAAATAATTCTATATGGTGTTATAAATTATAAAATCAGATCACCACAAAAGTCCCTTCGCTTACAATTCTTACAGTATTTCCCCATCCATACTTCATCAAATTGATTCATAATGGCCTCAACCATTACCGGATTGGTTGTAATGAAACCCGATTCAAAATTGCGGGTGTTTTCACTTTTAATGCCAAGGCCTGCACCGGTGAGATTTGCTGAACCCGAATAGGCAAATTTACCGTCAATGATAATGTGTTTGAAATGAACCCTCGGGCACAACTGCCTTTCCATATTCTTCCATAACAAAGGGTATTTGTCAAAACTCTTTCTGAAGTTGACACCGGGTTCCTTCGCGTGCAGCATGCGGATAGCCACTTTCTTTTTTACCAGATTATCAAGTACAGACAAAAAGGACTGAACAGATCCCTTGTAATGCACATGCATATCTTTTATATCGGCCGTGCCTATCCACACAAAGGCGGTTGCGCTTGCAACCGGCTCTATTACATGCTTATATAATTGTTCGTTGGTAATAAATTTAATATCCATCTTTTGATATGTTGTTAAGCAATATTATAGCCCTTTTGATTTAAATACCTGCTGGTTGGGTGTCTCAAAAGGTGCTTTTCAGTCATTCCGAACTTGTTTCGGAATCTCCAATAAGTTGGCATGCAGCCCGTTGATATCATGAAATAAATTCAGGATGACAGTTTAATCACCATTTGAGACAGCCTCTGTTTTATTGCCGGTTGCTTTCGTTATTAGAAATTACCTTCACTGGCGTCCGCTTGTGCCTGAAGGAAATCCCCGACCGTTTTATGGCCGGTTGTTTTCATCATTAAAATTATTCAACACAGCGCAAAATGCCACCCTGAGTAATGCCATTCTCATTAAATGATTCAATTGCAAAACAGTATGGCTGACCGGCATTAAGACTGTTTATTATAAGCACGGTATCCCGGTAAACCATGCAATTTTGATACAATTTATTCTTATCAATGCCATAACTGATATTATATCCGGTAGCGTTATCCGGTTTATTCCATATCAGCTTCACACTTTTCCTGTTTTCATCATTCCTGATAGCTTCAAATTCGCTGATCTTTCCAGGCATTTTTCCATCCCCTTTTCCAAAAACCCTGAATCCGCTGATGGCAAAATTCCCTCCCGGCACCTCAAGGTTATTTATTCTCAGGTATCTGCAACTCACTTTCTCCGGCAGCCGGATATAATCATGCGTGTTATCTGCCTTATTTTGTGATTTATCTGCCAGTAAAGTCCAGTTGATGCCATCATCCGATTGATTAATAGTATATCGGTGGTATATGTCCTTTTGTCTCCCGAAAATTTCTGTATTGTGTTCGGCAAAGTTTACCTGCACCGAATAGACGTTGTATGATTCCCCGAGATCAATGGTGGCATATTCAGCCGAGTCGCCGCTTTCCGCCGCCCAGTATGTCCTGATATTTTCATCCGTCATATTTGAGGCCGGAAGAGAATCTATGGATGACGATACTTCCACTTTTTTATTGTATGAAAGCAGCATCCATCCGAGAAATAACTCATTAAAGTCCGTGACTTTCTTTCGGGGGATGATCAAAGGGTAATCCCCGTATTTTGTCAGGGTATATAGCATACCCTCATGATCAAAAAACGTCGGGTAAAGCCCCAGCCTGCGTTCAAACATATGCTTTACTGAAATGGTGATGGTGCCGATATGCCAATAATTGCCAAAATTGTCGTGAAACGTGCTTCCATGACCGGCTCCTGCCGCAAAGCCTCCCGGTTTATAAGAAAACGGATTATGGGGTTGCAGGCTGTAGGGGCCCAGCGGATCTTCCGCCACATAAACGCCATCAGAGTAACTTTTAAATTCTGTTCCCGGTCCGGCATACTGCAGATAATAACGACCTTTGTGTTTATTCACCCAGGCGCCTTCAATCCACGGGCTTTGTCCTGTTAATGTATTATAATCGCCCGGCACTTCCCAGCCATAGAGGTCAGGATTAGCCTTTATCAGCTCCTTTGGTTTCCCTATGAAGGCAAAATTATTTCCGTAATCCAGTTCAATGCCGTAAATAGGATTGACATTTGAACATCCCCAATACAGATAAAGCCGGTTATCATCATCGAGGAAAAAGGCAGGATCCCAAACGGGCATTTCCAGCTCTTCCCTGGCCACACTCCATTTCCCACTAAGCGGATCAGCAGTTTTGTAAACGGTACTTTTCTCCCCGGATGAGGCTAAAAAATACAAGGTATCGCTTATTGCAATTACAGTTGGAGCATATTCCTCAACCGGGATCTCGTCAGATTCTATGAAAGTCCACTGCTCTAAATCTCCTGAATACCAGTACCCACCGGATTTTGATGCAAACAAGAAATATTGCTCCTTAAAACTGATGACGGTTGGATCAGCGGCTTCTCTTCTTGAAGGCTCATCCAGGCAAAACCTGTAACTAATGTTAACAGGATTACAATATGTCTCAGGATTCTCATACATAGATACCAGATTAATCCGGCATCCTGTTAAGCAACAGGTAAAAACCAGAATAATAATCAGTTGTTTCATGGTACATGTATATAATAAATGTCCTTATTATTTTATTAATATCTTTATCATTGAAAAATCAAATCAAGGTTCTGATCCAGTATTTTATGAAAACAAACTTACTGTTTTTTCTGGCTTTGTTCAGTTTTCTGACGGCATATTCGCAAAAGAACACCGGTGAAGATGTGAAAGACTCCCGTGGAAAAATGATCCCCTGGGAAAAGGGCGCCCGCGAAACGGGGAGGTACCGGAACCTGTTCCTTGAAGCAGGTTACAGCCGGGAAGCGATTGATGCCAAACTGGCCAAAGCCTATTACGACCTCTTTGAAGGCCCCAACAGGGTTTACTTCGAAGTGGGCGACTCGATGGGCTATGTGTCTGACCTGAAAAACCATGACGTTCGTACTGAAGGGGTTTCATACGGCATGATGGTGGCCGTGCAGCTGAAAAAAAAAGAGGTGTTCGACCGTATATGGCGCTGGTCGAAACACACCTTGCAACACCAGGGCGGACCCCGCGACGGTTACTTCGCCTGGTCGGCCAATCCGCAAACCGGAAAACTCAACTCGGAAGGGACGGCTTCCGATGGCGAACTGTATTTCATCACCGCCCTGCTGTTTGCCTCCAACCGCTGGGGCAATGATACCGGTATAGATTATTACGCCGAGGCCAGGCGCATACTCGATGCCATGTGGAGCAAAGACGGAAGCCAGGGCATCAACAACATCCTTAACGTGGAGCACAAACAGATCAGTTTCGTCCCTGAATCGGAAAGGTATCACCTTACTGACCCTTCGTACCACCTGCCGGCATTCTTCGAGGTATGGGCTGAATTCGCCAATGACGGACACGGGCAGTTTTACCGCGACTGTGCTGACACGGCGCGCGCCTTCCTGCCCCGGGTTTGTCACCCTGTAACCGGGTTGAACCCCGATTATTGTGAATACAGCGGAAAGCAGCCGGAGAACTTTCCCTTCCGTGCCGCTTTCAGGTATGACTCATGGCGCGTGCCCATGAACATCGCCATGGATTATTCATGGTATGCCAAAGACCGGGAATGGCAGAAGGATTACGCGCGGCGAATCCAGGATTTTCTTTTCAGCCGGGGCCTCGATACCTTCGAAGACCAGTTCAACACCGACGGCACCCTGCCCGAATGGATATTGCCGGCCGGGGGATACCAGAAACTGCGTCATTCCCTCGGACTGGTGGCCACATCGGCAGCCGCCTCGCTGATGGGCACACAGGTTAAAAGCTGGCTCTTTGTCGATGCCCTGTGGAATGCCAGGCTGGAACCTTACGATGATGGTTATTTCGACCCCTATTACGATGGCCTGCTTTACCTCTTCAGCCTGATGCACCTGAGCGGCAATTACCGGATCATCCTGCCTGAATAAACACAGGAGTTTTTGCAGATTCTTTGTCGTAAACAGCTCAATGGCATTTCCGTTTCATTCTATGGCAACGGCTTCCCCGGCATCAAAAACATACGGATTCCCTTTGGACGTTACCTCCATGCACTCAAACAAGATGATTTTTTCTCCCCCGGCAATGTAGTCATCCCAGTCTTTCCGCGTAACTGCAAAAACCAGTTCGGGAGGATAGGGATGGGCCGGAATTCGTACCCGGAACCGGACTTTTACATACCGGCGGTTCTCTCCTTCAGCCCATACTTTTCTTAAAACAGGCCAAAGCGCCGCATCGAAAATATACTGTACGGCTACCTCAGGCGACCAGAAAGTTTTCAGGCTTTCATTGTTGAATGACAGGTTCATCGTCATGGTGTCCCTGAGCAGCGATACATATATATTTCCAACCGGACAGGTCAGGTGACATTGATCCATGATAATAAAGCTGAGATTTCTGCTCAGCTCTTTTGCCTCATCGGGTCGATCCTGTGCACGAGCCATCAGGGGAAACAACACGATAAGACAGGTCAGACTGACAAAGCAGAGATACGGCCGCATTGATCTTGAAATCAGCATGACAGATTTATTTTATTTTCCCGGGTTTGTGAATAATCTCTTCCAGAACATATACACCGTTCCGGATATCCCTGATCAGGTTGTCGTAGGAATTGAAGGTGTCATTCAGGCTGTACCCCTTCACCGCAAAGTTGATTTCTGCCTTCTCTGAATTCATCATGTTCCAGTCGCCCGAAGGGAACAACGCATTGAATACTGCTTCCGCTTCAGGCAGGTAAAACATTTGCTGGTATTGAATCATCGCTTGAAAAGATCCGGTGATGAACTGTATCTGCTGAGCACTGCCGGAGGATTCTACAGCTGAGAGCACACCCTGGGTCACATCAGGCAGTAATCCGGCCGTTTTGCATTTTCTGATGAAAGCAAGCTGGTTTTGCAGGTTTGTTTTCGAAGCATCGGTAAAAATATTCAGCCAGTTGGCTTCGCCAAAAAGGATATTATGCGAATTCCCCTTTCTGTCAGCAAGGGTGAACATGCAGGGCCCGGAAATTTCCCGGGTAAGGTATAGTTTTCCTTCTTCGTAAGTCCTGATTTCCACCAGGGCGCTTGACCGGTCCTGGTCTGCAGCCTTGTGTGTTGGTTTCGTAACCTCACCGGCGGAAGTCACAAAGCCAGTTTCAGCGGAAATAACTGATTTTTCCTTCTCTACTGTTTCAGAAAGCACTACTTCCTGCCCTAATTTTTCTTCCGGAACGGGAGGTGTGTGGAAAAAGACCACGGTAAAAGCCTTTTCATCCGTTCCCTTTCCTTTGCAAACCCTTGCTATTTCACCCAGCACCGGTAATTTTCCTTCGGCTATCAGTTTGTTATACAAATTCCGGGCATCCACTTTTGATAGTTTTTTTGAATACCCGACTACATAATGGGAATTCAGCGAAAAGTTCCGGTAATATTTTCCGGCTATTTCCCGGAAATACTTCTCAGGGTCGGAGGGCTGGCTGGTTCCTGTTCTGAAAATAACCAGGGAGAGTCCGCCGCCTTTCAGGGATATCTTTCGAACCTCTTCAATAAAGGACATAATTGCAGCCCCCACAAGGATCATTCCAAGGATAAGCCACCATATGGAATAGTTTGAAAATAAGGGTAATAAGCACAGCACAATGGCCAGGGGGGGGGAAAAGAAAAGACTGAAAATACGCATACCTCTCTCATCACTGTTATCTTTCGGTCCAATGGCTTGTATTATGATCATAAGGGCGGCAAAGGAAAGAGAAAATATCAGTATGGCCAAAACCGGATAGAAAGTGATGAAACGGAGGAATCCGCTGCGCGTATCGATATGGGTGACGATGTAGAAGGCGTTGCTGCTATAGCCGGAGTTGTTATTATTATAGCAATTTTCATTATGGTAAAGCAGGTCCTTTGTGCCGTCACCGTTCATATCAATCATTGCCGCCAGTTGACCTGTTTTCGTTTTGTTATGAATAATAACAGGCTCTTTGAATCGCCCGGAAAGATCAGCGGTGCGTTCATAAAAGAAGTATTTTTCCGATTCCCATTGATTTGCCAGGATATCACGATCACCATCACTGTCGATATCTGAAAACAGAATTGAAATTTTCCCGGGATGACCGATAAAACCATCAACGGCATGCTGGTAGAATCTTTTCTCCCCGAAATCAGAATCTGCCCAGTTCAATTTACCTTCACGTTCTGCAAAAAAGAAAACTTCTGCTTCGTGATCCCCGTCAATGTCATCAAATGCAAATGTGCCTCTTGTACCACCTAGTTCGCCGTATTCCCAGACTGTATCCGGGATGTCAGAACTGATTTTTAACTCGACAAAAGCAAGCCTTCCTGACTGGTATAAAAATATATCAGGCTCTGCATCACCGTCAAAATCAACAAATGTATCTTTTGCATGATAAAATGAATAATATTCTTCCGTGTATTCTGATCGCTGATCATCTATTAAATCAGCAGCACTTTCCATAATAACAGGCGCTGTATCTTCAACAATAGAGTCTATTACGTGATCAGATGAATAATCATCTTCTGTGTACTCTGATCGCTGATCATCCAATAAATCAGTAGCACTTCTCAGCCTTTCAGTATGGAATAGTCTTTTATTGATCATGGTAAATGACTTGAAATCCTCATTATTCCTTAATAAAATAAACTGCAGCTTTTCCCCGGAGAATCTCAGCAGGAGGTCAGGGTCGCTGTCCCTGTCAAAATCCATCACATGGCAGGAAAGGATACTTCCACGGGTATCGGAATGCGTAAATTCTGCAAGCACCCTTTTGCTGAAACCTTTGGTTATGTCAGAGTTCCCGAGGTACAGAAGATCGTTGTCATAAATAAGCAGGATATCTGTATACCCATCCCGGTTGAAGTCACTGACGATCACCTGATTGGCCTTGTATTCCAGGGTGTCAATAACGGTATACTTCCTGAAGGAACCCCGGCCATCATTTTCAAACCATAATAATTCCTTTGAATGGGGTTCGTAAAATACAATATCAGGGTCACCGTCAGCATCCATATCCGCCAGGCTGTTGATATGCAGGGAAAAATCGTGATCACTGCCTGCTTTAACCGCCCTAGCCATGCTTACATTTAAAAGCTCCTCTATCTCATGGCTTTTTTTGAACTTGCCTTTCCCATTATTCTCCCACCATAGGATATTTTCCGAATCGTTCACCAGGATATCAGGGTATGAATCCTGGTTCAGGTCGCAGACCATCAGGGTTGACCTCTCCGGAATGATGGGCCCTCGTGAGTAAATGAAACGGGGATCAGCCCCGTTGACAGCAATACTAATAAGCAACAGGGAAAGGAGGAAGAATATTTTTTTCATACTGGGTGATTTGTGGATACTCCATACAGGAATGTAATTGCGTTTCATTGGGGCAGGAACTATACAAAAATAAAAAAAACTGTTTCTCAATCACTATTATCCCGTTAAAAATCTGCTTTCTAAGAAGGTATCTTTATAAATTGCACTAAATTTACAGTAACAGATTTGATCAGTAATACATGATGCAATAAATATTAAAACTGACATTATGGCATTAGAAATAAAAAGAATTTGATCATGAAAAAAAATCAATTTGATACGCATTACAGGGACAGGAAAAACCATGTTAAAACCATAAGCGTTCTGTCTGTTATTTTTCTCATAACGGCAAGTGCTGTTCTCGCTCAGAATGCAACCATCAAAGTTGATATTCTCAGGCAAATCGGAGAAATCGACCGGAATATCTATGGGGTTTTTATGGAACCTATCCGTAACACCATGGATGGTATACTGTATAATCCCGGCCATCCGCTGGCCAATGAAGATGGTTTCAGAACTGATTTCATAGAGGCAGCCAGAGAATTGAAAATTACGAATATGCGATGGCCCGGGGGCAATTATACCCTCACATACGATTGGAAGGACGGTATAGGTCCAAAAGAAGAACGTCCGGTTCGCAGAGAACTTGCCTGGAATGTGCTGGACAGAAATCAGGTGGGAACCGACGAATGGCTGAAATTAGCCGCTTCAATGGGTGTTGAGAGTTCCATTTGCATTAATGTTACCACAGCTACCCTTGAGGATAACCGTAACTGGATTGAATATGTGAATTCGCCGACAGGTTCTTACTATGCCGATTTAAGAGCAAAATACGGGCATCCTGAACCTTATGGTGTAAAGTACTGGCATCTTGGCAATGAAGTGGACGGAGAGCCATGGCAGGCTGTGGCGATGAGTTCAGAGGAATATGTATCTTATGCAAAAGATGCTGCAACCATCATGCATTTCGTGAACCGGGGATGCGATTCCTGTACACAACCCGTTTTTCTGGCCATGGGATCTTCATGGATTCACCACAACGGAGAGGATGCTGAATGGGAGCAATGGAACTGGGATGTGATTGATGGCTTGATTGCCCAAAGAAATGTTGAATACCTTGCCATACATCGCTACTGGGCAGGAGGCCTCAGCAAAGAAATTAAAAACGACAGGTCACCTCATGTATTTTTAGGAGACTGGGAAAGGCATTTCAACGATTATATTTCAACAACAGTGAATCAAATTAAAATTGCGAAAATTAAAAATCATGTTCCCGACAAGCCATTTTACATAGCCTTTACAGAATGGGCGCCCCACGCGCGTGGCCACATGCGAACTCTGGCAGGAGCGCTGCATTTCAATACCTTCATCAGGCATGCCGATTATGTTAAAAGAGCAAACTTTACCATGTTTATCAGCCTGTTATCATGGGACAAAGACGGAAACACATTCAAATCCCCGTTCTTTTATATGTATAAATTGTTTTCGACAAACATGCATGGCAAATCCCTTGATACCTATGTGGATTGCGAAACCTTTGACGGCGAAATTTACAAGGACATCCCCTGCCTGGATGTTTCTTCTGCTTATGATGAAGAAGAGAAAACTGTGGTGATCAACGTGGTGAACCGGCATATGAAAGAAGCCATTAACACAAACATTATAAGCGATACAGGGGAATTCTCAGGAATGGCAACAATAAGTACCATTAACAGCGATGATGTTGAAGCACCCTATACTGCAGAAGATAAAAACAATTATCAGCCGGTGACTTCCACCATAAAAACCAGGGGAAACGCCTTTACATGCTCGTTCCCGGCCCATTCTTTTACCCAGATTAAGGTGGCGGTAAAATGACACTGACCGCTCGTGTTTTTTTGGATGTTCTTTAATTTTTGTATTTATTTGTATAAATATATGAAAATGAACGACTTTTTAAAAAAATCCATGTACCACCTGTAATTTTGTAACAATTATTATGATCTGCATTAAGATTTTTATTGCGATAATAATGGCCGTCGTATTTGCCAACCTGTGTTCAGCACAAAACATTGAATTTGATAATCCCGTTGCGGAACAGCGCGCCGATCCCTGGGTGTATAAAACGGAAGAAGGACAATATTATCTGATTGCCACTGTTCCTGAATATGATCGTATTGTAATAAGAAAAGCCAAAACGGTAAAGGATTTAAAAGATGCGAAAGAAAAGGCATTGTGGCATAAACACGATACAGGCGTGATGGCTTCTCATATCTGGGCTCCGGAATTGCACAAGATAGGAGAGAAATGGTATATCTATTTTGCAGCGGGTGAATCAGAAGATATATGGAAAATAAGAATATATGTTTTGTCCAATCCGGCCAAAGACCCTATGGAAGGAGAATGGACGGAAGAGGGAAGGATAATGACCAGACACGATTCATTTTCACTTGATGCTACATCTTTTGAACATAATGGCAAAAGATACCTTATATGGGCGCAAAGGATAGGCGATGGTACGGGATTGGTGTTGTCAGAAATGAAAGACCCCCTCACCCTTACCGGGCCGGAAGTGGTGATTACAAATCCCGAATTCAGCTGGGAAAGAATGAAATATAATGTAAATGAAGGACCTGCTGTAATCAAACAAAACGGAAAAATATTCGTAAGTTATTCTGCAAGCGCCACCAACCATAATTACTGCATTGGCTTATTGTGGATTGATGAAGATGATGATCTGCTCGATCTTTCCAACTGGCATAAATCGCCCGGTCCTGTCTTTTATTCCAATGCAGATGTTAACCGTTATGGTCCCGGACATAACTCTTTTACTACTGCCGAAGACGGAAAAACAATTCTTATGATTTACCATGCCCGCAACTACAAGGAAATCACAGGACACGAATTAGCCGACCCTAACCGTACCACACGGGCACGCGTTGTTCACTGGACAAAAAGTGGCTTCCCGGATTTCATGCAAAACAAAGGCGATTAATTAAAAAATTGAGGGATAAGGTGGTTGGGGGATCTGGAGTTTTATCATGGTTTAAATGGGCCTTCTCTTTTTAACCATTCCCCGGGGACCGGAATGACACAAATATTCAGTGATCGATTATCTTCTGAAAGCATAGCCGACTGAATCTGTATCCTGGTGCCATCGGGGCTGATAGTCGGATGCGGATGATCAGCTGCCGTTGTCTTATGTCCGGCTGAAAGCAGCATCATCTCATGATTTCGCCTGTCAATAAGGTATATCTCCCTTGAAAAATTATCCCCCGCCAGAAAGCGTTCGTCAGCAGAGCCGGTTACATGCCAGAATCCGCTTCCGTATGGAATTTGTCCTGCAATTGTCATCTCTCCTGTTTTAATGTTTACCACACCAAACCCTGTTGGCTTTGAGCGGTTTCCGCAGTTACCCCATCCGGATTCCTGTCCCGGATTTGCCTGATCTGTCAGGGTATCTTCAATGCCGGAATCTGAAGATGTTCCGGGTATTTTCCTGTGTCCCAGTATTGCAAAAGCAACTTCTTCCGGTGCGATCACAGCTTCATGTGTTATCCATTCATAGGGAGACTCCTGATAAAGAGGTCGCAGTCCTGTCCCGTCTGAATTGACGGTCCATATCCGCTGGGGCGCTTTGCCGCCGGTTTCCCAGCAGAAAACGATCTGCCCCGGCACCCAGGGATTGCTCTGAATATGGCCAACCTGGAAAGGAACGGATACGACATATTTGATTTCTCCTGTATGTATATTCATTCCGGCTATGCCGCCGGGTCCTGCTCCCATATGCCGCGGGCCAAAATCAGGTTCTACGGCTGTACCTTCAGGAAGATGCTGCTGCGCAGCTTCCCTGCCAACCTGGAACCATATCCATTCTTCACCGCCATCAAGAGCCATGTTACCGCTTGCCTGCAACTCAGGTGGTATAATACCGCAAATACGCTGATAAGCAGCGGCATCTCTAACCGAATCGCCTTCACCATCGGACAATAACCCGGCCAGGTCAACTTCGACGATCTCCCGTGCTTCTTTCATGTTTTTTTTCTCCGGCCTTCTCATATAATACAGCTTCATGGATTTTCTTGCCACATTCAGCATACACCTTGCGCTCCCTTCTGTAACCTGCACCATGACACCGGTTTTTTCATTGACAGCCAGTCCTTCATACCGCACCCGCCCCGACCTGAATATAAGCCATTCTTCATCAGCGGTCCATGGATTATGTGTCGGATAGATCTTATGATCACCTCCGGGCGTGCTTGTCAGAAAAACGAGTTTTGCTCCGGTAACCGGATCAGTTATCTCTTTCCTTTCAGACGGAAGACGCTTCCCTAACTGTGCATCCAAAGACTGGCACAGAATCAGGTACGGGAAAAGACACAAAACAAAAGATGTTATTTTCATGGTCATTATTCTCTTTTAATATCTTGTGAGATTCGATGGTTGACATGGAATCTGTATGATATGACAATTTACGGCTGCCCTCCCCGTAATAATTCATCACCTATTCTTTAAACTCTTTCAGGACCTGCGGACTCTTGAAGGTTCAAAATATCAGCACCTCCCCTGCAGAAGTTCATCACCGTTTCATTGAAAATTTCCCCTGCATTATCCAGAAATTTTACTTCAACGGGGATGTAATACAAATATTCACCTATCCTTTGCCCGGCATCAGGCAGTTCCCTGAACCTGACAGCATCCTTTTCCGTGGTAATAATAACCTTTGCGTTATGCGGCAGATCACCGAACCGTTTTTCAACAGCTCTGATGTCATCGGTTGTGTAGGAATGATGATCCGGAAAAGTCATTACAACCACATTTTTGAAGAACTGAACCAGATAATCTTTCAATGGCCTGTTGTCGGCAATGCCTGTTATCAACAAAATACCGGTATTATCCTGTCTGTCTTTCGCCATCACCAATGCATTTGCTTTCTCTTCAAAAACAGGCATGATGTTACCATAACGGTAAAAGGTAAAGAACACCGGTTGCTGATGCCACAGACAAAGCCTGCGCACAAATTTTCGACGCTGCAACTCATCCATTTCAGGCGGGCATTTGGAGACAACAACAATATCAGCCCTGTTTATATTAAATCGGCTTTCGCGCAGGTTTCCCAAAGGAAGCAGAAAATCCCTGAAAACAGGCCGGTTGTGGTCTACCAGCACAATTGACAAACCGGGCCTGACATACCTGTGCTGAAAGGCATCATCCAGGATAACAGTCTGCAGATGGGAGAATTGCGTGATGAGGTGTTGAATGCCATGAACCCTGTTGCTGTCGACAGCAACAATGATTTCAGGGAACCGGGTTTTTATCTGCATCGGCTCATCTCCTGTCTCCTGAAAAGACGATCCCGAACCCGCCAATTGAAAACCTTTTGACTTCCGCTTATATCCGCGGCTTAAAACAGCAATGCTGAAATAGTCCTTTAAAAGATTAACGATGTATTCTACATGTGGCGTTTTACCCGTTCCGCCCACTGTAATATTGCCGACAGATATTACCGGCAGCCGGAAACCTGTTGGTTTAATTATGCCCACATCAAACAGGAGATTGCGGAAAAAAACAATCACACCGTAAATTAACGATAAAGGGAAAAGGATAACCGCGAAATACATCCGCTTGTTATGCATTGGCAGAATTCCTGTTGGTGTTAAAGAAGCGGCCTCAAAAGGTATTTTAACTGTCATCCAGTCCCGGCAAAATCGGGATCAGGATCTCAACGGACTGGCTATCAAATTATCAGAGATTCCGATGCCGATAATAACGGGATGGATTGACATAAAAGCACCTTTTTAGTCAACCTCCTCAATTAATATATCTCAAATTCAAAAGGAAGCCTGGCCATTATACCTCTTGAATCAAGCACACTTTTCAGATGGTAATAATACCTGTATCCCGGGCCCAGTTCCCTTTGCAAATATTTCAGACTGGTTTCGCCCGTTAATTCGCTCATTAACTGCTCCAGCGGATCTTTCAGTTTAGGAAGTTCAACAATCCTGTAATGTTCGAGACCGGTTTTTTCAACCGCAATCTCAATGGCCTGTGTCAATCCACCTGTCTCATCAACAATACCGATTTCCTTTGCATTAATGCCACTCCATACCCGGCCTTCACCGATACTGTCAACTGTCGCATACCGCAAACCTCTTCCATCTGCAACACGTGTGACAAAAGTTCCGTAAATATTGTCAATCATCTGTTGCATGACTTTTCTTTCTTCTGCATCCATCGATCTGAATACAGAGCCAAAATCAGAATGACGGTTGGTATTGACAACGTCAGCCGAAATTCCCAGCTTATTGTTGAAAAAATCTTTGGCATTCAATAAAACCCCGAAAACACCAATAGAACCTGTAAGGGTATTGGGATTGGCCAGCACTGTATCAGCCGCTGCCAGGATGTAATATCCCCCCGACGCAGCAACATCACCCATAGAAGCAATGACAGGTTTTACTTTGCGGGCAAGGTCAAGTTCACGCCAGATCACTTCCGAAGCAAGCGCACTTCCTCCACCGGAATTCACCCTGAACACGATGGCTTTTACCGAGGAATCTTCACGGGCCTTTCTGATCACATCTGACATAGTTTCAGATCCAATATTGCTTTCATTGCCTTTCCCCGTAACGATATCCCCCGAAGCGTAGATCACGGCAATCTTGTCTTTGGCAAGTCCTTTATGAAACCTCTGTTTTGGTGCTTTCAGATATTGATTGTGGCTTACGAAATTAAGCTTCCGTGAGTTTTTAACCTCCGATAAGCCGGTGAGAATATCCAATACCTGGTCTTTATAGAGAATGCTGTCTATCAAAGAAGCCTGATAAGCTTCTTCTGCGCTGCCAACGGACATCCTGTCGGCTAAAGTGTTGATCTCATCAACAGGAATACCGCGAAGCTGTGAAATTTCATTTATCAACTGCCGCCATATAGAACCGGCATACGTGGAGATCTGCTCCCTGTTTTCCGCACTCATCTTATCGTTTATCAATGGTTCAACAGCGCTCTTGAATTTGCCGTGCCTGATGATCTGCGGTTCCAGATCAAGCTTTTCCATGGTTTTTTTGAAGAAAAGCACCTCAACGCTCAGACCATCAAAATTCAGGTTTCCAAGGGGATTCATATACACTTTATCGGAGACTGACGCCAGGTAATAGGCTGCTTCGGTATAAAAATCGCCATAACTGACAATAAACTTCCCTGACTTCTTAAAATCAAGCAAGGCATTCCGGATTTCCTGCACAGTAGCAACGCCGGCCTGCAAATTGGACAACTGCAAATAAATTCCACTGATGTTGGAGTCCTTTGCTGCCTTATCAATATTCGCCAGGAGTTCATTAAGACCAATGCGGTTATCAATGCCGAAATTTCTGATGTTAAAACCGGGTATTGGCAGACTTGGCTTACGATCAATTATGGGTTGATCGAGTTTCAGTAAAAGAATAGATTGAGGTTTGACCTGAAAAGGTTTATCCTGTGAAGATACAATGGCGCTGAAGATGCCAAGAAATATGAGAAACATAAGCATGCTTGCCAGTATAACGCCCAGAACAGAGGCTAACAAATATTTAAAAAAGCTTTTCATATGATGAGTTTTTTGTTTAATTAAGTGCAGAACAATATTACAAAAAGCCCATTTACGGAGCAAGAAAAATTTTTTTGGCCTGTTTGACAATCAATCCCTCAATATAATTTCGTAATGTCTCATAAGGAATAACCAGCCGCCGGCCTGTCTGCCGGCCCGGTTGCCGGTTGTGAATTATGATGGTTATGGTGGTTAAGGTGGTTGTAATTGTTATGGTGGTTATATTTTCTTTGTTCTTTGTTCTATATTCTTATCAGTTAAAAACATATTACTTTTGATTATTTTCTGCCAATATCTGACATGAAATCACAAAAGAAATTCACGGAGACAGCCTACATACTCTTCGGCAGCAACCTGGGAGACCGCTTTGCCCAAATAAGTAAAGCCACAGATCTGGTTGTAAAAAGAGCCGGTCAGCCTGTTGCCGCATCATCGGTATATGAAACAGAACCATGGGGTTTCACCCACCAGATTCCCTTTTTAAACAAGGCCATGAGCATACTGACACATGAACGCCCGGGGGATCTCATGAAGATCCTGTTGTCAGTTGAAAAGGAAATGGGCAGGGTCAGGAAAGATACCGGCTATAATGCCCGAAATATTGATATTGACCTGTTGCTTTATGGTATGGGCATCATATACCGGAAAGGTCTGGTCATTCCTCATCCCAGGCTTTGTGAACGTCGTTTTGCTCTTGTTCCCCTGGCAGAAATTGCACCGGAAGTAAGGCATCCTGTGATGAATAAAAGTATACGGCAACTGCTGGAAGAATGTGCTGATACAGGGTGGGTACGTAAATTCCGCTGACCTGTCATGGATTGAACTAATCCAAAAAAGGTTTAAGAAAAAAGGGCAGCCGACTATAATGAATGCGGCGATAAATACTCTCAGTCGCCCCAAAACCGGCATATATCTCCGCACTGTGATAAGCATCTCTGAACTGAAAGCTCAGGGTGACATTGGTCTCTGAGTACTTCTCTATAAACCGGTCATAAATCAGCAGATGAGCATTTTCAGCAATGGCTTCTTCGGTTGCGGCTGTAAAAAGCATAATCACACTGTTGTCTGACCACAGGAAAAGAACAACGCATCCAAGCATGTTAACCTGATTGTATGCGCCGTACAACTCACCTGTCTTATAACGCAAAACAGAAGAAATCAACATCCTCAGTAACTTACAGTCATCTGACAGGATGGCGGCATTAAACATGATCTTATTCTTTTTTACCAGCGAAATAAGGTCATTGAGGGCCACACCCCTTATGACACTGTATTTCCTGTCTGCTGCATCATGCAATCTGTTTCTGCACGTATGGGAATAGTCTCTGACAGTTTTTAAATAAGGCCTTATCAGATCAAGTTCATAATAAACTTCACGTTGCAAAGGGAAAATGCCTTTCGGTAATGGCGTATATTTATTGATATTATAGTTGATTGTCCGAAACCGTTTTTTAAGGTTGGCAAGGAAAGCAGCACTTTTCTGCATGGTGATCTGTTCGGGAGAATATATGCCGAGCTGGTTCACAAAGGGCGGCATATATATTACAGGGTGTCCGAATTTTTTTCTGACAGGAAGTGGCATAACAGCTTTGTAATCGCCTTCTATCAATGCATCCCACTGATCACAAAGAAGGTTAAGGTACCATGAAAAGGCCTCAACCGTGCCATTGAATGAACTCTTAATACATTGATCCCATTGCTGGTTGACAATATCTTTATGGTTGACATATTCGATTGAACTCATCTCAATACTGCTCCTCTTTTCACTTATAAGAGATTTTCATCGGCAAAGCTGAAATATTTCTTACCGGCAACAATGACATGATCGAGCAATGCAATGTCCATAACTGTTGCGGCATCCTTAATCTTTCGGGTGATCTGAATATCTGCCTCACTGGGCTGAAGATTACCAGACGGATGGTTGTGACATACTATGATGGAAGAAGCCAGTACATCAATAGCGAACTTCAGTATCATCCTAATATCAGTAACCGTTCCTGCAATACCCCCCTGGCTTATCTTTCGTTTATCTATTATTTTATTGGAACGGTTCAGTAAAAGGATCCAGAATTCTTCATGAGGCAGATCAGCCAGATGCTGGTAGAACACTTCAAATACATTATCAGATGACGTAATCCTTATTCTATCGGCAGATTCACTGAGCTTTCTCCTGCGTCCCAGTTCAAGGGCTGACACAATGGCAATGGCTTTGGCTTTCCCAATGCCCTTGATTTTCATAAAGTCTGACACCGTAAAACGACCCAGCTGATCAAGATCATTGTTGGCATTGCTGAGTATTCTTCGTGCAAGTTCAACAGCCGACTGATTTTTTGTGCCTGAACCAATAAGTATAGCTATTAATTCGCTATGGCTCAGACTTTGGATTCCATTAACCATCAATTTTTCACGGGGTCTGTCTTCAACTGCCCACTCTTTGATGCTTTTGCTTCCTTCTTCGCTCATTGCCTGTAAAAATACAATTCACCAAGTTATGTTTTTCTGTCCTAATTATAAAGCATGAAAACAAAAAACCCTTCTGATTTTTTCAGAAGGGTTCTCATACAATATTTTTGTATGCCTCAGGAAAGGCTGTTTACATGCTTTGATAGTGATGATTTCAGGTTAGAAGCTTTGTTTCTGTGAATGATATTTTTTTTAGCCAGTCTATCAAGCATAGCATTCACACGGGGCAACAACTCACCTGCAGCTGATTTCTCAGTTGTAGTGCGCAATTTTTTTACAGCGTTTCTTGTTGTTTTAGCATAATACTTATTATTCTCACGCCTGCTTTCAGTCTGCCTGTTTCTCTTTTCTGCCGATTTATGATTTGCCATTTTAAAAGGTTTAAACGAAATATTTCAAAAAGTGGCGACAAAAATAGTGTTTTTTTCCTTACATAAAAATATTCATTTAAAATATTTTATTGCTTAAAAACTGTTTGGAATCAAAATTATTTTACCTTTGCACACTCAAAAATTTAGTAGGTTTTTAAGACGTAACTTTATGCCCGTTAAAATTCGATTATCAAAAAAAGGCCGCAAAAAGCTGGCTTTCTACCACATTGTGGTAGCTGATAGCAGGGCGCCACGAGATGGCAAATCCATTGAAAGGATTGGATCATACAATCCCGGAACTAATCCTGCTACTATTGAATTAAACTTTGATAGAGCATTGGACTGGTTGCTGAAGGGCGCTCAACCTACTGACACCTGTAGGGCTATCCTGTCAAAACAAGGTGTTTTGTATAAAAAACACCTGACGGAAGGTGTAAAAAAGGGCGCTTTTAACGAGGAAGAAGCTGAATCGAGATTTCAGCAATGGATGAAAGATAAGCTTTCCAGGGAAAAAGCGTTGACTGACAAAGTTGCCAAAGGAAAAGCTGACGAAGCCAAGAAACGCTTTGAAGCTGAGTCAAAAATCAGGGAAGCCAAAGCCGAATTACTGGCCAAAAAGCTGAAAGCAGAAGCAGAAGCAGAAGCCAAGGCTGAAGCCAGTGCTGAAGCAGAAACACAAACTGAAGCTGAAGTTGAAACTGAGGTCAAGGCTGATGTTGAAACTGAAGCCAAAGCTGAAACAGGTGAAGAAGCCGAAGCTGAAACTGTAACTGAAGACAAAGCTGAAACCCCGGAAGAAGCTAAAGCTGAAACTGAAGAAAAGACTGAAGCTGAAG
>JAFGTR010000180.1 GCA_016934055.1 Bacteroidales bacterium | reverse complement strand
TCGGAGAAATGGCCGCCCAACCCCGATTATCCTTCGGGGGTGAAGGTTTACGACCCGTATAATCCCCTGGCCCGCCACATTTTCTGGAAGTACCTCAACACGGGGATCTTTTCACTGGGCATGGATGGCTGGTGGATGGATTCATCAGAGCCCGATCACCTGCAGTTCAAAAATTCCGATCTCGATAATAAAACATATCTCGGTTCATTCCGCAAAGTACGCAATGCTTTCCCCTTGATGACCGTAGGCGGCGTATCACAACATCAACGCTCTGTGTCTTCAGACAAGAGGGTTTTCATCCTCACCCGCTCGGCATTTGCCGGCCAGCAGCGCTACGGTGCCAATACCTGGTCGGGCGATGTGGTGGCATCGTGGGAAGCTTTAAGAAACCAGATTTCGGGAGGATTGAACTTCTCACTTTGCGGAATTCCTTATTGGAACAGCGATATCGGCGGTTTCTTTTTATGGAATTTTAAAAGCAAGCTTGAGGACGCCGAATATCGTGAGCTTTACGCACGCTGGCTTCAATTCGGCGCTTTCTGTCCCATGATGCGCTCGCACGGTACCGATGCCCCCCGCGAAATTTACCAGTTTGGTAAAAAAGGCGATATAGTTTACGATGCAATAGAAAAATACATCAAACTGCGCTACATTTTGTTACCATACATATATTCAACTTCGTGGGACGTATCAGCAAACCAGTCGAGTATGACACGTGCCCTGGTGATGGACTTTGCAAACGATAAAAAGGCGCTGGATATAAATGATGAATATATGTTTGGTAAATCAATACTGGTTGGTCCTGTAACCAGTCCGATGTATTCAAAAGACAGCAGGGAAGATTTCAGCACTGTCAAATCCAGGGAAATCTACCTGCCTGCAGAAGCGGAATGGTATGACTTCTGGACCGGGGAAAAGCTGGCCGGCGGACAAAAACTTACAAGGGAAACTCCTTTAGACATTATGCCATTGTATATTAAAGCAGGTTCAATTCTTCCCTTCGGTCCTGACGTACAATATGCCACGGAGAAAAAATGGGATGAACTGGAAATACGGATTTATCCCGGTGCTAACGGTGAATTCACATTGTATGAAGACGAAGGGGACAATTACAACTACGAAAATGGCGCGTATTCAACCCTTACATTCACCTGGGACGAGGCCAGAAAAACATTGTCCATCGGCGACCGGAAAGGCTCATTCCGCGGAATGCTCCCGGCGCGAAAATTCAATATTGTTAGGGTTGAGCAAGGCCGGGGAGCAGAAATAACAGATGAAGCTGAAAATTATGATAAAACAGTAACCTACCTGGGCAAAAAGATGGTGATTAAGCTCTGATGAATACTGATAACATATTATCAGTTCCATAGTCTTTTTTTTAGGCTCCTGACATATTATCTACCGCGAATTTAGGTAATTTAGCCTTTTCATGATAATTTAGGGTGATACAGGCATATTTAAACAGGCAGACCGCAATTCAAAACCTGACCGGTTTTGTTACAGGATTACTGTTGGTATTTGTACCCTTATCCATACAAGGACAGCGGATCCGTTTTTATAATTCGGAGCAGGGCCTGCCCAACAGCCTGATCCATAAAGTCGCTCAGGACGATTACGGTTATATCTGGATCGCCACAGAAAACGGGGCAAGCTATTTCGACGGAATGCGTTTCACTACCTTCCGGCACAATCCTGACCAGACAGAAACACTTGCCAACAACCTGGTTAAGATAGTTTTCACGGATAGCAGGGGAACAACCTGGATCGGCACTGCCAATGGATTGCAGATATACAACCGTGAGAATAATACGTTCAGGGATTTTCCGCTTCAATGTCCTTCATTTACAAGTACCCCTTATGTTACATCGATTACCGAAGACAGGGAACATGGAAAACTGCTGGTGTCTGTTGCCGGACTGGGTGTAGTTGTGTACAACCTGAAAAATCATCAGATCGATCCTGAAATCACCCGGTCTTTAAAAGAAATATACGGAACAAATTACGTGGGGACATTATTTATCGATCATGAAGGTTTTTTATGGTCACATGCCGAACAAGGGAATTTCTTCAGGGTCAACCTTCAAAAAAAAGAAATCGAGAAATTGCAGTGGAGTCCTGCATTGAAAGAACAGTCTAAAAAGTTTGTCGTTTCAGCTATTACCGAAGATGCGGTTCATCGGATTTTGCTGATCGGCACGCACAACCATGGACTTTTCATTTATGACCGGTCACTGGGCGCCATCCGAAGACCCAGGGGAACGTCCTCATCCACCATTCGCATCCGGGCATTGCTGGCTGAAACGAAGGAAGGGAATGACAACGAATTCAACATCTGGGTGGGCACTGAGGACACCGGGTTGAAAAAATTCGACCGGGAAAGCGAAGAAATTGTAAAACCCGATTTCCGGTATGCCCCTATTGATCTCGATAACTGCAAAGTGCACTCCATTATGCAGGATGCACAGGGAAACATCTGGGCCGGTATTTATCAAAAGGGATTATTGATTATCCCACGGTCGACTAACGACTTCGAATATATAAAGCTATCGGCATCAAAAGGTTCTATGAGCGTAAACCTGGCCTGTGTAACCTCCATTACCCGTGATCATAATGGTACCCTATGGGTGGGTACGGATGGAGGCGGACTGTTTAAAATGCTGGAAGACGGAAGCAATTATCGTTATACAAAAGACAATACACCCCTTCCCAACAATGCCATCCTCTCCATAACCCCTGATAAACGGGGTATGTTGTGGATCTCAACCTATATGGGAGGTGTTACCTGCCACAATCAGCGCAGTGGATTTAAAACATACAGCAACAGTCCTGAACTGCAAAAAGTGACCTGTTCTGTTTTCGACGAAAAAAACGACAAGCTTTACCTGGGAACCTTAGGACATGGTGTTAAGGTTTTATCCTTTCCGGACCTCTTATTGGAAAACTTTCCCGAAAAAAACAGGCTGATATGGATCAGTTCGCTTTGTCTCGATGCATCGGGGAATCTATGGGTGGGGCATACTGAAGGCGTCGGCGTTTACAACACAAAGAACGGTGATGAGCTAACCGTTCCTCTGGCCGACAGGATTAAGGGGATCAGCATAAACGCAATGCTTGAGGATGAAGAGGGTTCCATGTGGTTGTGTTCATCCGACGGTTTGTTCCATTATCAAAAAGAGAACGATACGCTTATTTTGTATTCCAAAGATGAAGGTTTGCCCAGTAACCAGGTATGCGCAGTACAAAAAGATGCGAATGGCATTTTATGGATCAGTACCCTTCATGGTTTAGCAAGGTTTAATGCACAGTCCACGACTTCTAAAAACTTTTATGCATACGACGGATTGCAGGATAATGAATTTATCAACAAAGCCAGTTACAGGGACAGCGACGGGAAATTGTTCTTTGGTGGTATTAACGGCATTACAGCATTCTATCCGGACAACATAAAATGTGAAGAAAAGCTTCAATCCGGAATATATTTCTCACAGCTTACAGTTCTTAATCAGGATGTGAATTATAATGAATCTCAGGGCAATAAAAACATACTTGACAGGCATATCTCGCAGGCGCGACAGATCACGCTGAAGAAAAGCCAGAATGTATTTTCACTGGAATTTTCGGTGTTGGAATATGCCAATCCGCAAAAGGTGGTATATGGGTATATGCTCGAAGGATTTGACAGCGAATGGCGGTTTACCGGTTCCGACAACCGCCGGGCAACGTATACCAATCTTCCGGAAGGATCTTACAATTTTCGTGTGAAAGCTTTCTTCGATGGATCGTCAGAAGATCAGAACACAGTATATAACCATATCCATATCCGGATTTTGCCTCCATGGTATAAATCGGCATGGGCCTATCTTATCTACCTGGCTTTGCTTGCGTTCATGGTATGGGCATTCATTGATTTTCTGAAACGAAGAAGAAATCGCATCCAGGAACGGCTGGAACTCGAAAAGAAGGAAATGAAGCTTCGTATGTTTACCGATCTGACCCACGAGATCCGTACCCCTTTCACCCTGGTCATGACCCCCCTGAAATCGATGAAAGATACGGAAACCGACAGCAAACGGAAAGAAGTGTTCAGTTTAATGTACCGTAACATACTCCGGATCCTCAGGTTACTGAACCAGCTGATGGATATCCGGAAAGTCGATAACCATCAGCTCAAACTGCAATTTCAGAAAACCGATCTGATTGATTTCATCCATGATATTATAAAGTCGTTTGAACAGCTGGCCATACTGCGGAATATTGATTTCCGGCTGATATCAAATTTTGAATCGCTGGAAGTCTGGATCGATCAGGTAAATTTCGATAAGGTTCTGTTTAACCTGTTGTCAAATGCTTTCAAATTTACTCCCGATCATGGTTATATTTTAATCAGCCTCGATACCAAGAGGAATAACGCAAAACTTGGTTTATCCCATAATATTACCGACTATATTGAGCTCAGTATCGAGAATTCCGGAAGCAAAATAGAGGAAGGCGAAACGGAACGTATCTTCGACCGTTTCTATCAAAGCAGCAATAGCACATCAGCGGGCGGATCCGGTATCGGACTCCACCTGGCAAAAATGATTGTTGAATTGCACCATGGGAAAATAAAAGCAGCCAATACAGAAAACGGAGTCGTTTTCACTGCCTATATCCCACTTACAAATAAGCATTTGTCCCAAAAAGAAATGGCTGACACTGAATCCGGCAAAGACATTTATACGAAAATCCGGAGGGATCTTGAACTGTCTCAGGAAATAGACTTTGTTGAACTGCCTCAGGACGAAGAGGGTATTACTGCTTCAAAGAAAAGTAAGTCGAAACGTACCCTGGTGTTTGTGGATGATGATATTGATCTGGGTAAATATGTAAGAATGGAGCTTTTTGACAAGTACAAAGTTGAAGTTTGTAATAATGCCATTGACGCATGGAAGGTGATTTCCACAACGTTACCCGATGCCATCATTGTTGATCTGATCATGCCTGAGGAAGACGGGATCTCGCTTTGCCGGAAAATCAGGAAAAACCCGGAAACCAACCATTTGCCCGTGATCATTCTCACCTCGCAAACGGACGAAGAGAATGAACGTCACTGTATTGAAAGTGGCGCCGACCATTTCCTTACAAAACCTTTCAGCCTTGATCTGCTGAAAAGTACCCTTGCCCAGGCGATACAAACGCGTGAGAGGATCAGGAATAAATACCGCTCCAATGTTAACCCCGATTTTGACAGCATTAAGGTGAGTTCACCCGATAGCCGCCTTATCGCCAAAGTGATAGAAACCATCCGGAAAAATATCGAAAACCCTGAATTCGGTGTTGATGATCTCAGCCGGGAAGCTGGGCTAAGCCGGGTACACCTGAACCGGAAACTGAAGGAGAACATCAATACTTCTCCCAGTAACCTCATTCGCTCCATACGGTTAAAACAGGCTGCCTATCTGCTCATTAATAATAAGGTAAACATCTCGGATGTTGCCTATAAGGTCGGATTCTCCTCACACTCCTACTTCTCCAATAATTTTAAAGAATACTTCGGGATGGCCCCCACAGAATTTATTCATAAGTATACTGAATCGGAAGAAAAAGAATCCCTGAACAAATTATTCGAAAAATAAGCAGTCTAAAAAATCGACCGATTATTTAGACTATTCATTTGATTTACATACTTATACAAAATAAGGAGATACAGGAATATCCGGAATCGCTAAAAGCATAAATCTGCTTTAAAATCATTAAAACACAAACCTAAAAACCAAAAATCAGCTGTACCTCTGGAACTTGTCGAATTTGAACTGTTGAAAGAATGTATTTAAAACATTTACCATATCATACATTTTTTGTATCTTTATGGTTCATTATCAGATGTTATGGGAAGTTTAAAGACAATAGCACTTAAAAGTAACGATATCACCCTTACACTTCGTAAAACTCTTTTTTGGGATGTGGACCTTCAGTCTGTTGAAATTCATAAACACCAAAGGCTTATTATTGAAAGAGTATTTTTAAGAGGGAACCTTTTTGAATTAAAACAATTGGTGAAGGTTTTTGATAAAAATATTATTGCTGAAACACTTAAAAAGTCAGGTTCACTTGATAAGAAAACGCTAAGCTTTATTTGTAAATTTTACAGTTTAAAAAAGTCCGATTTTACATGTTACACCAGAAAACTGTCGATGAATCAACCATCAGGTTAATTAAAGCGCTTCAGGCCAAGGAATATTTAAAGGATTTTGTGCTGGTCGGCGGCACAGCTTTATCTTTATTTTATGATACCAGGATTTCTCTGGACATCGATCTTTTTTCACAGAAAGGATTTAATACTGATTCTCTGCTGAAAAAACTTGAACAGGATTTCCAATTCGAATTAGATTATATGGAAGATAATACCCTTAAAGGTTCTGTCAACAACATTAAAGTTGATATACTGACACATCAATATAATATGATTGAAGAGCCTGTATGTATTGATGGAATCCATATAGCATCCGTTAAGGACATTTGTGCAATGAAAATCAATGCAATATCTCTTGATGGAACAAGAGTAAAGGATTTCATCGACATCTATTTTCTTTTAGACAAATTCTCCGTTGATGCGATGCTTGGTTTTTTCGAAAAAAAATACTTACTGCAAAATAGCTTTCATGCCCTTAAAAGTCTGACCTATTTTGATGATGTTGATTTGAATGACTGGCCGGAAATTGTTAAAGAGAAAAACCTTCAATGGAAAGAGGTTAAAAACAAAATCGAAAAAGCAGTTGATCGTTATATCAGATCTCTTGAATGAGAATTTATATCTTACTTCTGCTGAACAGTCCTAATACCTAATAACCTAATAGCCTAATAGGGGTCTTAGCCTAATAGGTAGCCTTACCTAATACCTAATAGGGATCGGACCGGGCTCTTATATAGAATAACGTCGTTAATAGATTAATCAACCCAAGCTCCGTAGGAGCATCCTGTTTGTAGCAATACAAAAGCAAACCATCAACCCAAGCTCCATAGGAGCGTACTGTTTGT
>JAFGTR010000035.1 GCA_016934055.1 Bacteroidales bacterium | reverse complement strand
TTTGAATCGTTCCAATATTTTTCTTTTAATTCTATTGCTTTTGAAATACATCTTGAAACTCTTGATTTTACGGTACCTTCTGCAATATTCAGCAATTTGCTTATCATACCGTATGGTAATTTTTCACCGAAAACCAGGCGGAGGATCTCTCTGCAGGGTTCAGCAATTTCTTTCAGTATCGTTTTAAGAATATTTTCTTTCTCCCGGGAGATCAGATCGCCAAGTGCATCATTTTTTTCTGCTATTTCCAGTGAATCCAAATTTTCAACTGTGCCCGCTTTTGCTTTCCTCAGAAAATCGATACAGGTATACTTAGCAATACGGTAAACATAAGTTTTTAATTGAGCAGACTTTCTAAAATTTGTGTCTTTCAAATTGACAAAAACCTTTAATCTTACTTCCTGAATAATATCTTCACTAAAATAATTCAGTCCCCAGCTGTAATGGTTCACAACCTGCTCAATCCATTTTGTAATCAGATAAAATTCCCGGGCTTCCCCTTGCAGATAACCCCTGATGATATTATCCTGTTCTTCAGGATCAGAATTTTTCATAATGATTATAGGTTAATCGTCTGTCCGTAAAAAATATATTTGACGACATAAAACCAGGGTGAGATAAATGTACAAAATTTTCAGTAAACGCATATCATTTCCCAATAAACCTGACAGTGTTTGTAAAACCTGTCAGTGTTTCAACCACAGGAAACCTGACAGTGTTTGTAAAACCTGTCAGTGTTTACAGGTTTTATTATTACTACTCCCAAAAAAGACACTGACAGGTCTGGCAGGCATTTCTTTTCGGCTTTTGGATTCCCGGTACAGACGCTGTCAGGTCTTTGCTCAGCGTAAATAAAACCTTGCGTGGTTCAGGGCGCCGAAGACGCCATAGCCATTTTCAACGGTGCTGAAGGATTCACGGTATTTGTTAAAATTCAGCGAGGTATTGGCGGTCATATAATACAAGGCCATGTTTTCATCATAACTGTATATATCCATACTGTCAACCGCACCGGGCAGATCAGTAAACAACACGGATGTATTGGCATCCTGTTCTCCGGGAAGCCGCCGGAAACCTGCCGGTAAACCTCCCGCATACACATAGATATCGATCATATGGATGGTGGTATCAACCTGTATTTCAAAAGAAAGTGAACGGTTTGATTCCGTAAGTGTGTTCAACAACAGAACAGGTGGATTGGGCACCAGGGTTGTGGCGCACAGGACAGGCAACTCCGGATAAACACATTCAACCATAAAGATATCACCGGCCTTTGGGCTGAATGGTGTGTCAGGCCTGTAAACCTCTTCACTGAAAACGCCATGGTGATCGGTGAGAAGAAAATCCACCGGTGATATGCCATCATTGTCCTTCTCAACTTTCACAATAACGGTCCCGACATCCAGACTGTCGGTGTAACCTACGGCAGGAATGACCTTTTGAAACTGAATGAAGGAATTATTGTAAACACCGGTTGCATCGGGCCTTATAATCCCGAAAATGTTTAGTCCGGGAACAAAGCTGTCTTCATCGAAAGCGGGCTGAAGCGGAACGCCCAGATAAAAGTCAACCACATCTTTGCAACCTGTCAGCCATACGAGCACTAAAACTGTAACCAATAATTTCAGGTATTTCATATGCTCAAAATTTTAAAGTATAACTAAAACCCACTGATGGCAAATAATTCGACCCAAAAGGTATATACTTGTCCTCATACCCCGGAAGGCCCCCCGAGGGTATAAAGAATTCAGCATTCCGGTATAAAAACAATATGTTCCGTATCGTCACCGTAGCGTACGACTCGTCAGCCTTAAAAAAATCAGCCAGATCTTTCCCGAAACCTGTGAGAAGCTCCTTTCTGATACCCAGGTCAAGGTTGATCACCGGCGGCATCCGCGCATTGTTCTTTTTATTGGTCGTGTAAAGAGGGAAAAAAGCCGTCCGGTTACTGACAGGATCATAATAGTAATAACTCTGAAGCGTGTTTTCAATACTCCTTTTATTGCCGGAAAGAAAGACCAGCGAGGTATTTAAAGCAAAAGCCGGGGTCATCTGGTAGGTAAGCACTGTTTTAAAAGTATGGGGTCGTGTATAATCAAAATCGTAAGCTTTGCCGTCGTTGATCTCAGAACCCGGGAATTGCCTTGTGGCCCTGGCATAGCTATAAGACATCCATCCTGAGACGTTCCTGACCTTTCCGTTGACCAGCAATTCCAAACCATAGGCATTACCGGTGCCCTGCTGAACTCTTTCAGAAAAACCATAATAGTTGTTCATATCGAAGGCATAGACCCTCGGGATCTCTTTGTAATACCCGTCAAGAGAAACAAAAAGTGAAGGGCCCAGGCTCTTTTCAACACCGGCAATATAATGAACCGATTTACTGGGTTCCTTATCCCATAAAGGATAATAATAATCCACGATCTGTGTCATCTCGATCTCGGCGGAATTCATACTGATAATATACTGCAGGTATTCACCATAGGCAAGTTTCAGCCTGATACGCCCGGGCAGTTGAATGGCAGCATTGAAACGGGGTTCAACCAGCCATTGGCCTTTGTTATAGTTGGTAATCCTTACGCCGGGTCTGACTGAGAACCGGCCTGCCGTTATTTTATCTTCAGCAAAAAATGCTATAAGTAAAGGATAGCGTGAAAACGAACCGTTATCAATATCATTGATCACAATATTGTTTCTGAATGCGAAGTTATTGTATTCAACGCCTGCATGTAATTCGCTGAAATTAGCCAGCTTAACCGAGACTGCCGACTTAAGGCCCATATCGACAATCTCACTCCCAAGATGGTTTTTCGACTGCCATTCCATCTGCAATGTGTCTCCGTCATCTTCCGGAAGAGCCAGCTGAAAATCGAGGCCGGAATAATTCTTGGAGCAGTGTGAAGAGTAATACGCCTGTGTCCTCACATATACGCCGGGGGATACGATGAGTTTGTGTATAAGCGTGCCAGCCCTGTTTTTCCAGTCATTGCGCTGTTCCAGCTCAAAATTATCATAAATGTCTGTATTAAAAGTATTGCCAAAATACCGGTAAAAGGTATTGAAATTATACCCTGTATAATCTTTTGATTCAAAATACTTCAGTGTGATACGGTTGCGGTCATTGATACGGTTGGTATACGACAGGTTGACATCATAGAAATAGTTCCGGGTTTGAAAAATGAAATTGCTGACGATGTCATACAGGTAGCGGCCGGCGATCATCATCGAGGCATTTTTTCCTGCAGGGAATTCCAGAAAGAGCTTTGAATAAAAAGTACTGGGTTCTATTTCGCCGTGGAGTTCATTGGGATTACCGTCGATGGTGGTAATATACATAACAGAAGAGTTTCTGCCCCCGTATTCCGCTCCAAAACCTCCCACCAACAGGTCGACATTCTTGATGGTCATGGTATTGAAAATGCCTGAGGTGATGGAAGAGTGATATGGGTTGTAGATCATCACCCCGTCAAGCATCACGGCATTTTCTCCCGGATCACCGCCACGCACGGTATACAAAGGTGAAAACGGCTCAGTCCTGTCAATCCCGGGGAGGTACTTAACCGCGGCGAACACATCCTTGCCGGCCGTGGGAATGGATTGGATCATTTTGGGTGTAAGCTGAATATGACTGGCTTCCACTGTGCGGTCGGCAACTTCATTGCCTCTTGGAGCCACGATCGAAACCTCTTCCAGCGAAAGAGGAACAGGGGTGAGATGAATGCTGGTCAGCACAACACCCCTGTTTTCCAGGTCAACATCAACTTCTTCCGGTGCATATCCCAGATGTGAAATGACCAGGGTGTATTCTCCTTTTCTGAATCCGGCCAGGCTGAAAAAACCATTCCCGTCGGTTATGGCAGCCTTATGATCGCCTTTTACCTGGATGGTGGCACCAATCAATGTTTCCCTTGTGTGTACATCGGATACATAGCCTGAGATCGTCATGAGTTGTCCCTTCATTGCCGGGGATAAACTCAGCAAAATGAATAAAATCAGAAATTTGTATATGTTGATGACGTTGTTTTTCATAACGGTTAAAACTTATATCCGGCACCCAGGTAAATGCCGGCCTGGAGTTTCGGTTTCATTTCAATGACATAATAAAGGTTTTCAAAGAGGCCAGCCCTGAGCTGTATCCCGCCGGCATTCTTCCGGTTAAAGCCTGCTGTCTGGAAAGAAGAAAGCGAGAATTGAGGAATCTGATACAGTTTTATATTTTCCGTATCCTTCCATTTTAAAAATCCTACCAGCACATTCGCCGCAATATCAAAAGTCCAGTTATCATCAATCCTTGTTGAAAAATGTTCTGCTTTTTTCCCAAAGCCGATCATCTCAAAATCGTCAGTATGCTGATACCGTACAATGCTTCCCAGAAACAATTGCCGCTTTCCGGTCTCGGGCCGTGTAAAATACAATTCGCCTTCCAGCTGCCAGAAATGCAGGCCTGTCACTGCACCTATTTGTAAATGCAGGAAATGGGATTTCTTCAGCGATTTTTCAACCAGATTCTCCGGGGCCGGATTATGATCATGCAGATATCCTGCGGTGATCATCATATCCATTTTAAATTCTGTATGCCATTTACCCAGGATTTGTTCATATACTTGTACCGTTTTCTTTTTCTTCCGGGGAGGCTGATATTCATAGTTATAGACCAGCGTTCCGGCATACAGCGTATCATTTGCTGAAAGCCTGTAAACCGGAATATCAGCCTTCAGGATATAAGGATTTTTTAAATACCCCTTGTACCTGTCAATAATAAAAGTGTTGATCCCCAGTAATAAGGTATCCAGTGGTGAAGACGGCTGCTGAAATCCTCTTAAAAGGATATCTGCAAGATCTGCACGGGTATGCAAAGCCTGGTCAACCGGGAGCATAAGATATTTTGTCTTTTTGGTATAACTGATAAGGCCGGGAGGAACAGGGCGGTTATCGGTCACCCCTGAAACGACATAGTTTACCGGCACAAGGGTATCCGGGACAAAATCAACATAGAGGGTATCGGTTGTAATATACTGAGTCAGAACCCTCACCGGGAAGAGCATTATTAGCAGGATGATATACACTTTTGTCATCAGGAAACAAATAGATTCTATTCCGGATATGATACCCCGGCGGGGTGTTATTAAGACAAATATATTTAAAAACAAAGAATGACAAAATGTAAAGTTTTTTGTGACAGTATGCATATCCATCAATCCATAAGCATTTAGATTCTTTTATCCCATCACTGATAATTCATTCGCCAAAAAATGCTTTTTCAATTAATGGCTTTGCGCGTAAGGAAGCCCACGGCTGGCGCAGAAAATCAGGTCGCACGGCTTATGTAAGCGTTGATCCCGATTTCATCGGGATGCGACAAGTGCGAGCCTGATTTTTTCAGCCGTGGTGACTTTTTCTGCTACTCTTTTGTGTGGCAGACAAAAGAGTAGAAAATATGTTATGTAATTGAATATTAGTTGTCAGTATAATAATTGGAAGTTACATAAAAGTCCTTCCCCAAAATTTCAAACTATTTCTCTACATTTGTTTTTGTTATAATGATTGAACAATGATGGAAAAATTGGGAAAAATACTGGTCGTTGATGATAACGAAGACATCCTGTTTGCCATGAAGCTGTTATTGAAACAGCATGTCGAAAAGATCACCACGCTGAACAGTCCCGACACCCTGCCCGATTTGCTTTCGAAAGAATACTTCGATGTGATCCTGCTTGACATGAACTTCACCAAAGATGCCATCAGTGGTCAGGAAGGATTCGACTGGCTGGGCAAGATACTCGAACTGGATCCCAAGTCGGTGGTTGTTTTTATTACAGCATATGGCGATGCGGAAAAGGCTGTAAAGGCCATTAAATCGGGTGCCACTGATTTTGTGCTTAAGCCATGGCAGAATGAAAAACTGCTCGCCACCATTTCCTCAGCGATAAAACTGCGCCGGTCGAGGCTTGAAGCCGACGAGCTGCGTGTCAAGCAAATAGAGATGAGCGCGGTAATGGACAAGCCATTTACCGATTTTGTCGGCACCTCGGTTCAGATGCAGGAAGTTTTTAATACAATTAAAAAAGTAGCACAGACCGACGCGAACGTTTTGATCCTGGGAGAGAACGGAACTGGTAAAGAACTTGTTGCCAGGGCATTGCACCGTAGTTCACCCCGTCATGACGAAGTGTTCATCAGCGTTGACCTGGGTTCCATCAGCGAAACCCTGTTTGAAAGTGAGTTGTTTGGTCATGAAAAAGGCGCATTCACAGATGCCAGGAAGGAAAAGCCGGGCCGTTTTAAAATTGCCTCAAAGGGCACACTTTTTCTTGATGAAATCGGGAATCTCACCCTTCCGCTGCAGACAAAACTGCTGACCGCCATTGAACGCAGGGAGGTAACCCGCGTCGGATCAAATAAATCCTTGCCGGTAGATGTTAGGCTTATCTGCGCCACCAACAACGATGTATATGATATGGTGAGCAACAACTTATTCAGACAGGACCTGCTGTACCGCATAAACACCATCGAGATTCATTTGCCGCCATTGCGTGACAGGGGTGATGATATTGCCCTGCTGGCCAATCATTTTTTGAAAATTTTTTCCAAAAAATATAAGAAGACCATCAAAGGCATCAACTCAGCTGCCATAAAAAAGATCATGCATTATAACTGGCCAGGCAATGTAAGGGAGCTTCAGCATGCCATTGAAAGGGCTGTTATCATGACTGACACCCAGATTCTCGAGCCCGAAGATTTTGTTCTGGCCACGCCCAGGAAAAGATCAGATGAACTGGAATTTGAAACTTATAACCTGGATGAGATTGAGCAAAAAATTATCGGGAAAGTTCTGAAACAAAATCAGGGGAATATTACCCAGGCAGCACAGGAGCTGGGGCTTACCCGTACTTCCCTGTACCGGAGAATGGAAAAATATGGTCTTTAAAAATTACAGGATCAATATTATTATAAGGGTGATTTTGCTGACCGCATGCACCTTCCTTTTCTTTTTCACCCTGGAGATAAAATACTTTATCGCTCCCGTCATTACTGGTGTATTGATAGTATTCCAGATAGCTTCCCTTATAAGATTCATAGACAAAACCAACCGCGAACTCACAAGTTTTCTCGAATCAATACGTTTCTCTGAATTCACAAGATCTTTCAATATGGAAGGGATGGGCGGTACCTTCGATGAACTCAACAAAGCCTTTAATGAGGTGATGGAAGACTTTCAGAAGGTGAGGGCTGAAAAAGAAGAGAATTTCCATTATCTGCAAACCATCGTCCAGAACATCGATGTCAGTGTGATTGCCTATACTACAGATGGCAACATCGAGCTGATCAACAAAGCTGCAAAAAAGCTCTTCCAGGTGTCTTCCATTAAAAATATTAAAGCTCTTGAAACTCTCAGTGTTGAACTGGTTAACACCTTGCTGAACATCAAACCGGGCGAAAACAAACTGGTGAAGGTCCAGGATGAAGATGATATCCTTCAGCTGGCCATCTACTCCACGACCATTAAAATCAAAGACAAGCTTATATACCTTGTAACCATTAAAGACATTCAGACTGTTCTGGAAGAACAGGAGACAGAAGCCTGGCAGAAACTTATAAGGGTGCTGACACATGAAATCATGAACTCGATAACACCCATTGCCTCATTGTCTTCCACACTCGACCTCATGATTAAAGCCGTTAACTCACAATATGATGCACATGATGTCAATTTCGACAAGGAATCGGTGAATGAAATCCAGGAAGCTCTTCAAACCATTAACAAAAGAAGCACTGGACTGCTTCATTTTGTGAACACATACCGTAACCTCACCCGGATTCCCAAACCCAATTTCAAGGTTTGTTCCGTCATTGAACTTTTCAACAATACGACGAAATTGCTGGATGACGACCTGACAAGGAACAATATTGAACTTGTTATACATGTGGAGCCCGAATCACTCCAGGTTACCGCTGATGAACAACTTATGGAACAGGTTTTGATTAACCTGTTGAAGAATGCCATCCATGCCCTGACAAACCGGCCCAATGCACAAATCAGGCTGTCAGGTTTTTTAAACAAAAGAGGGCATGTGACCTTACAGGTTTCAGACAATGGTCCGGGAATCCTGAAAGATGTTCTGGATAAGATATTCATCCCGTTCTTCACCACAAAGCCATCGGGATCGGGTATCGGACTGAGCCTTTCAAAACAGATCCTCAGGTTGCACAATGCTACCATAACAGCCCATTCGGAACAGGACAAAGAAACGGTGTTTACAATGACTTTTTAAAATGCAAGCTACTAAAACACCAATGCACCAAAGAATATGATCTGATGCAAAACGACAGTACATTGTAATTTTGTGTTTTGGTGTTTTGGTGGCATAAAAAAATTTGTTTTGCTTTTGTTCTTTATTGGTTCTGAATTTGTTTGTGGCTTGTTGACTGTACGAAATCGTACTGTTTTTGTAACATATTCGTACAAAAGGATATAAAGACAGTCACCATTCTTATCATATATCTCATTGAGATTCATAATTTTATTATTTTTGGCATAATAAATGTTAAAATTCTTATGAATTAACCATTACAGAATTTCTCCCGCATGGATGCAATGGACAGAAAAATTGAGAAAAAAGGCATACCCCGAAAATATATCTGGATTGGACTGTTCACAGTCATTTTTATACTCCTGATCGTTAAAATGCTTTTCGGCGACAAAAGCACAAAACTTAATGTAGACGAGGAAAAATTCACTGTTGCAACTGTAATCCATGATAAATACCAGGACTTTATTTCAGTAAACGGGACCGTTGAACCTATAAAGACTATTTATCTTGATGCCGTTGAAGCCGGAAGAGTGGAAGAAATCCTCATCGAGGAAGGCAGCATGGTTAAAAAAGGAGATGTGATCATACGCCTCAGCAATTATAATTTGTTGCTTGATATATCCAGCAACGAGGCTGATGTTTCAAGAGCTATTAATGATCTTAAAACCACCCGTATTAATCTCGAGAATCAGAAGATACAAACCAGTTCGCTTATCCTGCAGCTCCAGTATAGTCTGAAGCAGCTTGAAAGGCAGTTTCACAACAACGAAAAGTTGTTGGCCGGCAATCATATATCCAGGGAAGACTATGAGGTATCAAAGGAGCTTTATGAAGAAGCAAAGCTTCAGCTCGACCTGCAAAAGCAAAAACACAGGCGCGATTCCATATATATGATCACACGCGTAAGCTCTGATGAAGAGTCAATCGGACGTATGCAGAGAAACCTCATGCTTACAAGGAAAAGACTTGAAAACCTTGAGATAACAGCTCCGGTCGATGGTGAACTTGCCACCCTGAATCCCGAGGTGGGCGAGGTGATTAACTACGGCAGCCGCATTGGCACCATCAATATTCTTGATTCATATAAAATGCGTGCCGAAATTGACGAGCATTATATTGCCCGCATCCAAAGAGGCCTCAACGGTGATTTCACCTTTGCCGGGGGTAAACACACACTTCGTATCGTGAAGGTCTATCCTGAAGTGAAAAACGGAACTTTTGCCGTTGACATGGCATTCACAAGTTCTATCCCCGCTCAGATAAGGATCGGCCAGACTGCAAGGATCCACCTCGAGCTGGGCGAATCAGAAGATGCCCTGTTGATACCACGGGGTGGTTTTTATCAGAGCACCGGCGGGCAATGGATTTATGTCATTGACAAATCCGGCGATATAGCTGTAAAACGAAATATCCGTATAGGACGCCAGAATCCGTCGTATTACGAAGTACTCGAAGGACTGACTGAAGGAGAGAAAGTAATCGTTTCCGGTTATGAAAGCTTTGGCGATAACGACAAGCTGATTATCAGGAACAGAAAGAAATAGCCATTTATATAACATACACTTTAACAATATGATTAAAACTGTTGACCTCGTAAAAGTATTCCGTACCGAAGAGGTGGAGACCACAGCCCTGAATAAGGTGAACCTCACTGTCGAAAAAGGTGAATTTGTTGCCATCATGGGCCCTTCAGGGTGCGGAAAATCAACGCTTCTAAACATCATCGGATTGCTTGACAATCCCTCCGATGGAAAGTACTTCTTCAACGGCGAGGAAGTATCCAAATACAGGGAAAGACAACGCACCAACCTGCGAAAAGGAAATATTGGCTTCGTATTCCAAAGCTTTAACCTTATTGACGAGTTAACGGTATACGAAAATGTTGAATTGCCCCTTTTGTACCTGAAAGTATCGGCATCTGAACGCCGCAGAAAAGTTACTGAAGTGCTTGAAAGAATGAAAATATCGCACCGTAAAAAGCACTTCCCCCAGCAACTCTCAGGAGGCCAGCAGCAACGCGTAGCCATATCCCGTGCCGTTGTCACAAAGCCCATGCTGATCCTGGCCGATGAGCCCACAGGGAACCTCGATTCAGCCAATGGCGAAGAGGTGATGAATCTGCTGACAGAGCTTAACAATGAAGGTACAACCATCGTGATGGTCACACACTCACCATCGGATGCCGACAAAGCACACCGTATCATTCAGCTGTTTGACGGGCATATTGTCACTGAGAATATAAGGCAGATCTTATAGAACCAAGAATCAAGACAAAAGATAAAAGAATAAAGACAGGAGGGGGGAAAAGGTAAACGGTGAACGGTAAACGGTGAACAGTGAACGGTGGATTGGAGAGTTGTAGTCCCGGAGGGACGGCCTGTTTGTAGCCCCGGCCTTCAGTCCGGGGAAAGAAGAACCGGAAAGAAAACGCTGCAGGCATGACATAACCAAAAGCATGAAGCCTGTATGCAGCGTAAAAAACAAAATGATGAACCAAGAGAAAAAGATCAACCGATCAACAAATCAAAAAATCAACCAATCAACAAATGAAAGAGCTTTGCATTCCCGTTCCTTATATGAAGGAAGATGAAAAAGCCGAGGTGGAAGTTACCCTGCAAGGCCGTAAATTAAAGTACGATTTCAGGGTGGAATCTTTCCCCTGGGAGGTGGAAGACGCGTTATCATCACTCACCGAACCCCTTGAGAGATCTCTTGCCCGCATTTACCGGTTGAAAAAGGCGATTGAGGGCTATGATAACAGCTGGGAGCTGATCCAGATCTTCAATCCCTCAGAAAATGCTGATCATGTGCAGGTTTTGTATCGTAAGAAAATAAAATAAATGAGATAATAATCAGTTAATGTTTTGTATAAACTCCGTAAACTATGAAAAAAATATTTTTCCTATTCCTGGCAGTATTGTTTTTTACCAATGCATATCCTCAGAAAAAATGGTCACTGGAAGAATGCATCAATTATGCATACGAGAATAACCTTCAGATAAAAAGGCAGGAGTTGAATGTGCAATACAACAAAAACAACTATTCACAAAGCTATTTTAATATACTGCCCAACCTGAACGGAAGCTTAAATCATGGCTACAGTTCAGGTAAGTACACTTTCCAGGGTGATTTATATGAAAACAATGCCTGGTCAGGGAGTGCCCAATTAAACAGTCGATTAACATTATTTAGTGGCCTGCAGACACTGAACGAAATAAAACAAAAAAAGTATCTCTTTCTTCAATCCCAATCCGACCTGATGACCCGAAAGAACATTGTTTCCATTGAACTGGCCAACGGATATCTGCAAGTCCTTTTTTCCAAAGAGCTCCTGGAAGTGGCAAAAAACAAGCTTGAAGTTACTTCTATGCAATCAGAGCGCACCAAAAAGCTGCTCGATGTCGGTAACGTGGCGCAGGGAGAGTATCTACAGATCAAGGCACAGGAAGCAAATGACAAAACAAGCCTGATCAATACACAAAATAGTCTTGACATCGCTGTTCTTAATCTCACACAACTGCTGGATCTCGATTCATCAGGAGGATTTGACATTGTTGTCCCTCAACAAATTGAAATTGAATTAATTTCACCTCTTGAAACCGTTGAGGAAATATATGCAAAAGCACTTGAAAACATGCCGCAGATTAAAAGTGCAGAATATGCACTTAAAAGTTCGGAAAAACAGCTCGCTATTACCCGGGGTATGGCAAGTCCAAGCATTGGCCTCAACAGCGGTATATCCAGTGAATATAAAAAAGATATTGATGGGCCGGAGGCTGCTCCATACTTTGATCAGCTCAAAGATAACAACATGAAACACATTTCTGTCGGTATGACAGTACCTATTTTTAACCAGTTACAGGTAAAAAACAGCATCAGCAATGCAAAGCTTAACATGGAGGATTATAAAGTTCAGCTTGATCAGACAAAAATGGCACTTTACAAGGAAGTTCAACAAGCCCATGCCGATGCAAAGGCTGCCCGTGAAAAGTATTATTCAAGTGTGGAAGCGGTGAATTACAATGAAGAAGCCTTTAAATACACAAGCCAGAAACTCGAGGTTGGGTTGGTTAACTCGGTGGATTACAATATCGCACAGAATAACCTGATCGCAGCAAAATCAAGTATGCTTCAGGCTAAATATGAATATATCTTCAAGTTGAAAATACTGGATCTTTACATGGGAAATCCGATAGTGTTGTAATATTTGTCTGAACTAGGATTTATAGGATTTATGGATTGCAGGATTTTTATGAAGAAATCCTTTAATCCATTAATCCTTTAATCCATTAATCCTATAAATCCTATAAATCCTATAAATCCTAGTTCAGACACACTTCACTTCTCTTCAAACCGTATATTGTCAATATACAGCCCCGTTATGTCCAGACCGCTTCCGGAACCCAGGTTAAGGCCCCATTCACCGTCACCGCCAACCGTTTCAGGCAGAATGCTGAATGACGACAGGTCCCAGGTCATGGTTATCCAGCCCGTGGTTGAATAACTGCCATCAGGATTGGGGACACCTAAAGGTCCGAGGTCTACACGCACCCCGGCAAATTCCATCTGGAAGTTTATGGTCGTTGAGGACGAAATAGGCCTGGTAATGTTGATATCCATCTTAAATTCATGATCAGCCTTGGTCACCGTTGGTTTAAACAGTTCTGCATGATTGCATCCCCATATCCATTTCCAGCTGCTCAGATTGTCATTAATTCCATGGAGGTATTTTCCGGATATGGCTATAGCCGGATCATTCCCGAGTTCAACATTACCATCCCAGTTATCCCAGGTCAGGTCGTGCCCGGTCTCATCAAAATCGTTGATGATAAGGGCCGGATCGGCAACCGGTTCAATACCCAGCAGGGTTATTACCGGTGACACCACCTGTTCACCCTCAACGGTCACAAAAGTTATGTTTCCTGTTCCCTGCTGAACATTTAACGGTATGAAAACTTCCAGCAGGGTATCGAGTTTGAGCCCAAACATGGTGGCTTTAACATTGCCGGGAAATATGACTTCACTCAGCAAATCAAGGTCTGTACCTTTTATACTGAGCATTGAACCCGGTGCCGCAGAGACGGGCATGTCGGTTATCTGAGGTGCATCTGCCGGTGTAAGCGTTAACGACTGTGATGATACCACTTCATCGCCGTTGGTGGCAACAAGGGTAATAGTCCCCGAACGGCTCCCTGCCGGCACGGTGACAACAAGTTGTGTTTCTGAGGCGCCTGACACCTCAACATCACGACCACCCGTGAATTTAACCGAATCAACAATATCAAGGTTTGTACCGGTAATGGTAACAGTCTCTTTTGTCAGCAAGGTCAGCGGTGTTATATTGGTTATGGCAGGCTTCACCAGATCAAGTGTTGCAGCCGTGACAACCATTTTATTGGCAGCCGTGTTGAGCGTGACCACACCGGGTACTGCATCAACCGGCACTGTGACTGTTATCTGGGTTGCTGATCCGCCTGTCTGTATCTCACCGGTCTTTTCTCCGCCAAACACCACTGAGGTGACCAGGTCGAGGTCAGATCCTTTTACGGTAATATCGCTTCCGGTTTTGGCCGGATTCGGCGTGACATGTGTAATTGTCGGAACAACCATTATTAACGCCGATGATGATTCAACTTCCACCTCCGAGGCCGGTACCACCTTTATATTCCCATCCTGTGCATCGGCAGGCACAGTGACTGTCATCTGTGTTGCCGACTGGCCGACGAAAGATGTGACTTTTTTTAATCCGCCGAAGATAACCGTCGATACCAGGTCGAGGTCAGTACCCGTAATCGTCAGATTGCTGCCGGCTTTAACAGGATTAGGCGAAACTGCTGTAATGGCCGGAAGAATGACATTAAGCGCCGTGGACGATTCAATAAGTATGGGTTCTGCAGCTCCGTCAGAAAGCGTGACAACACCGGTTTGTGCCTTGACAGGAACGGTCACTTCAATTTTTGTTTTGGAATGGCTGCTCAATTCGGTTACAGTGAGATTGGGCGTGAAGATGACAGCTTTAATGAGGTGAAGGTAATCTCCTTCTATGGTTAAAACACTTCCGGGGCGAATACTGGCCGGATACAGAGTATCTACAGAGATCGGTTCAGAAATGCCCAGCATGGTTTTCGGAGAAATATCACCCTGAGGTGTTCTCAGTATGACCAAACCGGCATCTGTTTCTTCAGGAACCACAATAACCAGCAATGCCGATGTTTTAGTTTTAAATTCAGTGACCTCAATATAATTAACCGACCCACCAACGCTGTCAGGTAACAGTAGAGCTGTCACCTTATCCAGATTCTCTCCGATAAACTTAAGGTCACCGCCCCGCAAGGCAGGTGAAGGACCCCAGCTGAGAAGGGTAATCTCATCACCTGACTCTTCTTTTTCACATGAACCCAGGAACATGCCGGCACATACCAGACATATTATAACGAATGGCAGTGCGTAATTTGCGTATTTAATGAGCTTAGTATGCATGGTAATTACTTTTTCTATTAGACTTTTATTCAGGAACAATCCGCACGTTGTCGATACAAATCAGCAGATCACAAGGTTCAGGTACCAGGCCCCAGACAAATATTGTAAGGCTGCCGCAGTTATCAGGGTAAACCAGTGATAAATCATCCTTTGTCATCGTATGGTTGTATTTAAATTCCGTTAAAGGTATTGACACCGTTATCCATCCGTCAGTCTTAAAACTGCCGGTTTCTTCCCATGGCCTCCATAAAGCCCTGGCAATACTTTCATCACTGTTCACAGTATTGCCGTCATTGCTCCATGGGCTGAAGATCAGCTGCATCCAGCCACCCGTCCAATCATTCACCACATTAACCTCAAATTTAAACACCATATCAGCCGGGTTACCTTTAAACAGAGGACCTTCCGGATTACCTGATGCCTGCCCCCAGAAATCCATTTCCAGGTAGTTATCAACCCAGTCCCAGTCAGCCTTAAGCTCACCGGTTAGCGCCACATAATTTCCCGATGCCCCATCGGGATTTGTGCTTTGCACATTACCAGGCCGCCAGCCGGCCCCCATTTTAGTATCGAAATCCAGAATGACACCGCGACTGTCACGGAAGAAAAACGGAGAGGTTGTCTTGCCGAATTTTGTCTTTACAACGATCGGGCCTGAACCTGCCCCCGCGGGGACCTCCACCTCCAGCTGTGTTTTTGTAACTTCAAGGATCTTAGCTTCCACATCACCGGGGAAAATAACCGTGGGATTAAAAAAGTAGTCCCCGGTGAGGATTACCGACCCCCCGTCAGGCACATATTCGCAACTGATGGTACTGAGTACGGGTGCCGGAATATTCACCGAGAAGTCATAAAGCAGTTCACGGCCATCGCTAAAAATCAGCAGCATGGTGTTGGTGATCTCATCAGGAACTGAACTCGGCACCGTGACCAGTATAGCGTTATCTGTGATATATGTTGGTATGAGATTGGCCTGCTGGTCGTTAAACCATAATTCCTGCACATCCCCCAGGTTTTCTCCCACGATGGCGATGAGGTTACCCATATAGGCGCCGGTCAGCAACGAATCTGATTTTTCGGGATTAGTGACCCTCACATAATGGATCACCGGCGTTCCGTCATCCTCATCATCACATGATGTTATGAGCGCTCCTGCAAACAGAACGGTAATGAGCAGAAGCAAAATATGGTGGCTTATTGTTTTCATCTCTCAGGTATTTTATATTATGATTTCCTATTCAAACTGATATTCAACAGCTGGCTGGTCCAGCAACGGATTAACAAGGACTTCAGCGGCCGGAACAGGCAAAAACATCTGTGATTCATGTACAGTGATGGGATCAAACAGTTCCGTATCCATCATATAGCTGTCCCATGCATTGGGATCATTGTCGCCTTCAATGCGCCGGTAAACATAATGCCGTTTCTGGTTATTCAGGTAGTCAAGGGCTCCCTGCGGATCGCGATAATAATACCTCTTAATGTCAAACCAGAACATACTTTCGAGGCAGAACTCCACCCGGCGTTCTTTTAAAAGGCTTTCCCAGGTAATCTCCGAAACCGGATCGAGATCGCCGCGTGCGCGGATAGCATTGAAATAACCCAGAGCTGTGGCATCGCTGGTTGAATATGATGATCCGAGAACAGCCTCAGCATAAATCAGGTATACATCGGCCAGCCTTAACATATACTGGTTAATGGCCGCATCCTGGTCGGTACCGACTTTTCCGTCAGTATCAGCCGAACTTCCCACCACATATTTCTTCAGGTGGTTAAGCGTTTCATTATAGCTTTCGAGCGGATTATCGGGGTTATCCGGGTTTTCTGTTACGAAGTTATAAGTATAACCACCATCTGCCTTGTTTATCTCAGGATAATAATCACCAAGCGTCATACAAATGGATTTGCGCCGGGCATCGAGGCTGTCGATGGTGAATTTAAAGAAATCGATGGTCGTCCCCTTTCCCCCACCCCATTGCTGGTCAGCGATGATGCTGCTGCGGGCCCAGTTGGCATTGCGGCTGTTGCCAAGAGCATAACCGCCTTTCATGAATTGCAGGGCGAAAAGCGATTCGGAATTGTTGTTGTTTTCAATCTTAAACAAATCAGCATAATCAGTCATCAACGTATGGCCGCTGTTAACAATCACATCCTCTGCATATTCCTTTGCTTTGGCAAAGTATGAGGCTGAACTGGCATCATTAAGGTTCTGTGCCATGGTAATATAAAGCTTGGCCAGCATGGCCCTGGCCGACCATTGTGTTACCCGCCCGGCATCATCGGAAGCCTTCAGATTCTCAGCTGCATATTCCAGATCCCGCCTGATAAACTCATAAATGCTTGAACGGGTATTCCTGGGCAACATCATCTCATTGCCGGTAACCAGTTCGGTTGAATTTTCAACGATGGGCACATCGCCCCAAAACTCGGCAAGTATATAATAAGCTGCTGCCCGGAAAAACCTTGCCTCACCCAAAGCCTGGTCAATGACTTCCTGCGAAACATTCAACTCTGCAATACGCGGCATATCATTGATGATTGAGTTGGCATAGGAGATCACCCTGAACAGGCTTTTCCAGCCATATGAAATATAGGTGTTGCCTTCATTAAATGAGAAATAATAAAACTGCCCTTCCTGATCGAAGGTATAATAAAGATTGCCTGACATGCAGTCGCCCACAAGCCAGAAAAACTTATCATTGAAGCTGAACCAGGGATAGCCGTATAATGATGCTGTTCCGGCCCTGACTTCATCTTCATTTTTGTAAAAATCATCGGCTGTCAGCCTGTCCTGCGGGGTGAGATCGAGAAAATCCTCTCCGCACGAAGCCAGGATGATCATCATGGCTGTTAAACCAATATTTTTTATATTTCTTTTCATATGTCTTGTGTTTTCAGATGGTTAACCAATCATGCTCCGGAGAATTAAAAGTCGATGTCAACACCGAATGTCAGCATCCGTGGCGACGGATAACGGCCCATATCGATATTCTGCTTTTTGGCATTTTGCTCAAAAGCCCCTATCTCCGGGTCATAACCGGAATACTTTGTGAAAGTGTACAGGTTCTGGGCATTGACGTACAACCTCAGCCTGCTGATCTTGATCTTTTGTGTCCACCGGGCCGGAAAGGTATAGGCCAGGCTTACATTCTGAACTCTCAGGTAAGATCCGTCTTCGATGAAGCGATCAGACATACGGTTATTGCGGTTAACATCGTTGGTTGCAAAACGCGGCATGCCGGTACCGGGATTGGCGAGGATTACATTATCAGGATCCGTGTCTGACCCGTTGGGGTCATTTAAAGTATACCGTGCCCTGTCGGCGACAGTTGCAGCCTGATTGCTGTATATGCTTGTCTGACCTTCAATGTTAACCCTGGAATAGTTAAGGATATCACCGCCATATGAGCCTGCCAGGTAAACTGAAAAGTCAACGGGGCCGTATGAAAAGGTGTTATTCAATCCGAAGGTAAAATCCGGATTAGGATCCCCGATAATGGTCTGGTCTTCTGTGTTGATCACACCATCACTGTTACGGTCTTTGAATTTTATATCACCAATCCATACGCCGGTGGTCTTGTTAACCAGGTTCTCACCGTTTGGATTTTCCTCTGTCACCGTTTCCGGATCAACCACCTGCACAGCATGATTTCTTATGTCATCAGCGTTTTCAAAAATGCCTTCAGTCTGGTATCCGTAAAACACACCCAGGGGCTGGCCGGTGCGTGTCATGGTCACTGTCTGGAATTCGCTGTACCAGTAAAGGCTTTCTCAGTATATTTTTGATTCATCATCCAGTTCTTTGACCTTGTTTTTCACGTGCGAAAAAGTAAGGTTCGTGCTCCATGTCACTTTACCGCGGGTAAGATTTCTTGAATTAACGGAGAACTCAAATCCCTTGTTTTCCATGCTGCCAACGTTGGCGAAGGGAGCGGCTATGTCCTCCCATGTGTTGGAGCCTCCCAGGTAACTCGGCACCGATAATTGCAGAAGCATATCATCAGTCTGTTTGTTGAACCAGTCAAAGGTCAGGTCGATGCGCCCCTGTAATATGGCCAGGTCAAGGCCAACATTATACATGGCTGTGGATTCCCATTTCAGATCGGGGTTGGATATCTTTTCCATGCGATAGGTGGTTCCGAAAGGCGAATCCTGCGTAACCATCGAAGAGCCGTAAAGATAATTTCCAATGGCCTGATTTCCCACGAGACCGTATCCCAGACGGATTTTCATATTATAAATGAAATCAAGGTTCTTCATGAAACTTTCATTGCTGACACGCCAGGCCAGAGAGCCTGAAGGGAAATAACCCCATTTATTGTTGGGCCCGAATTTTGAAGAGCCGTCACCACGCAATGTAAAAGTCACCAGGTAACGATCGGCATAATTATAATTAAAACGGCCAAAGTAAGAAACTATGCTGGCAGCATCTTTCCAGCCGTTTGTTCGTGATGTTGTATTTTCGCCCTGACTCAGGACATGGATATTATTTGATGTGAAGTTTTCCTTTGTAATATCTGTTCCTTCCCATTCCGAACGCTGCGCTTCAGTCCCGGCCATGGCTGTAAGATTATGCACTTCGGCCAGGGTAAGGTTATAGGTCAGGTAGCTTTTCCATATCCAGAAAAAGCTGTTCTCGTCGCGCTGCCGCATTTTGTTAACGTCATTTTTGATGGCGCCAAACTGGTATGTGGGATGAAATGCAATGTTGATGGAATTATTGTTATCAAAACCCAGCTCCGTCCTGAAGGTCAATCCTTTAATAATATCGGCGTTACCATAAACATTGGCCATAATACGTTCGCGGTCGAGGTTGTTATTCCTCAACAACGCCAATGCAACCGGGTTATAATTTGAACCGGCATAGGTAACGTCGGGACCTGCATATTCTCCGTCCATATTCTTAACCGGTATGTCGGGCTGCATCAGCAGGGCATTCATTATCACACCGTCACCTCCGTCATTCAGTGTTATCTTTTCTGATGTGTTGGCATAGGCGAAAGTTCCGCCTACCTTAATCCAGTCCTTAAGTTGTGTATTCAGGTTTATCCTGGCTGTAACGCGTTTAAAATTTGAACCGATAATGATGCCGTCCTGTTTATAAAATCCGCCGGTAATGGCATAATCACTTTTTTCAGTGCCTCCCGATACCGAAAGCTGGTGATTGCTTGCCCATGCCGGCTCAAAAACCTCATCCTGCCAGTCGGTACCCGGTCCGAGCAACGAAGGATCGAGGTAACGCTCATTGGGCTCATAGCCAAGCTCATCCGTAATCTGTAACTGGTAATCGGCAAATTCCCGCAAATCCATCATTTCCAGCTTTTTTGGCAAGGTTTGTAATGCATAATACATATTATAGGAAAGTGTGCCTGCACCTTTTTTACCTCTTTTGGTTGTGATGAGCACAACGCCGTTTGCAGCCTGAGAACCGTAGATGGCTGAAGCCGAAGCATCTTTCAGAACTTCTATATTGACAATATCATTTGGATTGATGGTTGACAACGGATTGACCTTGGACTGGCCGTTTGCGCCGCCGGCCCAGTCGAAACCGGCAGTCTGTGTGGCATCACCCTGAAAGGGAATACCGTCGACAACATACAGTGGTTCGCTGGAACCTGTGATGGAACTGGCGCCACGGATACGGATAGAGGCAGCACCACCAGGCTGGCCCGAGTTCTGTGTAACCTGAACACCGGCCACACGGCCCTGCAAAGCCTGATCGATGTTTGTCGAAATAGAACTTCTCAGTGTCTCTTCTGTTACTGATGCCACAGCTCCGGTGAGATCGCTTTTCTTTGCCGTGCCGTATCCGATAACCACAACCTCATCAAGCTTCTGGATATCTTCAATTAAACTGATATCTATGACAGTCTGGTCAGCCACATTGGTCTCTTCGCTAAGATATCCTATGAACGAGAAAACAAGAATGGCATCAGGATTGCTGAGGGCAATGGTATACCGGCCGTTAACATCGGTGACCGTACCGTTTTGCGTCCCCTTCTCAACAATATTGACCCCGGGAAGAGGCAAATTATCTGTTGCTGAAGTCACAACACCCTGTACCTGAGCCGGCTGAACAGTCACAGCCTCTTTCGTCGGCGTGATGACAATCAGATTGTTGTCAAGGATGGTATACTCAACTCTCACATTTTTCAGGGCCTGATCCAGCACATTTTCAATGGGAAGGTTTTTCGCATTGACCGATACAATCTGGTCTTCCACCATTTCATTCCGGTAAAGGAACCGGAAGTTGGTTTGCTTTTCAATTTCCTGAAAAACCATTGAAACCGGCGTATTCTTCATGGCCAGTGAAAGCCTGGCTGTCTGGGAATATGTGACTGCACTCAGTTGCAGAACACATGCCGTTAACAGTACAGTAGTTAGTTTCATAATTAAGAGCGTTTTTCTTTTGCACAGAAATTTACACAAAATGCACACATAATAAGGTTTTTTCATAAATTTGCGCAGGTTTAAGGTTTATGGTTCATAAGCCGCTATTTTTATAATCGGAAAATGTGACAGCATTTTCCGATTTTTTTATCCCATACCCCAAATCTCAATCCCCCTGCCTTCGATCTTCGATCTTTGATCTTCCTTCTTCAATCCCCGCCAGGTAAAGCGTAACTTTATCCTTATCAATCTGATATTCAAGCGGCGTGGCCAGCTTAAGGGCTTTTAATGCCTGTTCTATATTTTCTTTTTCAAACTTCCCGGTATAACGATAATCGTTCAAAAGACTATCTTTCAATGTAATATCCACATTAAACCATCTTTCCATTTTAACCGTCAGACTTTCCAGCCGTTCATTGTTGAATACAAGCTTTTCATCTTTCCATGAGGTATACAATTCGGGATCCACCGTTTCAATAACCTGCTGCACGGCAGAAATCCGGGACTCTGCCCTGGTATCCTGTTGTCTGTTTTCCAGTTCAAGCTTCCCGCTTTCGCTGTAAAAAGTGGCTTTTTGATTGGGTATTAACGTTATAGGCTTGCTGCCGGAATGGGCCGCACGGATTTCTTCGATCTGCAGTTTCCCTGTGACCAGCACGGTCTCGGTAATCCTTTCCGCAGGATAGGATTTGACATTGAAAGAGGTGCCGAGGGCCTCCAGTCTGAGGTCGGAAGTCTTTACGATGAAAGGCCTTTTCTTGTCCTTTTGCACGTCAAAGAAGGCTTCACCTTCCAGGAAGGCTTCACGAACCGGGGCATTGGAAAAATTATTGTAGGAAATCCTGCTTCCGCAATTCAGCCATATCTTGGTTCCATCTTCGAGGGATAGATACCCCTTTGAACCGTTTGGAACTGTCAATACATTGATTTTCGATGCAACTGCTGAAGAAGCCGGTATCCTGCCAGGGTTGAAAATCAGCCAGGCAAGCCCGAACGCCAACAGGAAAACTGCAGCATAGCGGATCAGGATTTTAAAACCGGTATATCCTGCCCGGGTTTTATAAACCATGGGCTGGCTGAACCGGAGGTCGTCGTCTTTCAGCTCCAGTTTTTCTCTGAGCTGAGCAAAAGATGCTTCCGATCTTTTATCAGCTTTTCCCCGGCGGGTCTCATCCCATAAACGGTAAAACCAGGCAGTGGCATGTTCAGGGTCCTGGTCCTGGTTCATACGTTCTGAGAGTTCCCATCGTTGTTCAGGGTTAAGCTGGCGGTTCAGGTATTGATCCAGCAGTTCTTCGAGAGATAATCGGTGCATATAAAAAAAGCGCTTTGTAATGAATACACCCGGGAAACACATTTCCGTGAAGGACACTGAAGATTTTTTTAATGAGATAGCATTCGTTAGAAAGTGAAAAGTGAAAGATAGTGACGAGTGACAAGTGAAAAGCGAATGCTTATAAGCGATTTAGCGGTTTAGCAGTTTAGGAATACCTAAATCCCGACTTCCAGACCAGCAGACCAG
>JAFGTR010000005.1 GCA_016934055.1 Bacteroidales bacterium | reverse complement strand
CTATCCGGTTGCTATAAACAGTACACTCGGAGCAGGTTTGATTTATTTCTTTGTTTTGCTAAAAAATGTATGTTCCTTACGAACCTGGATAGATTAATCTATTAACAACGTTATTCTATAACATGAGCCATAAATCATTTAATTATGCTAATTAAGAGTTAAAAACAACAACTAAAACGATAATATTATATCCAATCATCCTGTTTAAAATTGTAATGCTTTCTTATTTAACATTTGTCCTCAGGCCGGACAGTCTTGACATAGAATTTGTTGATAAAATACAAACTCTATGTCGGGACAAAAGAATCAAGAAAAAAATAAGCTTGCTGGTCTTTCATTGTTAACTTATATCACGTGGCACGCATTCCTGCCTGCCGAAACGGCAGTGCAGGCAGGTTTTTTCGATGCTCGTTCACAACTTATCTGTTTTGCATTTTTATGCAACCCGTAATTCGCATTAATTATAAAATTCTGCAACTGTTTTTTAAATATCATGTCTTTTCTTTATTCAAATTGTTTTCTCATTATTAAACTATCAGGTTTCAAGGACTGTTTTTTTATTTTCTTGCAGCGATTTTGCCATCATGCCTGTCCCCCGTGATTTCTTCAACATACCTGTTGAACAACTCTGATGCCCTGGACCAGCTCAGATCACGATTGTATTTTTCAAAAGAAGACAGACAGAGCTTTTTATAAACTTCTTTGTTATTGAAGGTCTCAATTATTTTATCGGCATAATCTTCAGCAGGAGCGTTATAATCGAGAACAAATCCATTTTTTCCATTTTCAACCATGGTCGGAATACCCCCTGTATTGCGGGTCATCGAAGGCAGCGCAAAGGCACTTGCTTCGGCAAAGACAATTCCGGCACATTCAGCTGTGCTGGGCAATACAAAAAAATGAGATTCTTTGTACAACTGAGTCATTATGCGAAAATGAGCAGGATTGGTTTTGATCAGTCTGCCATAATTCTGATAGACAAATGCAGGTTTAATGTTGACCAGTGGACGTGCCCCTGCCACAGATAAAACAACCTTATAACCTTTTTCAGCAATTTTCTGGGCGATCAGCAGGGTTAAATCAAATCCCTTCCTTTTCCAGTCAAGGCCAACAGATAACAATCTGACAGAACTGTCACAAATACGGTCATGAATAATATACATGATCTCTGTCTGTTCAAAGGTGGTGTGCATATTTGATCCCAGCGGGATTATTCTGACCTTGCCGGTGCTTGTCATATAATCATCAACGGCCGATCTTGCTGCCCATTCGCTTGTATAAACAGCCATATTAACATTATCAAGCGACAGTTTTTCGTGTTTGTTACCCCAGTAAATGACTCTGTCTGATAAACCTTTGTATTCAGGATAATAATCTGTCAGTTGTTTAAAAGTCGCATCTGTCCAGAATACCTTTGGTATGTCTGAATTGATATAGGCAAAAGGCAGACTGCTCGGCGAAAACATCAGATCAATACCTGCATCTGAAACAAGATTTTCAATATACTTTGCAATTCTTTTCAGATTTACCGGCATTCTTTTTATCTGAAAAGACCGTCTGAATATTTTTTCCAGTATCTTAAACAGGAATACCACAGGCAGGTTACAGCGTTTTTCAATTCTGTCGATCACCAAAATTTCATCTGCAGATGACTGAACGACATTATGCATCGCTTTTACCGCACCTGACCAGTTCCTGATATCATGAATATCGCCGAAAGTTATAAAGGCAACTTTCATATAAAACGTTCTACTGCTATTAAAGATAAGGTAAAATATTTAAAAACAAGCTTTTATTCTGCAGGGTTGTGGCAATGCATAAAACATTTTTTTAATATATTCGTAAAATTGATTTTGCAGTATTGCTCGTTATTACAGGTTAATTTAAGAATTTATAACCATTGGTTTCCATAGGTCCGTATATTTATCAGGTTGTTATACTGTAATAAGTTCAAAGGTTTCTAATTATAATATTTGAAATAATGTTGTTATTGTTCTTCTTAACCATGTTATTGTTTGCTTCCTGTGAATATGAGCCCGATAGAATATTTGAGAGAGATGTAAATGAGAACGTATTACCTCCAGAATTTCAGGTGACCGGATTTGATCCTACTCAGGATACAATACATTTATATTCAGATCAACTGATTTCCTATAGTTTTAATTGTGACAAGAAAATAAAAGAAATGGTGTTCATAATGAATCACCAGATTCAGTGTGTTAGATATTCAAACAGCGGCACTTTTCTCATTCCCTATAGTTATTTGAGAAAAGGCTATCACTGGTTAAAGATTGAAATCTATACACATTCAGGCACAAATAGTATTGTTGATGAACTCGGCGGGGAGGGTTATCTTACAACGTTTTTATGGATTATTGTGGTTCACAGAGATTAGAAATTATTTTAGCCCTTATTGACTTATGAGTTCAGATGTCTTTTGTTATCTAAGAATTCAATGAAAAAAATTTTACTGTTTTTCATATTGATATTTTTCTTTGACCGGGTCAAACCACAACAGTTTATAATCGGTTTTCAAACAGGTATAGGGACATATGCGATGAAGGACCTGAAAAGTATAAATGATGAAATAATGTCGAATATACCTTTTGATACAAAGCTTATGTCTGATTTTCCTCCTTATTATTTTTACCGACCTGTGATCTCAATAAAATATCAATATTTTAGCCTGGGTGTGTTGTATACATTTTGTTCAACGGGTTCCAGGATTTCAGCCAGGGATTATTCAGGTGAGTATTTGTTTGATATGAAAATAAATGCAAATTCACCCGGGGTATGTCTTGATGTTGAGGTTTTATCAAAAAGAAATTTTCATTTTGCTCTGGGTATGATTTTCGGATCATTATCAACTGATTTGCGTACACATGAATTTTTTAGTTTACTTGATAGTGTATATTACGACGATTCTTTTTTATATGAATCATTAAATTATTTGTTTGAACCAGGGTTGAAAATTTCATATCATATTAATAGACTTGAAATTGGCATGCATATTGATTATTTGTTGCAGATTGGTGAACAAGCATTTTATTTCGGAAACAATATGAAAAATATGATATATAACTCCATAACACGGCAACCTGTCAAGCCTGACTGGACCGGATTGCGAATAGGTTTTTCATTATACTGTACTTTCCCGTAAGGCATCCAGTAAAACAGCGAAGCATTTTATTTTATTGATTATAAATGATATAATAACTATATAAAAATGCCACAAGTCTATCTATATGGCATGATATCGCCCAGCACTGTATACCTGCTGGATGAAGATTTTCCATTTCCGAAGCCGAACCATTATGCTGAAATCAGACAATCCCTGCCTTCGGTTGGCGGTGAAGCGGCCAATTCAGCGATCATGCTATCAAAGCTGGGTATTAAAACAAAGCTTGACGGTGTATGGATCAATGAAAATCACATAAATACAATAAGGAGCCTGTTGGAGCACTTTGATATTGATATTTCACTTTTGACGGTAATACCGGAAGGAGGAACGGAGGAATTGGTCATAGCCGATGACAATTCACGTGCGGTGTTTGGTAACTATGCCCGTTTTCATGCGGGTAAAAGGCAATGGAACATACCCTGCGAAAAAGATATTCAGAAGGCAGCAATGGTTGCCCTGGATCCGTATCTGAAGAATGAATCTTTGCTGGTTGCACAATTGTGTTATCAAAATCAGATACCCTATGTTACACTCGATTGTAAGTATGATAGTTTTTTAACCATTCATGCCGCAGCCGTCATCATCTCTCATGAATTGCGTGATCAGGCCTATCCTGATGATAATCTGCCGGAAATCTTTAATGCCTATCAGGCTCATTGTGAAGGGCTGGTGATATTTACTTTCGGCGCTGATGAAATCTGGTATGCCCGTCGCGGTCAGACCATGAGAAAATATGCGCCATATAAGATCAAACCTGTTGATACAACCGGTGCCGGTGATTCATTCCGGGCAGGCATTATATACGGTCTGCTAAATCAATGGGATGATGAGTCTGCGATTGACTTTGCTTCGGCTGTCGCTGCCTGCGTATGCCTTTCGGCACCTCATGCTCTTAATGCACCGGAACTGGATGATATCCTTTTGTTTATGAAAGAATACAGGAAAAGTGAATAGTGAATAGTGAAAAGTGAAAAATGAAACAGTGCAGGAGGTGAAACAGTTTGCAGACTGCAGCCAAACAGTTATTATTGCTCTTTGAAAATCATACAGGTGTTGAAGTTCCCCATTTTGGGGGATTTAGGGGGCTTTTCATTAAATAAACTCAAAAGCATCTGTGATATTAAGGCATACACCGTCGAATCTTTCCTCCAACAGGATTGCAGAAAAGCGAAAGGTTGTCTCCATAAACAGGAAACAACCTTTTGCTTTAATTGAGCCGGCTTTTACAGTGCATCACAACCTGTGAATTTTCCACTGTACAGCAAAGGTAACCAATAGATAAGGCATACCTCCCGGCCGGATTGTTTAGGTTTAAGATAAACGATTCACTTCTCAAAATAATTTATAAACCAACACTTTGAGATGATTGTACCAGTCATATTACAGGCTCTGGCTCATGTTTTGGCTTTAACGGTAACCGGGTTAATGTATGAACTTTGATAGCCGTTCGCGCCTTCATTTCCAAGCCTGTTATTTTAAAGCTGAAAGATATAAAATACAGGAACAGGGGTATGGTATTTTTTGTAATCAATATTAGTGCCATTTGTTAACAAGGATTTTTGTCGACTGTTTATTGATTTGCTGACCTGCCTGCGCTGCCGCTACGGCAGGCAGGTTTGATGATTTGATGATTTAATGATTGGTCGTTTTAGGAGTAATTCTTTAATCTTTTTTCTATACACAGTTCCAAGCGAATGCCTTTCTGTCCCTCAGGCAGGCTTGAACCATTATAGAAAGACAAGATATTACATTCTTTGTGCTTTTGCGCCTTTGCGAGAAAATTGTTCAAGCTGTTATATAAATAACAAAACTTTCTTATCTTTGTTGCGTAAGTATAAATGTCTGCGCTGCGGTGTTTTAACTTCAGCAAAGACCCAATAAAATCAGTCTGACCCAAAAGTATTTCTTATGGAGAAGAGAATCGGCGCCATCCTCATTCTTATAAAAGACAAGGAAAATATTCACGAGCTGAACGACATTCTGTCGATTCACGCATCAATCATTATCGGAAGGCAGGGGATTCCAATCCGGGAAAAGGGATTGAGTATTATATCAGTGGTCATTGAAGGGACACCTGATGAATTCAGTACCCTCACCGGCCGGTTGGGCAGGCTCAAAGGTATAACAGCCAGATCAATACTGGCGAAAGAATGAATTTAAATAGATAAATTACGAAGAAATGAAATTTAAGCCGGAGAAGTACAGTATTCCCGATGAGCCAATGAAGCCATTTATGGATGCCGCTGAGATTGAGCATTTCTTATCACAGGCCAGACCTGATAAGGCTATGATACGCAATATCATAGCCAGGTCGCTGGATAAAAACAGGTTAACACTGGCTGAAACTGCCATGCTTGTTAAAGCTGATGATCCTTCACTGATAGAAGAGATAAAAGATGGGGCACGGCGTTTGAAAGAATCGGTTTACGGTAACCGTATCGTATTGTTTGCACCTCTTTATGTCGGCAATAAATGTACGAATAACTGCCAGTACTGCGGATTCAGGATATCCAATAAAGCTGCTGTGCGGAAGACCCTTAGTCATGAAGAGATCATCAGCGAAGTGACAGCTTTGGAAGACAAAGGCCAGAAGAGGCTGATCCTTGTTTTTGGAGAACACCCCGATTACAGTCCGGAGATGATTGCCGGGGTGGTTCGAACCGTTTACGGCGTGAAGAAAGGCAACGGAGAGATACGCCGGGTGAACATCAATGCTGCTCCGCAGGAAATTGAAGGATTCCGCATGGTTAAGGAGGCGGGCATCGGCACATATCAGATATTCCAGGAGACATACCATCCCGGGGCCTATACCTGGTATCATCCTTCGGGCCGGAAAAAAGATTATGCCTACAGGCTGACATCGCTCGACCGTGCCCAGGAGGCCGGACTTGACGATGTGGGAATCGGTGCGTTATTTGGCTTGTACGACTGGCGCTTCGAAGTGATGTCGCTTGTTCGCCATACCAATCATCTTGAAGCCTGCTATAATGTCGGACCTCATACCATTTCCTTTCCCCGTTACCAGGAAGCTTCGCTGGTAAAATTAAACGGGCAATACCGGGTGTCGGATGAGGATTTTACACGGCTTATCGCTATTTTGCGTCTGGCGGTACCGTATACGGGACTGATCCTTACCGCACGCGAAAGTCCGGCTATCCGGAAAGAAGCTATGCGGTTCGGTGTTTCACAGATTGATGCTGGCACCAGACTCGAAATAGGCGCATATGCCCAGACTGGTTCAGAAGTTCAGGATCTCAACAGGGAACAGTTCAGGATCAATGATGACAGACCCCTTAACGAGGTCATGGAAGAATTGTTCGATGGCGGCTATATTCCTTCTTTTTGTACGGCATGCTACCGGTTGGGACGTACCGGAGAGCATTTTATGGAATTCTCTGTTCCCGGTTTTATAAAAAGGTTTTGTACTCCCAACGCTATGCTTACGCTGGCAGAATACCTGGTGGATTATGCCCCGGAAAATACAGCGGAAAAAGGATGGAAACTGATTGAAAAGGAATTACAGGGTCTTAACGGACAGGCGAATACAAAGGATATCCGGAAACGCCTTGAGCGAATTAAAGCAGGAGAGCGGGATTTATATTATTAGTTGAATATCAGGATATAACCTCCGTTAGTGTATTCTGAATACAGATGTTTATTATGAAAAAAGGGAAAGAATCAAAACCCCATATTGGTATTTTTGGCCGTCGTAATGCAGGCAAGAGTTCCATCATTAATGTTCTTACCGGTCAGAATGTGGCTATCGTTTCGCCTCATCCGGGAACAACCACCGATCCGGTTAAAAAGTCCGTGGAAATATTTGGGATTGGTCCTGTTGTGATGATTGATACTGCCGGTATTGACGATTCCGGTGACCTGGGCAGCCAGCGTGTAAAGAAGTCGCGTGAGATCATTAATGCCATTGACATGGCTATCCTTGTGCTTTCGGAGAATCGCTTCAATCATTATGAAGAGCAACTGCTCGATGCGTTTTATGAAATGGGAGTTCCCTGCCTTTTTGTTCACAACAAAGAAGATCAGCAACCGTTGGAAAAGGGATTGGAAGAGCTTATCAATGAAAAGTCGGGTCAGCGCGTGATTGAATTCAGCGCCCTGCATCCTGTAAGGTTTGAGGAGTTTGTCAATGCTATACGACAAACAATGCCTGCAACTGCGTATAGGAAACAATCCCTGCTGGGCGACTTTCTTCGGCGTAATGATATTGTAATGCTCATTGTTCCCATTGATACGGAAGCGCCTGAAGGACGGCTGATACTTCCACAGGTGCAAGTTATCCGTGATATACTCGATAATAACTGTGTTGCCATCGTTCTGAAAGAAAGCGAGGTGGATGCTTTTCTGCACAATACAGGTATTAAACCGCGTATGGCAATTTGCGACAGTTCTATTTTTGAAAAAGCAGATGCCCTTGTGCCTCCAGATATTCAGCTTACCGGCTTCAGTATTCTGCTGGCTTATTACAAAGGTGAATTTGACAGTTATCTGAAAGGAACCCCGGCTATATCGTCACTGAAAGACAATGATCATGTGCTTATACTGGAATCCTGCACACATCACGTAACCTGTGATGATATCGGCAGGGTGAAGATACCACAATGGCTTGGTAACTTCACAGGAAAAAAATTGCGCTTTGATGTGGTGGCGGGATTGAATAAACTTAACAGGCCTGTTAGTGATTATGCATTGGTTGTGCAGTGCGGTGGCTGTATGATTACCAGAAAACAACTGATTAACCGGTTAAAGCCGGCCCTCGACAGGGGCATTCCTGTAACCAATTACGGCATGGCTATTGCCTGGATGCAGGGCGTCTATGATCGTGCCATTGAGCCTTTCACATATAAGAACAGGGACAAATAAATGAATGACCTTATATCAGGCCTGATCTTGACCGTTATCCCTCTCATGTCTTATCCGGACGTTATTGTTAATGTTGTATTTTACATTGAACCTCTATGAAGATATCTGAGATAATATCAAAAGAATTATATGATGCAGAGGGAATTGCCTTTTTGCTTAAAGCTGAGGATGATGAGAAGTTTGCACTGTTTGACAGAGCCAAAAAGGTAAAGGAGAGATATGTGCAGAATAAAGTCTATTTCAGGGCACTCCTTGAGTTTTCAAACTATTGCAGTAAGAATTGTTTTTATTGTGGGATAAGAAAAGATAACCGTCAGATACTGCGTTATAATCTTGATGATGACGAAATACTAACAGCAGCCCGGTTTGCATACGAGAACCGTTATGGTTCCATTGTGATGCAATCGGGTGAACTTGAAAGCCATAGTTTTACAAAGCGTGTCGAATATCTGCTTCGGAAAATAAGGCAGATGTCTGATGGGCGGCTAAGGGTGACGCTTTGTTGTGGTGAACAGTCGTATGAAACTTACCGGCGATGGTATGAAAGTGGCGCCAACCGTTACCTTTTGCGTATCGAATCATCCAATCCTGATTTGTATAAAAGGCTTCATCCTGACAACGCTCATCATCGCTTTAAAGTCCGCAGAAGATGTCTTGATGATCTTAAGAAGATTGGCTACCAGGTTGGCACAGGGGTAATGATCGGTCTCCCTTTCCAGACTTATGAAGATCTGGCCGGTGATCTTTTGTTCATGAAACAGATTGATATTGATATGGTTGGAATGGGACCTTACCTTGAACATCAGCATACGCCGCTGTATCGGTACAGGGATCTTTTGATGTCAAAAGAAGAAAGGCTTCAGCTTTCTTTTAAAATGATAGCTGTATTGCGGTTGATGATGAAGGATATTAACATAGCGGCGACAACTGCTTTGCAGGCTATTGATCCTTTGGGACGTGAAAAAGCCCTGCAGGTTGGTGCCAATGTTATTATGCCCAATATCACGCCTGTTCAATACAGAGATGGCTATATATTGTATGAAAATAAACCTTTGCCCGGTGAGAATGTTGAGGACAGCCTGGATTTTCTGGAAACCAGCATAGCTCAAACAGGAAATGAGATTGCTTATGAAGAATGGGGGGATTCGGAGCACTATAAAAAAAGGTTGAAAGGGTAAAAATGGCTGTCGTTATATTGACAGACCCATCCCTGCACCCCTCCGGAGGAGGGGAAATATCGGCCTTTACCAGGCAAGATTAGTTTGAAAACGACAAATTCCCTTCCTCGGAGGGGTTAGGGGTGGGTTATAAGCTGAACGGCATATCAATAATTCACCTCATAAAAAAACCCCGTATGTCATCAGACAATCCGGGGCTTTTATCATAAAATTATAAATTAATAAGTTTTCAGCGTTGGAATAGCACTTTCTAAAAATAAAAAAACAGGTTAAGCGAGCCGCTGGCTGTGTTGTCAAAACCAATCGTTGTAGCGCCTTGCTCGACGATTTCGTCTTCCTCACCTTCTTCACTATAAATTCTGTCAGTTGTTGTTGTAAACATAAGACCGATGTTGAATTCTCCGGCAAGGGAAATTTTTGGGGCAATGAACACTTCAACGCCAATAAGACCTCCAATGCCGGCACCAATGTCAATCCCTCCTTTCTCTTTCCAGTCCATGTCGGGATCATCAGCATCCTTATAAGAAATTGTACCTATGCCCAGTTCACCTATGTAAGGGCTTTTCTCAATCATAATACCGGCTCCGTAATAACCTCTTATACGGCTTTTATATGCGAATGCATTTTCCAGTGCAAGCTGTATTCCCAGGGTGGCAGCACTGTTGATATACTTCCGGTCAATATCCGGATCAGTGCCCTGGGGTTCGGAGTACCGTGACAGCCCAAGCCTGAATGCCAGCCGGACAGCTTTGCGGTCAGTCAGCATTTTCTTAACATAGATGCAGCCCGGATTTTGGGCAGTGAAGGTAAAGGCCGGTGCGCCGGCACCTGAGCTTGAGAAGAATCCGCCAATATACGACAGGAATGGTGAGGCGTTAATTCCCAGGGCAATATCTCCGCTTTCAGGCAATATGTTAATGCCTTTCTTGCTTAACAGACTAAAAGTTTCAGTTTCCTGGCTGAGGGTAACCTGGCAGAAAAAAAGAGCCAGAACACATGCAAGTGATAGGATTTTTTTCATAGGATAAAGGATTAGTTAATAGATAATTTATTTGTTGATCGAAAGATACAATATCTAAGTATGAATTCCTATAGCATTCTGTAAAACAATATTAAAGATTTCAACCGTGTTGGAACGAATGGATTAGGCCATTAATCAAGCATGGGAAATCCGTAACCCATGCCATTGCCCGATGGCTGCAACGCTGCTTCTTCCAGCAAAAGGGCATCAGGAACGATCATGGAAACCGGTATGCCATCCAGGAAATCTCCGCCCGACCTCATGAATGAACCAAACAATACATTGGTGACACATATGCTGTCACTCACATATATGCGCTTATTCAGGTCATTCATTGTTACCTGATTAAGCTGAAGTGGTTTAACAAGAGTTTGCTCTCCCGAAAGGATATCGAGTCGGTAAAAACATAAAGGACTGTAAGTGGCAGTAACGATAAGGGGTCTGATAATGTATACCGATTCCAGGCCTTTCTCTTTTCCGATGCTGATCAGATGCTGTATGAGGCCGGCATGGCTGAATTTAGTCGTTGCACTGATACTGATTACACTTGGGGCATCCTGGAAGGTGAATCCTCCGGTTCTTACACCAATACGATGGTGCCCATTTGATTGTGGCATCTTAGGCGTCGGGATACGGTTGTTCAGCAGGTTTTTTAACACGCCGTCCTGCACCAGCACTATCTCATCAGGAGGGATGATGCCCTCAGCATCAACCGGTACATGTCCCATCAGGTGTATACCGTTAAAGTGTTGAAGGTGAGGTAGGGCAGTGACCGTCAGATTTTTTGAAATGATCCTTTTATCCATTCTGGCCTCAAAGGGCAGTACATCGCTTGACGACATGCTCTTTTTCATATTATACACAAGGGGTTCGCGTATTGCAATGAGTTTGTTTTCATCGTCAAAAAGGCCATATAAAAAAGCATTTGCTGATGCATGGTTAAATAAAAGCACAGGTCCGTTGTATTCTGTTCTGGTCTTTGTCGCATTTTTCAGTTGCAGCAGGTATTCCCCAAGCCTGAGAGCATCCTTTTTCAATGTATCAGCCGGAGGCAGAAAAGAAAAAAACGGTGCCATATATGTCAGATTGTCACTGAGGATTTCTTCATCCCCGGTTTTAACCTGTACCGTAATATTTACCAAGCAAAGATTAAGAGGTATCCTTATTTCTGACCCTTCTGTGTTTATTATATATACAGTTGCACTCATAGCGGTGAGTGATGCTGCTGACCTGTAAATGTCTTTAACATCCCTGAATACAGATGAAACATCCTTTACCAGGTTCTCTGCTTTCTGGCGAGGAAGTCCGGCAACAGAGCCCTGAATGGAAATTTTAACGGCATCGGCTTTTGTATAATCCGCCAGATTATCCGTTTCAGCGTCCAGCGGGAATTCTTTTATTGCACCAAGCTTGTTTTTATAATTTCTGACAGCTGACCGGAATACATTATCGGTATTCCACCAGAATGCTTTCCTGATACCCCAGTAATCCGGCTCAACCGGACAGGCGATCTGTATACGTCCCGGTATGTCAGGATTAGCGAGGGGATCAATGAAATTTTCATCATTACGTGCATAGCTTCCCATCATAAGCCTGAGGTACCAGTCACCTATATCAACGGAGGATGATTCGGTTAAAGCCCCCAGCACGGCCTCAGAGCTGGTCAGTACGCCATTAAGAAGTGAATAACTTATAAAAAAAGGCTTTCCTGCTTCAGGGTCTTCAAGTCCTTCCATGCTTCGCTTAAGCTCATCACGGAGTGCTGTTATAAAAATGCTGTCGCGTTCGGCCTGTGGAATCTCCTGTGTGTACAAAAAATCAAAATGCAGGCAACATAACAGTAAAATAAATGAGATATATTGTGTTCTGACCATTTTTATAAAACTTAATTGTTTTTTATTTTTCCGTAACAGGAGAGGGCAGCTTTGGGCTTACCACCCTGGCTTCCGGCGTTTTTTGCGTTTCAAGTTTTTTAATAAGCAGTCCGGGGCTTATGGTTGACACGGGAATATTACCTGATTCTGCACCACAAAAACCATTGAACACCTCATAGTTTTCTGAGGCAGCCATGAGCTCTGAAAACACTGTCAGCGGCGTGCCGATAAAGGTCACACCTCTCACAAGCTCATCCGGCCTGCCATCCTCATAAATGCGATACACCACAGTGGGTATAATATTAAACACCTGAGGTGAAAATAAGTCTGTTGATGTAAATCCTCCAAAGACCTCTTTGACATAATAACCATACGCTTTGCCCTGTTTTCTGCATTCCTTCAGCAGCTTTTTTCTCATTGCGGATTCACTGATACCGGTGGCTGATTTTATAAAAAGGTTAGCCTGCCGGCTGTAAGGTGCTGAACCTATCTGAGCACGTCCGTGGCCATTTGACTGTAACTGTCCCATAACAGGTATCCTCGACATCAGGAACGTTTTTAAGATACCCTTTTCTACTACGGTTACCGCACGGGCAGGAATTCCTTCGTCATCATACAAGTAGCTTCCGAAAAGGGGAATCCCTTTATAGTCAGTTTGTGTTGGATCTGAAACAATGGTTATGCTTTCGTTGATAATTTTTTTGCCAATCTTGTCTTTAAAAGTATGACTGTCAAAAGCGTTGTTTAAACGTTGCCCTTCAATGCGATGACCAAATATTTCGTGAAAGAATACACCGGCAGACTGCGGCGACAGCATAGCCGGCCCGGCATAAGGATCTGCCAACGGGGCATCCTTAAGGTCTTTCAGCAATTGCCGTAATTCCTGCACGTCAGCTTCAAGCTTTTCAGGAGTTGGCAATGAGGCTATGTCAGGACCGATATATGATTTTGTCATGGGAGCCAAATTACCATCCCTGGTTTTTATGGCAACGATCATTTGTATCTGGCATTGAGGACGGTTTTGTATAATTCGGCTCCCTTCAGAACTGAGGTAATAGATCCTTTCATCCATAACCATTAATGCTATGTCACTGGTGACAATATCTGTATCATTGCTGACAGTTTCAGAAACATGTCTGAGCACTTCCTTCCAGGTGATGAATGATTTTTCGTCAAACTTAAATCCGACAGGTTCTTCATAAAAAACAGAGGGCTGCTCAACAGAAAAAGCCGGTATGTCATCTTTTTTGTCGGAAAGGCTTTTGCTTTTCAGGTAAGTTTTGTATTGCTGTAACGATTGTTCATAAGCTTTTTCGAAACCACGTTCAAGGCAGTGGCAAATGGCCAGGGAATCATTTTCAAAAGGCAGTTTGCCGGCAAAAACAGGTATACGGCTGCTTGCTATACCGGCATCTTCAGGGATTGAAGTATTGTCGACTTTGTAATTTCCGATCCTCATGCCGGATGTAACAATGCGGTCATGTGACTGATGCTGTGATATAAGGATTCCGGAAGAATATTGCAGCAGACTCGATTTTATATCATGAACTCGCATATCAATAAAATAGGGAGGATGCTCTTTTTTGCCATACTCTTCCGTAATTTTCAACATTTCCTTATCCAGTGTTTCCATAAGGGCATCCTGTCCGCAGAGGGGTTTCCCCGGGGAGAAGGCTATGAAAACTATCAGCGCTGCATGTAAGGGCTTTTGTATCATATTCCCGCAATAAATCCTGTAGTCCTTTGTTTCGTTTATATTAACGGATAAAACTAAGAAAGATTTGATAAAAAATGGCAGTTTCTGTCGGGAAAACGGAAAACGTTATTTCACTCCCATTTTCGTCCCAATGTTGCCTGCAGGCCCACCGAGAATAAAAACGGCTGGTAATTGAATTCAATAGTATTTGAATTTAATGGCAGAGCTAATCCAAACTGAAATACGGCTTTGGCATATTTGTAACCAACCTTTGCCGTTAATGCCGGTTCGATGAAAATTCCGGTATTACTCTCTGACTCCTGTTTCAGGTTCAATACAACAAACCGTGCAGCGAAACTGCCGTCAAAAATGTCAGTTGATGCACCAATGGCCGGTTGAATAAAGAACCTCAGGCTGTTAACATCTGAACGGGCCATCCAGAGTTCATTTTCATATTCAGCCTGTAGTTTTCCGAATCCGGCTCCGCCATATGCTTCAAATCTTCCGCTTGTGCCGATTTTTTTATAATAGCCGGAACCTATTTCAACAAAGATGTGTTTGTGGAAATCATCTGTCGAATCTGATGTCCGGTTGGCAAAACTTCCGTTTAGCATTACACCTATATGGTCCGTTATGGCATAGGAAAGCTGTGGGTCAAAACCGGCAAGGCCTGCGTTAACAGTTGCCTGAAATTCACCTTTGTTGCTGAGCATGGGCGTGTTAATAACATTCGGGACGTAGGCCGGTGCACATGAGGATGCATATAACACTGTCAGTGCGCCGAGCAGATAAATCAGAAATTGGTGGTTTTTTTTGTTCATGATTTCAACGATTGAAATGATTAGTAACATTTAAATTACGCTGACTTAAATGTAAGTCATTCTCCAACATATGTCAAATCTAATAATTAACAATTTCAGTCTATTACCAAATCGACAAATCAGCTAATGATTTAAAGGCACAAGCGGACGCGCCAGTACAAGGGACATGCAAATCACCAAATCACCCAATCATCAAATCAATAAATCAATAAATCAATAAATATTAAGAAGGCACAAACGGACGCTTGCGCCAGTATCGGTAACAAAAAAATACCCAATCACCAAATCACCCAATCACCAAATAATCTCTACCACAGGTAATCCTTAACCTGCAGCATACAATTGATCATCCTCCGGTATTGCTTGTCGGAAAAATAACAACGGCAGTCGAGCGGACTTGATGACATATAATTAGCCGTTGTTGTAATGTAATAATCGCCTGAAGCATCTTTCAGTTTCCCTGTATACTGGCAGTCAGGTGATACATTCAGGGTCAGGTCAGGGTCTGCCGGTGTGTCACAACAAAGATCGCCGGCCGTCTGGCAATTGGAACGGGCTACCAGTTCAATACCAAAAGATGTTTCATGGGTATGATAAAGGTTAAAGAAGTGCCCGATCTGTGCGGTCAGAAATGTTCCGTTAAGACAGGCTTTATTGAGGAGGATTGCATCAGTTGAATCAGACGGAAAATAGGTATAGCCGCAAATCTCCTGACCGGCTTCGTTGTATAAGTGAAAAACGAGAAAAAGATTAATAAGGTTGCGAACATTATTTTGCGTGATCAGATCCTTTTCGTTGTTTTCGAGATGAATTTCATCGAAATGATAATTGTCGATATAGGAAAGGGAGTGTAATGCAAAGGTTACTTTAATCCTCTCAAAAGCAGTATTTAATTCACTTATGGCTTTGGTAATCTCAGCAGGATCAACGTTTGTTTCTCCATCGTTATCTTCGGTAATAAAAACAGCAAGATGAAAAGTACGGTTAAGCTCTATGACTTGTGATACGGTGTCGGCAAGAGCAGCTTCAAAATCCTGCTGAGCTTGTGATACAGTTGTTCCGCAGGGAAATTGCTGTGCCCGTACAATGAGCGTCAGCAATAAATAAACAAATGGAAGGAGACTATATCTAAGATAATTTCTGTTCATATTGTAATGTTTTAACCTTTAAATACACAATACCATTTAAGAACAAATCTTCAACTGCAAATCCGTTTTTATTATAATTCTTTTATAAATAACAACTTGTTTATTAAAGCACCTGTTAATCATCATAGACTTCTTCATCTTCTTCCACTTGTCCTATTGTACCGACAATCCTGAATTCAGTCCGTCGGTTCATCTCACGGCCTGCAGGATTGTCCGATCCGTCGGGAAGAGTGTTTGGCGCAAGAGGATGCTCTTCACCATAACCTTTTGCAATGAGTTTTTCTGATGAGATACCTTTACTGATGAGATAGCTCACAACATTATCGGCACGCTGTTGAGATAACTCCCGGTTGTAGTCTGTTTCTCCAATGCTGTCAGTATGTGCCCCGATCTCGATGATGAATTCGGGAGCTTCTCTCAGCAACACCAGCAATGTTGTATCCAGCACATTTCTTGATCGTTCATTCAACTCTGCACTGTTAAATTCATAATAAATGTTTTCGAGCACAATGGGTTTATCGGTCATCACATTTACCCATATGGGAGGCATTTCAATGGTGTCAGAAAAGGTAAAACCTACTGTGGACATGTACATTTCACTGTCAAAGTATTGAAAACCTTCCATTTTAAACTGGTAATCCTGGTCAGGTTGCAGGTTAAAATAAAATATTCCGTCATCCCTGGTAGTATAGCGTTCCATGAACACATATTCATTGGTCTCCTTATCCAGTAAATATAAGGCTATGATGGCATTATCAAGGGGTTTGATATTTTCACCCGGATTCATAAAATCGAAATTGGAGAAGTCTTTTTTTCTTCCGAACCTGTCTTTTTCAAACGGATAAATAGTCGCTTTCACGGTGATACGGATGAATTCATTCCACCGGTAGTAATACAGATCGTCACAACAGGTTTCATTGTTAATGGAATTACCGCCGGGGCGGTTGGAGGCCAGGAATCCGTCTTCGCCTGATCTGCTTACAGTGAAATACAGGTCATCATAACTGGTATTCAGTGGAAATCCGATATTTTTAAGCCGGGTCCATTTTCTTCTTTCACCAAAAACACTGAAGATATCCAGCCCGCCAATACCCGGGTGCCCTGTTGAACTGAAATATAATGTACGTGTTGGAAGGTCGTAAAAGGGTGTCATCTCATCACCTGCAGTGTTCACCCTTGTTCCCAGGTTTCTTATTTTGCTGTATCTGTTTCTTTTATCATCCCAAACCATATACCATAAGTCCATGCCACCTCTGCCTTCCGGCCGGTCTGAAACGAAATAAATGATCTCACGGTCAGATTTGGCTGTTCGGCCAAGTGCAGGCTGGGTAGCGGTATAATTAGGATCATTTACAGAGGAGGGCAGGGGAATAGGTTTCTGCCAGATGCCATCCTTTATAATACTCATGTAAATACCGCAAATAACTTTTCCCTGCCAGTTTTTTGCACATCGTGTAAAATAAAACCTTTTCCCGTCACGGGATAAGACACCATTGCAGGTTTCTACGCCGGTAAGGTTAATGGGTTCCGGCAATAACGCCCCCCCTTGCCAGTCAAGGCCTTTCTTCACAGCCATATAATACTGCCGCACCGGCATCCCGGTATCGACATTTTCATCGGTGAAATAGACAAGTGAGTCAATACGAAGGGAGGCGTAAAGAAACATCGTGTCATTCAGCGGAACAGGGGAGAGTTCAATATGGGGCCCGTTTATGGTTGAGTTCAGGCTTTCAATACTGACATTCACCGGATTCATGATAATGCCCTTGGCTGAGTCACAACCTTCAATTTCACTTCTTATGATGCGGCTGTATTCCTTTGATTCTTTTTCCCCTCTTATGCTTCGCCTGAATTTGTTGAATGCATCAATGGCATTATCATAATCTCCTGTCGATTTCAACATTTGCGCATAGTAAAACTGTGCCAGGGGATATTTTTTTCCGGCCTTTTTCGACACCTGCTCGTAAAGGTCTTTTGCCTTTTCATAGTTTCTGGCTGTACGATGCAGCTCGGCAAGCGTATAATTAATTTTGAAGTTGGTCTTTCTTAAAGCATAATACTTTTCATAAAAGAATATGGCAGTATAAACATCCCCTTTCCTTGATGCATTCTTACCAAACTTCAGCAATTGTCTGGCAGAAAGATCTTCTACATTTGTTATCTGGGCCATTCCTCTGTTGATCGGAAGAAGGGCCAGGATAAGGATACAGCTTATGAATTTAAAATCTCTCACAGGGTATGGAATAACTATTGAGGACTGTACTTATACTTTTATACTGTATTGAAATCTCAAAAGCACCATTATGGTTGGTTGCAGCTTTGAGACCTGAAAGTGTGATGTCATAGCATATCGCCAGGTCTATTCTTCCTATTGTAGCGCCTGCAAGAACTGCAAGTGCATCGGTATTGCTGAGGAAACCATTGCGAAGATATACACCGGCCATTAATTCCTTTACTGTTGATTTCTTTCCAAAGATATTGAATCCTGCATTGAATCCAGCAATGGTCTCGTTTGATCCTTTGTGATTCATGTACAATATGGCCGGTTGCACATATATTTCTTCGCTCAGGCTGGTTTTCAGTTTTGCATGCAGGGTTTTTCTTATGGGAAGCCTTTGCTCATCATCAAAAAATGATTCACGGGGGTTGTTCAGGTGAGAAAAAGAAAAACCCAGCTCCGGTTCAAGTATTTTAATCTTCTTTTTCCACAGTACACCGACATTAAAATCAAGGTTGGAGGTTCTCTCTCCCATATTCGTCTCATTACCCGGAAGCTGACTGTCGAAACTGCCTGTAAGCGGATTGTACTGGCTGGGCAGTGTCACTTTTTCCATGTTAAGCGACTTAAAGACATAACCAACCTGTATGCCCATATGGAATACATTATGGTTGAATACTTTCCTGAGTCCCAAAGACCCGTAAAGCTTGTTAACCGATAAAGAAACAGAACCTGATTCATCATTGATGAATAATGCTCCGGCACTGAATTCCTGGTGAAGAAGATAGAACTTTTTGTCAAATGCAACAGCAGATGTAGTGAAAGGGATTGCCAGGGCATTCCACTGATTACGGTAATTGGCTGCAGCACGCCAGTCGCCGGTATAATTTCCGGTCTGGGCCGGATTAAGATACAACGGGCAGGTGTTGAACATCGAAAAATGAATGTCCTGACCGTGTATGGCCGGCAGGGAAAAAATTACCAACACATACAAGGATAATAACCGCCTGAAATTATTCCCGTAATTGTTTTGAACCATCCGCACCATATGCATTTGAAAAAAATGTGCTTTAAGTTACACCTTTATACCGATCCGATACAAAGTAAATTGTTGACAACTGTTAATTTTAAATAGGTAAAATTTTATATTATTACCTTAAAGTAATAAATTTATTAAGATATTCCTCAATCTTATGAAGAATAAAAATATACTCCCGACGTTAATAACTTTTCTTTTTCTTGTTGAAATTGTCAGCTACGCTCAGGTAACTGCCGACTTTTCGGCTAATCCGACAGCGGGCTGTTCTCCGCTGAAAGTATATTTTACCAACCTGAGCTCGGGGACTGGAACGCTTACATATCTATGGGATTTGGGAGGGCAGGGCATATCAACTCTTAAAGATCCTCAGGCTACCTTTATCGATGCCGGTACCTATGAAATAAAACTGGTTGTTGACAATGGTACTGATAAGGATTCCATAACAAGGACCGTCGTTGTTTATAAAAGTCCTCAGACCAATTTTACAGCTGATCCCAGAGGTTGTGTCCCGGATACCATTCAGTTTACCGATTTATCTCAGCCTGGTGATGGTGTCATTACAAGTTGGCACTGGGATTTCCGAACCGGTACCATTGATACGAATCAACATCCGGTAAAGGTTTATTCAACTCAGGGAACTTATGATGTCTTTCTGGAGGTTACTGATGCCAATGGTTGCAAATCGAGTCTGGAAAGGCCGCAATTCATTGATGTTGCTGACCCGCCTGTTGCAGGTTTTACTTTTAATCCGGCTTCATCCTGTACCCTGCCGGCCACTGTTACACTCAACAACACTTCAACCGGTAAGGGTGTGCTCACATATCACTGGGATTTTGGTGATAATACATCATCTACGCTGATAAATCCTTCAAAAACATACAATCAGTTTGGAAATTACAGGATTAGGCTTACTGTTAACAGCGATTATGGCTGTTCTGATACTGTTTCAAAGGTGTTTTATGCCAGTGAGGTCACAGCTGCAGGAACGCTGACACAGGGCGGACAGCCCATTGTAAATAATGATACAATATGTGCCGGACAGGTGGTCTTTGCCAGTACTTCCACAGGATCTGACGTTGTGTTGTGGAAATTCGGCGACGGGAAGACTTCCATAAGCAAATCGGGTTTCCATGTTTATACCCAGGGTGGTGATTACACCATACTGCTGATTGCGGCACCCGGTACAACCTGTGCTGATACCGTCATTTGGAAGTTTTTCATGGAAGAACCAAAGGCTGATTTTACCATGAGCAGCACATATTCATGTCAATCACCGGCCCTGGTCACTTTTACTGATAATTCTGTTAACGCGATAGCCTGGGAATGGACTTTCAGCGACGGAACAAAAACAACGGCACAAAATACATCAAAATCATATGCACTGCCTGCTGATACTGATCCTTATGTGATCAATCAGGAGGTGATTTTTAATACAACCCTCACGGTAACAAGCCGTAACGGTTGTAAAAGCTCCGTAGCCAAACCCTTCAGTATAAAAAAGCCAACGGCTGTCTTTACCGTTGATGCTGCACAGGGCTGTCTCCCCCTTAGCGTTAAATTTTCAGATCAGAGTATCTCCGACGAACCTGTTACCAGCAGGGAATGGATATTCGGGGACGGGCAGAAGCAATCGGGGACTGCCGATTCTGCCATCCATAACTTTACCACCGATGGCATATTCCTTTCGCGATTGGTGATAACCAATAACCTTGGCTGCTCTGACACATCATGGATTATACCGGTCAGGGTCGGGAAAGCACTTTCACCTGACTTTCTTATCAGCAAAACTTCGGTATGTCCGGGAGATATTATTCAATTTACCGATAATACCCCACAGTCAACCCTTATACAGGGATGGCATTATACAATTGATGGCATAAGCGCTGATAATATGCCCGCCGGACCCGACCCCCTTTGGAAAGTGGATGCTGACACAGGTTACCTGGATATAGGCTTGCAGGTAAACTTCAATGGTTGTATTTCATCTGTGGTGAAACAAAATGCGGTGTTTAACAAAGGTCCTGTTTCTGATTTTTCATACACATTTGACTGCAGCAATCCTTTTACCTATGATTTCACTGACCTTTCGAGAGGAGCGGAGAGCCTGAAATGGATTTTTGGCGATGGCAGCCCTGATGAGACAGTCAGCAATCCCGTTCACACCTATGCCGTTGAAGGCAATTTCATGGTTGAGCTTATAACCTTTAAAGAGTCTTGTTCTGACACACTCAGGAAAGTGATAAAGGTCAGAAATCCCAGGGCCGTTATTACCGCCGATACACTGTCATGCGACGGGGAAGCTGTTATGCTGACCGGCGTTGAATCATATTCGCAGGTCGATTATTGTTTCGAAAAGTATTATTGGGATTTCGGAGATACAGTTCAAAGCATTGTTACCCGGTACGACACTGTCTTTCACACTTTTCCTTCCAGGGGCACATTCCCAGTTACCCTGTATACCTTTTTTGATAATTACTGCGTTGACTCTGCCACTGTTAACGTAAGGATTTACGCACCCTATGCGTCTTTTACCGCTGATACATCATATGGCTGTTCGCCCTTTGAAGTGAATTTTACCGATAACTCATCCGCTGATATGCATCCTGTTGAAAGCTGGCACTGGGATTTTGCTGACGGAAGTGATACCGCATACACCACCAAAGCCGATGTGGTCAACCATTTATTCCATGAACCGGGAGTTTTTGATGTTACCCTTACAGTTACTGACACGCTGGGATGTACCGGGGCCGAAACAAAAACCATTGCATCAGCCAATCCGGTTGCGGAATTCCTTGCCGATAAACCCCTGAACTGCACGGGTACGGAAATGAAATTCTACTATAACTATCTTACCGGCGATAGTGTGATATGGGATTTCGGCGATGGTATTATTTCACGCTCAGACACCATGCCCATGTCGCATGTTTTTACTTCCGGCGGCAACAAACCGGTTACACTCACCATTTATCAGTATGGCTGCTCAGACACTTATACCAGCCCCGAGGGATACATTAGTATACAGGAACCCGATGCTTCTTTCAACGTTTCCGATACGGCCTGGAGTTGTTACCCGAAGGAAATAGTCTTTACCCATGATGATCCCGATAGCATTATCGCTTCAGGAACCTGGGATTTCGGTTACAACAACAGCACCGCCGGATATGGCGGAGAAAAACGGTTCAACTATCCAAAGCCCGGTGATTATTATGCTTCTCTCAGCGTTGAAACTACTTATGGCTGCCATGACACCGCCGGACGGCATATCATCATAACAGGGCCTACCGGAACATTCAGCATCGTCCCTGAAAGCAAAATGGCCTGCCGTGGTGATGAGATAAAACTTAAGATAGGAGAAACTGACAATGTATATGATTTTGAATGGGATCTTGGAGACGGCCGCTTCATGACCGGCGACACAGTCACTTTTGCATATACCAGGATGGGCACGCTTCTCCCAAAGCTGATCCTTTATGGTGACAGCGGCATCTGCATACCCCCGCCTGTTGTTGATACCATATATATTTATGAGGTCATTGCAGGTATTGATTTTCCTGATTCAGGGTATTGTGATCAGTATGCCTTGCTTTTTGCCAACACATCTGTTGGCAATACACAAAACAGCTGGAGCTTCAGCCATGGTATCACAAGCTCTGAATATGAACCGGTGCTGCAGTTTACTCCTGGCAATTATACTGTTGAATTGTTGGTGCAGAATGAAATAGGTTGTTCCGATACTTTATCGGAAGCTTTTGTAATCCATCCTTTGCCTGATCTCATCCTGAGCCCTGATACACTTATTTGTGCCGGCGATGCCGCCGTTATCCGGGCCAGTGGTGGTGACGTTATTCAATGGTCGCCAGCGGAAGGATTGAGCGATGCCAACAGTTTCACACCGGTGGCTTCACCTGCATACAATACTGTTTACACAGCTGTTTCAAGGTTCGTGTCCACAGGCTGCCGGAATACCAGAAGCGTATCTGTTTTGGTACAGCAGGAGCCGGAAATTACCCTACGTCCTTATCCTGATACCACCATTATCATTGGTGAAATTGTTCATATCTATGCTGATTCATTAAGTGATGTTACCTATAGCTGGTCGCCTGCTGACTGGCTCTCATGTTACGCCTGTTCCTCCCCGGTTGCACAACCCCTTGAAACCACCCTCTATACTCTGACAGTCTCAGATATAAATAATTGTTTCACAAAGTATTATGATCTGAATATCGATGTTACGGAAGCTTATTCCCTTGATGTGCCTACGGCTTTTACGCCTAACGGCGACGGCGTAAACGATGTAGTTTATGTAAGAGGCTGGGGGATTAAGAAACTTGTTGAATTCAGGATTTTCAATCGATGGGGCAATGAAGTATTCTTTAGTGATGACCTGAATCACGGCTGGGATGGCGTGTACAACAATAAAATTCAGAATATCGACACCTACGGCTATACTGTTACTGTGGAGATGTGGGACGGCCGGACAGAGACCAAAAAAGGCACCATCAGTTTGCTGCGGTGAGAATTTGAACAGGATTATAAGGATTTTAAGGATTGACATGATTATACCTTAACCTGGACAGGATTATAAGGATTTTAAGGATTGACATGATGATACCATAACAGGGTGGGTGCCTGAACAGGGTGTTTTTTACAGAACTGTATCCAAATATCATTTTTCCGGTATCGGTTAAAATCTTCAGTTTTTTAATTTTTGATGTGAAAGCTGTAAAACTAATCCCAAAACTTTTATTTTTGTTATTGTCAATGTGATTATCAACCCATAATAGTAGTTTATGAAATCCTCTTCATTCCTGGCTTTTGACCTTGGCGCCTCAGGTGGCCGCGGTATCATCGGAGAACTGAAAGATAAAGTGCTTTCACTTAATGAAGTTTGTCGTTTTGAAAATGGTATGACCAATATTCTGGGCAGTTACCACTGGGATATTCTCAGACTGTATGATGAAATTGTAAAGGGAATTGCAAAAACAAATTCTCTCGGTATCAGGCCTGCATCCATAGGAATCGATACATGGGGCGTTGATTACGGGTTGCTCGACAAAAAAGGCAACCTGCTGGGATATCCCTATGCTTACCGTGATCATCGGACAGATACAGCCATCGGGGAATTTTCAGAAAGGGTTTCGCTGAACAGGATATACCAGCTTACCGGCATCCAGTTTATGCAGTTCAATACCCTGTTCCAGCTCTTTGCCGCAAAACGCGATAAACTGCCTGTTATGGATGTGGCCACTGATCTGCTGTTTATTCCCGACCTGCTCAACTACATGCTGACCGGCATAAAGAAAACCGAGTTTACTTTTGCCACCACCTCACAATTGCTGAATCCTTCAACAGGAAAATGGGAAAAAGAGCTTTTTGATGCATTGGGCATTCCGGTGAGTATTATGCAGGAAATCATTGACCCTGGTACTGTATTAGGTCCTGTGCATAAGACGGTGATTGATGAAACGGGAATGAAAGATGCTGAAGTTATAGCTGTTGCATCACATGATACAGGTTCGGCTATTGCTGCCATACCGGCAACAGATGAGAACTTTGCTTATATCAGTTCCGGCACCTGGTCGCTGATGGGTATTGAATCACCTCATGCCATCATTACCGAGGATTCGTTTAATTACAGTTTCACCAATGAGGGTGGTGTTAACCATACCTACAGGATATTGAAAAATATCATGGGCTTATGGCTCATTCAGGAGAGTAAACGCTGTTGGGCCGCTGAAGGGCATGATTATTCCTATCCCGAACTGGCAGCCATGGCTGAAAAGGCCGAACCTTTCCGTTCACTGGTCAATCCCGACCATGCTGCGTTCTATAATCCGGTTGATATGGTCTCGGCCATCGCTGACTATTGTAAGACTCACGGTGAACGTGTACCTTCAGGACCTGATGAATTTGCACGCTGCATATTTGAGAGCCTGGCCTTTAAATACCGTTACGTGCTGGAATCGCTCATAAAGATCTCCGGTAAGAAAATCGACAGGATCCACATTATAGGCGGGGGATCACAGAATAAATTTCTCTGTCAGCTGACGGCGAATGCCACCGGACTTGAGGTAATTGCCGGTCCCGCAGAAGGTACTGCCATCGGTAATCTTCTGGTACAGGCCATGGGATCTGGTTATATAAGTTCCCTGGCTGAAATACGTGAAATTGTCAGGAATTCATGTGAGACTGAAATATTCAGACCGGTTGATACAGATAAGTGGGATAAGGTATGGGAGAGGTTTGTGAATCTGGTGACAAGTGAAAAGTAATAATAATAAGGTAATTGGTATTCAGTAATCGGTAATCGGTTTGATTACACCAATTACTTTTATATAACTAGTTCATATAATGTTGAAGATTAGTATTTTATTAATCTTTGTATTTTTCTGGCACCGGAGGTGCTAACTGTTTGTAGCTATGTCACAGCCATTCATTATAATTCCATACGTCCCGCCATAAAGCAGGACGAGAGGGGTAATAAGGCAGATACGCCTCTTTTTCTACAAACAGGTCGCCCCTGCCTGACGGCAGGCAGGACTAAGTGGCTTAAAAAAAGCACCCATATAAAATCAACAGAAAAAATTGTTGTTCTTCTTGGGGCATTAATGCCCATTATTGAGACTGAATACTGAATACCGATCACCTTTTCTTCAGCAGTTCCTTCAGCGCCAGCATCTCGTCCCTTAACCGGGCGGCTTCGATGAAATTGAGCTCACCCGCTGCCTTTTCCATGGACTTCTTTGCTTTTTCAATGGCTTTTTCCAAAGCTTCACGGCTCATATACTGAACGACCGGGTCAGCGGCTACGTTAACACTTTGCGGTTCAACATAGGCCTGGCGGGCGCCTGTTTTCATCCTCACCTCTTTCATGATATTTGAGGCCGCCTTAATAATCTGCTGCGGCGTGATGTTGTGTTTTTCGTTATAAAGCAATTGCTTTTCCCTTCTGCGATTTGTTTCATCAATGGTACGTTGCATGGATACAGTGGTTTTATCAGCATACATGATGACGCGTCCTTTCAGGTGGCGTGCTGCACGCCCTGCTGTTTGCGTCAGCGAACGCTCAGAACGAAGGAATCCCTCTTTGTCTGCATCAAGGATGGCTACCAGCGATACTTCAGGCAGGTCAAGCCCTTCGCGCAACAGGTTTACACCAACCAGGACATCGAAAGCGCCGCTTCTCAGTCCTTCCATTATCTCAATCCGTTCAATGGTATCAATGTCTGAATGGATGTAGCGGCTTTTAACCCTGTACTGGATGAGGTATTTTGTCAGCTCTTCAGCCATTCTTTTGGTCAGTGTGGTTACCAGCACACGGTTATTATTATCAGTACAATTCTTGATTTCCCTCATCAGATCATCAATCTGGTTAAGGCTCGGGCGCACTTCGATGACAGGATCAAGCAGTCCGGTGGGTCTTATCAGTTGCTCGACAATTACTCCCTCACATTTCTCCAGTTCAAAATCAGCAGGTGTGGCACTTACAAAAATGGTCTGGTTAACCAGTTGCCCGAATTCATCGAATGTGAGTGGACGGTTGTCAATGGCTGCCGGCAGGCGGAATCCATATTCGACAAGAGTCTGTTTCCGTGAATGATCACCCCCGTGCATGGCCCTGATCTGCGGTATTGTTACATGACTCTCGTCAATAAAAGTGATAAAATCTTTCGGAAAATAATCGAGCAGACAGAAAGGCCTGTGACCGGGAGGCCTGCCGTCGAAGTACCTGGAATAATTTTCAATACCAGAACAGTAACCCAACTCCCTCAGCATTTCAAGATCGTATGTCACACGCTCCTGTAATCGCTTCGCTTCTTCATATTTGCCCAGTTCACTGAAGAATTCAACCTGCTTGATCATGTCATCCTGTATTTGTTCCATGGCACTTTGCATACGCGCCCTGGTTGTAACAAATATATTGGCCGGATATATAAACACACGGTCAAACGAATCCAATGTCTTGCCGGTAAAAGGATCAATGGAGGTGATTTGTTCAATTTCATCACCCCAGAAGCTTATACGATAGGCAAAATCACTATAGGCCAGGAAAACATCAACAGTATCACCCACGACGCGGAAAGTGCCGCGTTTAAATTCTGCTTCATTTCTGGAATACAGACTGTCAACCAGCTTCCGGAGTAAGACATTACGACTTATGAGCTGGCCGCGCTCTACTTCAATCGTGTTACTGTGAAAATCATCGGGATTTCCGATGCCATATAAACATGAAACCGACGATACGACAATGACATCGCGCCGGCCGGAAAGCAGAGAAGAGGTGGTGCTGAGACGGAGTTTTTCGATCTCCTCATTGATAGACAGGTCTTTCTCAATATAGGTATTGGTTACAGGTAAGTAAGCTTCCGGCTGATAATAATCGTAATATGAAACAAAATATTCTACGGCATTTTGCGGGAAAAACTGTTTAAACTCTCCGAAGAGCTGGGCGGCCAGCGTTTTATTATGGCTTAAAACAAGGCTTGGACGTTGTACCTGCTGAATAACATTGGCCATGGTAAAGGTTTTACCTGAACCGGTAACACCCAACAGCGTCTGAAATTTCATTCCTCTTTGCAAGCCCCGTGAAAGCTGCCTGATAGCCTCAGGCTGATCTCCTGTTGGCCTGTATTTCGACGTGAGACTGAATTCCATTTTTGTGAGAAGAATAAGTTAGTTAAGATAAGACATCTGATTTTGTCCTGCGTGCATGCAAAGTTAATGTAAATTTTTTGTGATGCTTTTGACCACAACAGAGCCGGCCTGATAATGCCATTGCTTTAGCGTGAGAAGTTATGTGTGAATGATGGTCGGTTTTGTTGGGGGTAATGTTTTGTATTAAGTAAAATACTGACAGGTCTTTCAGACACTGTCGGGTTTTCTTAGTTTTCAATGATAAGTCAATAAAAATGTGATATATATCAGGTGATGCGGGTAAAAAATTTCTGAATTAATTCATTGTATTTGTCAGCCATGTTGGATATCTTTAATCATCAGTTAATATAAACATTGAGATATGAATGGGTGTGGCAGGGTATTCTGGTTTTTACTATTATTATATTATGCTGAATTTGCTCTTGGCCAGATCACCGAAAGGATTCATGATCAGCTCAGATTCAAACATATTACAATTGATGAAGGCCTGTCCAACAGCCGTGTCATCAGTATATGCCAGGACAGTTATGGTTTTTTATGGTTCGGCTCAATATATGGTCTGAACAGGTATGACGGCTATGAACTTACCTGTTTTTATCATGATGACAAAGATTCTCTATCCCTTTCACACAACAGGGTGGAGGCCATCTTTTGCGACAGCAGAAAAATCCTTTGGGTGGGGACCCACAATGGTCTCAGCCGGTTTAACTATGGCCATAATACTTTTGTTGAGCTCAGACATCCTTCATACCCCGATGGCATAGGACGCGTACAGGATATTGCTGAGGATGACAGCGGACAATTATGGATATGCACATGGGGTAACGGACTGATTTGTTATGATTTAACTGATAATTCCATAAGAACTCTGAGGCATGATCCCGATGATCAGGGTTCTTTACCCAACGACAATCTTACCAATATAGTCTTTGATGAAAACAAGGATATCTGGGTATCGACATATGAAAATGGCATTGCCAGATTTGAAAGAAACACAGGAAAATTCATGCCTTACCGGCACACCGCCGATGACACAACATCCATAAGTGAAAACCGGGTTGAGTCAGTTTACAAGGATGCTAATGGCAATCTCTGGTTTGGTACATACAACAACGGGCTTAATCTTTTTGATCCGTTCTCACAGTCCTTTAAACGACTCTATCCCGATTATACTGTTACCGGTGGCGGCCGGGTACGTGCTATCTTTGAAGATAAAAAGGGTAATTTCTGGATAGGAACCCAAACCGGTCTGTATTTGTTTAACCGGGCAAAAAATTCGTTTTACCGGTATGCTTATACCGAGCATCCGTTCTCAACTCTGAGCCATAACTCGGTTCAGTTTGCCCTTGTTGATGATAACGAAGGTTTGTGGCTGGGTACTTTTGCCGGAGGGGTGAGCTATACAAATATGAACGCTTCAGGCATCACCCTTTATCAATACAGCAACCTTAAAAGTCCTTATTTCTTAAATGACAGAAATGTTTATTGTTTTGCTGAAGACGCTGAAGGTAATATCTGGGTCGGGACTGAACATGGTGGTTTGAATTTTCTGAACAGGGAAACAGGATTGTTTACCTATTATCTTCCTAAGGCAGATGACAAAAACAGTTTATTAAGCGATAATATAAAGGAAATTGAAATTGACCGGAATGGTAATCTCTGGATTGCCACCAATGCAGGAGGATTAAGTCATTATAACATCAACAGCCGGCAGTTTACAAATTATCTGTATGATCCCCTTGATTCGAATTCCGTACCGAGCAATGATATTTATGCCCTTCATCTTGATGATAACGATAATCTGTGGGTGGGCACACGCAACGGTTTATGCATGAAGAGGCTTGCAGATAAAGGCTTCACAAGGATCAACCTGCCGGAGGATGTAGAACAAATTGAAAACATAGGATTGATAGAGCTCATTATCCCGGATAAAAACGGGATGCTTTGGGCGGCAGGACCCGGAATACCGGGAATACTTAATATCGATCCGTTAACACAGGCGTTAAGGTTGATATCAAAAATTGATTCGCTCAGCATTCAATCTTTCAGTGAAATGCACTGCGATATGCATGGTAACCTGTGGTTTGGCATTGACAATAATTCTATCATCAGGTTAAATCCTGACAGCCTGAGTTATGTTCAGGTCGGACCTTCCCACGGATTTCCGGGGATTGTTATTGCGGGCATTCTTGATGATGCTGACGGCAATTTATGGGTCTCTTCCAATGATGGATTGTATTGTTTTTATGGTCTCGTTCATGATCAGGATTCGTTAGAATTTAAAAAATTCACCCGTTTTGAAGGTTTGCAAAGCAGGCAATTTATCTCAAATTCAAAAATGGTCAGCCGGGAAGGTGAATTTTTCTTTGGCGGTGTCAATGGATGTAACTCTTTTTTCCCTTCAAGGGTAAAAGAAAATCCGTATCCTCCTTTGTTGGTTCTTACTGATTTCAGGGTAAATAACAGGTCTGTAAAGGTCAATGAAGTAGTAGGCGGGATAAGAATACTGAAGAAGGCCTTGATGGAAACCAGTGAAATTAAGATAAATCACCGGATAAAAACGTTTGCCATTGAATTTTCGGGCCTTCATTACGCAGCCCCTGAACAGAACCGATATGCCTATAAGCTTGAAGGATTTGATGACTGGAATTACGTTGATGCTTCAGGCCGTATAGCCGGTTATTCAAATCTGCCACCGGGTAAGTATATTTTTATGGTGAAGGCTTCCAATAACAGCGGTGTCTGGAATGATGAGCCCATTAGCCTCACCATAATTGTAAAACCGCCTTTCTGGAGAACCATCTGGTTTTATCTTTTAATCATAATCATATTGTCCGCACTGATAGCTTATTTTATAATCTGGAGAGAGAAACGTCTGAAAGAAGATAAGCTTATTCTGGAAAATAAACTCAGGGAGGGTGAAAAGGAATTACAGGCAAGAAAAGACGAAATCGAAAATCATCAGAAGATGCTGGCAGAAAAGGAGAGAGCGGAATATGAGATCCGATGGTTTAACGATGGACTGGCTAAATTCTCTGAAATTCTCAGCAAGGAAAAAAGCGACCTGAGTAAACTTTGTCATGATCTGATATCAAACCTGACTTCATACGTTGAAGCCATTTCAGGTGCTATTTATATCATAAACGATGACGACCCTGAAAACAGATTTCTTGAATATACAGCAGGAAATATAAAAAGTTCTGAAAATATTGAACTTAAGAAGATACAGCCTGGTGAAGGACTTGTCGGATCCTGCTATAAATCAAGTGAATTGGTGGTGATAAGGGAAGTCCCCGAAGATTATTTTAAGATTAGTTCTGGTCTGGGAGAACGGAAACCTGATTTTCTGCTTTTGCTTCCTGTTAAGTTTGACGTTAATATAGAAGGTGTGATTGAAATGGCTTCCTTTCATGAGATTGAACCGTATAAAATTAATTTTATTGAAAAGCTCGCAGAAATGCTGGTGCCTATTATTTCATCATTTAAAGCTGAAAGGCGGGTTAAGGAAATGTATGCCCAAACACGGGAACAATCCGAAGAACTCCAGGCCCAGGAAGAAGAATTAAGGCAGAATATGGAAGAAATGAGGGCTACACAGGACGAATCAGAAAGGATAAGGCTTAAACTTGAACAACAGGTTGAAGCATTGAAGCAGGAGAATCTGAAGTTAAAGTCGAAGTCGGACTCTTCTGATAAGAAAAAGCGTTAACCAGGAAAATAAATAAAGAAATCTTTTAAAATAATGTGATACAGTCACTTCTTTGTTTTTTTCAGCCTCAAACAAAGGCGTTATACCCGATGAACAGGGTAACTTATATTATAAAAATTACTTAACTTATATTAAAAACTGGAAACTCTTATAAAAAATAATCGTAAATTAAACATATTAAAACACTATTGTTTTTTAAGCAAATGAATTAGCCATCAGCATTTTCATTTATCTATGAGTAAACGTAAATCAGGTATTCTGAGGCATATAGCTGAGTTAATTCTTCAGAATAAAGCACTTGTTGAAGAAAACGAGAAACTAAGCCGTCAGAATGATCTTCTTACCCATGAGGTGGAAAACTATAAACAGCTGGTTGCCAAAAACAGCAGCCAGAATCTTCTAATAAAGGCGCCGGTAGACAGAAGGAAAGCCTTTTATAAATATAAAACGGCTACGGTATTGTTTGCTGATGCCCAGGGATTTCAGGCTATTTCCCCTCATGTTGATTCCCAGGTTCTTGTTGACAGCCTTGATGAAATTTTTCTGCATATTGAAAATATCATCAGAAAATATGAAATTAAGAGTATCAAAACCATAGGTGATACCATAATGTGTGTAGGCGGCATTCCCAAAAAACGACTGACCAACCCTATAGAAGTTTTGCAGGCTGCAGTTGAAATGCAATATTATATCAAAGACATCCAGCGGTCATATTATGACGACAAGATATGGAAATTGAGAATCGGTATACACACCGGCCCACTGATTGCTTCGTTTAAAAGCGGGAAGAAACAGATCAATGAGGTGAAGGGTGATACAGTTAATATGGCCACACGCATCCGGCAATTCTGTGAAGACGGACAAATTTTAATCTCAGCCTATACTTATGAACTCGTAAAGGACTTGTTTGACTGTGAGTTCTTTGGCAATATGCCTGTTAAATATAAAGGCGATATAAGGTTATATACTGTCAGGGGCATTAAACCTGAATTCTCACTTCAGCAAAAACGTATTATTCCGAACAAGCGTTTCAGCATACGATACGGGCTCCTTCAGTTTATGGACCTTCAGGAGATTATCCTCGACAAACTCGAAAAAGAACTGCCCAAGAACCTTTATTATCACAATGTAAAGCATACAGTTGACGTTGTAACCCAGGTTGAACTTATCGGACTTGGTGAGGGACTTGTTGATGAGGATCTGCTGATGTTGAAAACAGCAGCATTATTTCATGACACCGGCCATACAATTGGATACGATAACCATGAACATTACAGTACACTCATTGCCCGGCAGATATTACCTGACTTTTATTATACCCAGTCTCAGATTGAAACAATTTGTGAACTTATTCTTTCAACGAAACTGCCTCCAAATCCAAAAAACAAGCTTGAAGAAATTATGTGCGATGCCGATCTCGATTATCTTGGCCGCAGCGATATGATACCGGTTTCAAATACACTTTACCTGGAACTCCAGGAAAGAGATAAGATAAAATCCATCAACGACTGGAACCGCATGCAGATAAAATTTATTTCAGGCCATCAGTATTTTACTGAAACGGCCCGCAATCTGCGCGAAGTCAATAAACAAATGCAGATCGAAAGGATCCGTAACCTGCTCCCGAAAGAGGCCTGAGCGTTTATTTTCATCATGTATGATAAGTTTCTAAAACAATTTCGGGATAAAAATGATCAATCCTGCCACCAATGCTGTCACAGCTGAAATAAGCACTGCCCCGGCAGCCATATCCTTTATCATACCGGCTTTTTTATTGAAATCCGGTGAAATAAGATCAACCAGGCTTTCAATTGCAGAGTTGAATAATTCGGCTACAAAAACACCACCAATCACTAATGCGATGACCATCCATTCATACAGACTAATGCCGAGAATGAAACCTGCAGTCACGGCCACCAGGGCTGCAAGTGTATGAATCCATAAATTATGTTCCTGGCGGAACGCCGATCCGAGGCCTCGGAATGCATAATAGAAACTCTTTATTCTTGATTTTACAGAGAACCTGTCAACGATCTTTTTCATAAGGAATATTTTTTATTAAACCTTGTTCTTAATCCTGCCTGCAAATTTCCTTATATTTTCTAAAGTAAGTGCGTGCCTTTTTGTGCCACGAGGGCCGAGCAAATAGGAATAGGGTTGCATCGACGGTATAGATTTAAAGACGATGGTAAGCATGGCCAGGAAAGGTATGATAACCAGCATTCCCGGTAAACCCCATATCATACCTGCCATAACAAGGCCTATAATGATAACAAAAGGATTGATTCTTACATTATTGCCCACAATATTAGGGGACAGGATATTGTTTTCAATTAAATGAACAATGTATACAAATATAACCACCCGCAGTGAATATATCATAGAATCTTCTGTCAGCAAGGCAAAAAGAAATGGGATGGCTCCTCCGATGAAGTTGCCGAAATATGGAATGAAGCTGAACAACGCAGATATAACACCTAGCAATAACGGATACTTAATGCCAATAATAAGGTAACCGGCTGAGTTGAAAATACACAATATAAGAACAACTGTTGTAACGCCCAGCATATAACGTGTCACTACAGTGGCTATCTCTTTCAAAATTTTTACAACAATGGGCCGGTTATCCTTCCCTGCTACTTTCAGAATAAAGTAGGCAAATTTTGTTCTGTAATATAGAAAGAGAAATACATATACCGGTTGCATCAGGACTTTAAAAATGGTTCCGGTAGTTGCAGAAAAGACTTTTCCCGATTGTATACCCAGGTTGGTGATATGGCTGAGGAGAAATTCCTTGAGACTGTCCCCGGGAATGCCAAATTCCTTGTTTATATAAAACTGAAACTGTTCGATGTGCGCTATCATTTTTTGCCGGAACAGTGGTAAATCATCGGTAAATAAGCTGATCCTCTTGAAAATAAAGAAGCCTATGGAAGCAAATACAACAATTCCCAATATGATTCCGGACAATATGGCCAGAATTCTCGGGATGCCTTTTTTTTCGAGAAAATTGACAATAGGATATAATAAATATGATAATAATATGCCAAAGGCCAAAGGGTATAAAAAATCCTTTGCCAGGATAACACCATAGATCAGCAGGATAATGGAAAGTAAAACATAAGTTAAACGGAATCCAAAAGGATAATCACGTTTCATCGGCTTACGGACAAGGTTTGTTTAACTGTAAAATTACAAAATCTTTATTTTTACATCTATTTAATTCTACTTTTACAGATTAGTATTCATAGTGGTTTTATGATCTGTACCCTTAGAATTAAGATATCAAATATAGAATGAATTTTAGCTATTTAAAATTTTTTCGAAGACTATTGGGTTTTATCCTGCTCGTGGCAGCACTGTTGATTAACCATTCAGTCAGGGGGCAGATGGCGGACTGCAAGGTACAGAATTTTGCCTTTCAGCCGGGTGAAGAAGCACGCTATCAGGTTTCTTACAATTGGTTCATATGGTGGACTGATGTTGGCGAAGTCAATTTTTCGGTGAGGGAAAGCATGGTTTCCGATATTCCCTGTTTGCACCTTCTTGCCGTTGGAGCAACATATAAAAGCTGGGACTGGTTTTTCAAGGTGCGTGACCGCTATGAATCATGGGTTTACCCCGAATCGCTCAAACCAATAGTTTTTAATCGCGATGTCTACGAGGGGGGCTATGCCTTTAAACACCTGTATGTTTTTAATCACCGTAAAGGAAAGGCTTATTTACACACCCGAAAGAGTGACAAGCCATTACAAAAAGATACTTTGGAGATACCCGGTTGTACTTTTGATATCGTTTCGATTCTTTATTATGTTCGTAACCTCGACTTTTCGGAATACGCTATCAATGATACCATTCCCATTACCATCCTGCTGGATAATGAAATATATAACATCTATTTCAGGTACCTGGGAACTGAAACAAGGAAGATCTGGGATATGGGCGAAATCGACTGCATGAAATTCAGCGCGATGCTGATTCAGGGCAGTGTTTTTAAAGGGGGAGAGAAAATGTTTCTTTGGGTAACCAATGACAAAAACCGCATTCCGGTTTATATTGAATCACCGATTATTGTCGGTTCTGTACGTGCAACACTGATTGATATAAAAGGCAACCGGTATCCGCTGGAGTTTGGGAAGAAGTGACCAGTGACAAGAGCCAAGAATCAAGAACAAAGAACAAAGATAAAGAAGACTAAAGACTTTTACGACTTCCAGACTAACAGTCTAACAGCCTTCAAGACTTCTTGACCAGCAGACCAGAAGACCAGCAGACCACAAGACCAATAATCATAACAATCATACCAATCACAACAAATCATCAAACCTGCCTGCCGTAGCGACAGCGCAGGCAGGTCAGCAAATCAGCAAATCTGACAATATACATTGCAGCCCTCTGCCTAAAGGCTGATAATTTCATCCGATACCGTTTTTGCATCAATACCTGTAATGGCCGTCATATTAACAATTTCCCTTACTGAACTGCTCATCTGAAGAACATTGATGGGTTTACGAATACCCATCAGAACGGGACCTATGACTTCAGCACCTGCCAGTTCCTGCATCATTTTATAGGCAATATTTCCGGCATTGAGATCAGGGAAAATGACAGTGTTGACTTCCATATCGGCCAGTTTTGAAAACGGGAATTTCTCCATGCGCAGTTGCCGGTTAAACGCAAATGTTGCCTGGATTTCCCCGTCAACGATCAAATCGGGATAATCACGGTGAAGTATCTCCACAGCTTCTCTTACCTTGTTAGGACTATCGGTACGGTTTGATCCGAAATTAGAAAAAGAAAGCATGGCAATTTTTGGTACCATATTGAACCTTCTTACTTCATTGGCAGTGAGCAGAGCTGTGTCAGCAAGTGCCCTTGATGACGGATTGATGTTAACCGTGGTATCGGCAAAAAAGAAGGGCCCCTGTTTTGTGATGATAATATACATGCCGGCTATATGATTCTGGGTATTGTTAGAACCTATAATCTGCAGGGCAGGACGTATAGTATTCGCATACCGGGTGGAGAAACCGGCCAGAAACCCATCGGCATCACCGGTTTCTACCATCATAACGCCAAAATAATTAGGATCCTTTATCCTTTCATGTGCTTCGTCGTAAGTCATCCCTTTTCGCTGTCGTTTTTCAAACAACAACTGAGCATAGCGTTTTCTTCTTTTATCTTCTTTGGGACTGTAGTTATCAATAATGGATATTCCGGCCAGATCGAGGTTGTATTGTTTTGCCATTTTATGAATTTCATCTTCATTACCCATCAGAACCGGCTTTGCAATACCCTCCATGTGCACAAGGTGGGCTGCTTTGATGACCTTAAAATTGGATGCATCGGCCATGATAATACGCTTGGGCTGCTGACCGGCTTTTATCCGGATATCATCAACAAGCTTATTGTATAAGCCCATACGTTTCATAAGCTCAATGCTATAACCTTTCCAGTCGGTAATCGGAATTCTGGCAACACCTGTTTCCATTGCTGCTTTTGCAACAGCAGGCGCCACGTTGGTAATAAGCCTTGGATCAAGGGGCTTAGGAATAATGTATTCTTTCCCGAAAGAAAGATTATGAACTTTATAAGCCACATTAACTGCTTCAGGGACATCTTCCTTTGCCAGTTTTGCCAGGGCATGTACAGCAGCCAGTTTCATCTCCTCATTGATGGTTTTTGCCCTGACATCCAATGCACCACGGAAAATAAAAGGAAATCCCAGCACATTGTTAATCTGGTTAGGATAGTCCGAACGTCCTGTGGCCATGATGATATCAGGTCTTACTTTAATGGCTTCATCATAAGCGATTTCCGGCACCGGATTGGCCATGGCAAATACTATAGGGTTGGGAGCCATGGTTTTCAGCATGTCGGGTGTTAATATGTTGCCAACAGAGAGTCCCAGGAATACATCAGCCCCTTTCAGAACTTCTGCCAGTGTATTTATTGAAACGTCCCGGGCAAATTCCTGTTTATGTTTATTTAAATCAGTCCTTTTTGCGGTTATCAGTCCTTTGCTGTCAAGCATATAAATATTGTCGGCCTTAACGCCAAGATTTTTATAAAGCTTTGCACAGGATATGGCTGCGGCTCCTGCCCCGTTTATAACAACCTTGATCTCATTGATTTTTTTTTCTATTATTTCCAGGGCATTAAGCAAACCTGCCCCGGAAATGATTGCTGTGCCATGCTGGTCATCATGAAAAACCGGGATATCCAGCTTTTGCTTCAGCCTTTCTTCAACTTCAAAACATTCAGGCGCTTTGATATCTTCAAGGTTTATTCCGCCAAATGTTGGCGATATGGCTTCAATAGTTGCAATGAGCTTATCAACACTCTTCTCATTGACTTCGATATCAAAAACATCAACGTCGGCAAACACTTTAAAAAGCAAGCCCTTGCCCTCCATCACGGGCTTTCCCGCAAGGGCTCCGATATCGCCCAGTCCAAGCACGGCCGTCCCATTTGATATAACAGCAACGAGGTTACATTTTGCCGTATAAATATAGGCATCGTCATTGTTTTTTTGAATCTCAAGGCATGGCTCTGCAACACCCGGTGTATAAGCCATCGATAAATCATATTGTGTATTATACGGCTTTGTGGGTATGACTTCAATTTTTCCGGGCCTGCCACAGGAATGATACCGTAATGCTTCTTCACGGGTGAATTTTGTCATATGTTGGTTTTATAAGTTATAATTATCATTAAAAGTAAACAAAATACACTATTTTCAGAATAACAAATATCATTATCCCGTTCATACATTATAAACATAACAGGTCAGGTAAATTATCAAACGAAAAATCATTTTTAAAAATTCTTGTAATCAAATCTTTTCACTTAAAGTATGAGCCTGTTCTAAAAAAACAGATGTTGGCTGAAAATCTCCCATGATACTTTTCAGATTAGTCTCAAGCTTGCAATTGCTAATTAGTCCCTCAATAATGGAGATTGTTGCCCCAGGAAGAATAACAGATAAAATTTTCGGGGTTATATTGGCAAGGCCGGGAATAGTTTTAATTGCCCCAGCGGGGCAACCTGTTTGTAGCAAAAGAATATATGTTTGATCTGTTTTTCCTGACGGCCCCGTAGGGGCGGCCTGTTAAGTGTAAAAGCCATCCAGATAAGGCTTATGTGCATCAAGGTGCTGCTGATTATTGTTTTCTGAATAAAAAGGTCGCCCCTACGGGGCTTACTTGCACTTTAACATGTTGTTGCTACAAACAGTTAGCACCTACGGTGCTAAACATGTGAAACACAGATCGAATCAGTTAAAACATTAAAAACCTGCGTAATAAATTCTTGTTTCATAAAAGTATAATAATTTTTATTTTTGCCCAAAATCTCAGGTGCAATGGCCATAAATGCCACATTTCGATTTTATGAGGAATTGAATGATTTTCTGAAAAAGCAATACCGAAGGCATAGCTTTACATATGCTTTTAATGGCGTGACAACTGTCAAGGATGCCATTGAATCAATGGGCGTGCCGCATACAGAAGTTGACCTGATAACCGTAAATGGTAACCCGGTGGATTTTAATTACCGTATCATGGAAGATGATACCATATCAGTTTATCCCGTTTACGAGAGCTTTGACATTTCATCTGTTCAATTGTTAAGGGAACGGGTTTTGCGGGAACCAAAATTTATTCTTGATGTTCACCTTGGGAAGCTTGCACGGTATTTGCGAATGGCCGGATTTGACTGTCTGTATGACAAGCATTATGATGATACCGAAATTATTCAGGTTGCCCTCAGCCAGAAGCGTATTATCCTCACCCGTGATAAAGGCATACTGAAGAACGGAAAAGTAAGCCGCGGTATGTTTGTCAGATCTGTTTCTCCAAAGCAGCAGTTCAACGAGGTGATCAGCAGGCTTCAGCTTGAGAATTTCATCCATCCGTTTACACGATGCACCGAATGCAATGAAAAAATTGTGCCCGTTGAAAAGGAAAAAATTATTGATCAGCTTCAGCCCCTCACCCGTAAGTTCTATTCTGTGTTTTATCAGTGTTCAGGCTGTAAAAGAATTTACTGGGAAGGTTCTCATTTCGCCCGGATGAAGCGGTTTATGGATGATTCTCAACGGAGATTGTAAGTATAACAGTGGTGGGGATTGTCATTTTATATGAACCAAGAACCAAGAAGAAAGATTAAAGATCAAAGATCAAAGATCAAAGATCAAGAATATAACAATCATAACAATCATAACAATCATAACAACCATAACAATCATAACAACCATAACAATCATAACAATCATAACAATCATAACAATCATAACAATCATAACAATCATAACAATCATAACAACCATATCAATCACAACAGCTTCAACATGTTGACAGATTAACAGATTAGCAGATTAACAAATTAAAAAATTCACATAATAACAAATCAGCAAACCTGCCTGCCGTAGCGGCAGCGCAGGCAGGTCACCAAATCACCAAATAATCAATGTATCAACCTAATAGCCATAATATGTCAAATCTCAATTGTATGAACAAGGCAAAGATTATCGATCTCAGTCACACCATTGCCCATGGCATGAACACTTATCAGGGTATTCCGGCCCCCGTTATAAGGGATTTCCTTTCACGTGAAGAATCTAAAAAGAACTATGAAGAGGGCACTGAATTTCATATCGGCATTATAGAAATAGCCTCAAATACAGGAACTTCCATTGACGTACCATTTCATCGTTACCCCGAGGGAGCGGACCTTTCTGAAATGGCGCTTGGGACCCTCACCGGTCTCGATGGTATTCTGGTAGAAGCTCCGGTAAATAGTACCATCGCTATCGATGAAAGTTTCTTTGAGGATCTGAATATTGAAGGGAAGGCTGTACTTATTTATACAGGATGGGATATCTATTGGCAGACCGAACAATACCGACAGGGACATCCGTTTCTTACGGAAGCGGCCGCAAAAATGCTGGCCGGGAAAAAAGCCAGGCTTGTAGGGATCGATACCTTTAATATCGATGACACACGCGTTCGCATAAGGCCTGTTCAATCCACACTGCTGATGGCAGGAATTCCCATCATCGAACATTTGTGCAATTTATCCTTGCTGCCGGCAGAGGGGTTTCGCTTCTATTGCGTCCCGCCTAAGATAAAAGGGCTGGGTTCATTCCCTGTAAGAGCATTTGCTGAAATTTACGGTTAGCAGTTATATTATAATAGTTCAGACATCAGTACCCGGATGCCTGACCGTCTTTTCGTGACTCGGAAGCGCCATAATAAACCTTATTCTTCTCATCCCACATAATGGCCTGATATCCGCCAAAGCCGTCGAGGTTATAACTCACCCTGTGGCCTCTTCGGAGGAGATCCCTGACGGTTTCATATGGTATGCCCGATTCTGCAAGCACGGTGCCGGAGCCTTGCTTTTTTTCACCTGTAGGTTCCGAACTTCCTTCATGCCTTACCCGTGCAGCATCACCTGCTTCCTGCAGATTCATGCCGAAATCAATAAGATTGACAATAATCTGCACATGGCCCTGCGGCTGCATGTCACCGCCCATTACCCCGAAGCTTACCCATGGACTACCGTCTTTGGTTATAAATCCGGGTATGATAGTATGAAAAGGTCTTTTCCCGGGAGCATAGATATTGGCATGACCTGATTTTATAGAAAAGAGTTCTCCACGATCCTGGAGAACAAAACCCAGCCCTTTTGGCATTACACCAGAACCCATACCCCTGTAATTACTCTGTATCAGCGATACCATATTCCCTTCATGATCCGCAGTCGTGAGGTAAATGGTACTTGGTGGTATATTGATCCCTGCATCATGTGCAGTTCCGGCTCTGTCCCGATCAATCAGCTGTCTGCGTTCTGCTGCATATTCTTTGCTTAAAAGACGGTTTAACGGTATAGATGAGAAATCCGGGTCAGCATAATATTGTGCCCGGTCTTCGAATACCAGCTTTTTTGCCTCAACAAACAAATGCAAATAATCGGCATTGTTGTATCCGGGTGATGCCAGGTCATATCCTTCAAGTATGTTCAGCATTTGCAGGACGGCAACGCCCTGTCCGTTCGGTGGCAATTCCCAGATATCATACCCGCGGTAGTTGACAGATAATGGTTCTACCCACTCTGATACATGATTTGATAAATCTTCCAGGCTTAAGAATCCACCCTGACTTTCAACCGTTTCAGCAATGATCTTGGCTATTTGCCCTTTATAGAAGGCATCACGACCTGCTGATGCAATGATCTCAAGTGTGGCAGCCAGAGCAGGATTCCGGAATATTTCTCCTTTTTGGGGCGGTTGCCCGCCTGGCATGTATGTATCTGTAAAGCCGGGATAGTCTTTTAAAATCCTTGCATTTCTGGCCATATAATAAGCTATAAGCTCAGTAACGGGGAATCCTTCCCTGCAATACCGGATGGCAGGTTCCAACAACTCATGCATGGACTTTTTGCCGAATTTTTTATGCAACTCAAACCAGCCGTCGACACAACCCGGAACAGACACTGAAAGAGGTCCGTGAGAAGGTATCCTGGATATATTGTGATCAGTAAAATATTGAAGTGAGAGTGATTGCGGAGAGCGACCGGATGCATTCAGCCCGTATAGCCTCCTGGTTTTTGAATCCCATACAATGGCAAAAAGATCTCCACCGATACCACAACCGGTCGGTTCAACCAGACCCAGCATGGCATTAGCTGCGATGGCTGCGTCAACAGCTGAGCCACCACTTTTCAGAATATCAACTGCGACCTGCGTGGCCAGCGGATGGCTTGTGGCTGCCATGCCATTCTGTGCAATCACCTCAGAACGGGTTGAGAATAAAGCACCTGTGATCCGGTCCTGGCATAATACATTCTGGAAGAACAACAGGTAAATGAAGAGACCAATAATTGAACGATTCATAATCTGTAACTGTTTGCATTAAAATTATATCATCCTATAAGCGTTTTCATAATATTGACAAATCTTGTTTTGCTTATCGGATGTTCAGCAATGACTCTGCCATTGTATAATAGTCCGAATGTTCCGAATATCACCGGACTGCCTTGTGCTTCTGCAGCACTTTGCCAGGTAATAATCCTGGGTTTCAGACCGAATTCCTTCGCGGCAGCTTCCCGGATCTCATTGATATTCTTAACTGTATACGGACATTGATCAGCCCTTATCAGTATTAATCCATCGGCATATTTATCTGATAATAAATGTTGATTATTTCTGAATTTTGGCATTGGTGCCTTATCATTGAACTTTTTTACAAGCAATTCGAAATCAGAACCGGCTCTATCAGCCACCTCATATCCTCTTTTTATGAATAGCATGTTATCCACCATAAAAGGGCCCTTGCGGGTAACAACAGCGACGCCGTATTTTTTTTGGTCCCGGGCATCCTTTTCACAAGCTTCAACCAATTGCGTGGCAAATCCCCTGCCTTTATATTCCTTTTTGAAGCCTACGAAAAGACAATGAATAAACATATAACCTGTCGCTTCAACAGGCCTCCAACAGTGTTCTCCGGGCAGATATTCTATCATACCCTGGGATCCATGTTCTTCGGAATAAATGATTTTTGTCTTCAGACCTTCTTTATACCTTTCTTTAAGCCAGCCTATTTTCTCATTAAATCCGGGTGTTTTGCTGTTTTTATAGCCACATACTCCATATAAGGATATTGTTTCAGGATTGGCGTCAAGGATGGATACCTGTTTCATAAGATGGTTTTATAATGTTAACACTATTCAATGAACAGATTCTCTTTAAATGCAGATATGACAAATATAGTTGATTTTATGATGCATATCGGCAGAAGCGTCAGGGGACTATCCTGCTTAGCTTATCCATAGTTTATAAAGAAGGAAGATCAAAGAAGGAAGATCAAAGAAGGAAGATCAAAATTCTTGGTTCTTAATTGTATGAAAAATTTATAACCGGAAAATTGAATTATATAATATTTCAGTCGGTCGGTTATGTTCACAGTTGCAGCAAATCTTTCTCCGGGTCATTCAGTGACAGCATTTTGAGTGGCGTTTCAATCAATTCCTTGATTCTCACGAGGAACTGCACTGAACTTGAGCCGTCTATGATTCTGTGGTCATATGACAGGGCAACATACATAACCGGTCGTATTTCCACTTGTCCACGGATGGCAACCGGTCTTTCAACGATGTTATGCATGCCGAGTATAGCCGATTGCGGAGGATTTAAAATAGGTGTTGACAGCATTGAGCCAAAAACGCCTCCGTTGGTAATCGTAAAAGTGCCCCCCGTCATTTCTTCTATTGTGATCTGTTTGCTCCTTGCCTTCCGGGCCAGCTCAGCGATGTGCTTTTCCAACTCCGGAATTGACATAGATTCGGCGTTCCGAATAACCGGTACCATCAATCCTTTTTCAGTCTGAACAGCAATACCCAGATCAACAAAGGAAGGGGTGATGATTTCATCCTCCTCAAGTGCTGAATTTATCAATGGAAACTGCAACAGGGCTTGTGCTGAGGCCCTGGCGAAGAATGACATGAGCCCGAGTTTTATCCCGTGTCTTTCCTGAAACGACTGTTGGTATCTTCTGCGTATTTCGAGCATGGCACTCATGTCAACTTCATTGAACGTGGTTAGCATGGCAGTTTCATTCTTAACCGCTACAAGTCTTTTTGACAGTTTTCGTCGTAAAGGCGACATGGGTTGGCGGTTTACATTTCTTTTTCCATATCCTGTTTGTCCGCCTTCAGATTTCAGGTTGTGATTACTTTTTATTACCCGGTCTATTTCATTTGTGGTGATTCTGCGCAGTCCTTTTATGATATCATCAACATTCAGGTTATTCTCTGTCATTTTACGTCGCGCAAGAGGCGTGATTTTAATATGTGACTGAATGTCTTCCTGTGGCTCATTCATTTTTTTATTTGAATCAAACGGAAGGCTGATCCTGTTACCTTGTTTCAGGGAGGAAGGATCATCTGCTTTTTGTGAGGTCTGTATATCGATAGACTTTTTATTAATGTTCTCTCTGTTTACTTTGGCAAAATCAGTATCAATAGTACATGCTACATCGCCCACCCGAATATTTTCACCGGGTTTGAACATAAGTTTGATTTTGCCTGATGCCGGGGCAATAAGCGGCAGGGTTGCCTTATCGGACTCAATCTCGGCAACGTCCTGGTCTTTTTCAACAATGTCGCCGTCTTCAACCAGCCAGCTTCCTATGGCAACTTCGGTGACTGACTCTCCGGGACTGGGTATCTTGATTTCAAGTATCATGGTTGGTATTCTGTCGTTTTTATATTTTCAAAACAACTATTCGAATTTTTAATCCTGAATCGACTCTTTCAGGTCCGTCGGATGCTGGAAGTTCTGTCTTTTCTCTACAATCATTTTATAAATCCAACATGCTCAAACCTGCCTGACGGCAGGCAGGTCTTCAAACCCTCAAACCTGCCTGATGGCAAGCAGGTCTTCAAACCTTCTTTATCCTTGCTCTCCGAAATACCTGTATTGGTTCAGGACTTCCTGACGCTGGCTGCCGCTGCGACATTGAAGGCCACAATAAGGTCTTTTAAGCTCACAGACACATTTCTTAAAGACTTTTTCAATAATCTCTTCCTGGCTGATCTGATGTATCTTCAGCAGGCCGCTTGCTGGACTTCCACTGGGTTGACGGCAGACAGGAAGGATATCATAGCCTTTAAATTCATGCAGTATATGCCTCCATGGCCCCATATTCGCAGGTTCTTCCTGCACCCATAAAGTGACAAGCACATTTTTATATTTATTCATGATGGCGTCTACCTGACTTTTTGGGAACGGATGCAATTGCTCAATCCTGACCAACGCAATGTCGCGGGCTTTGAATTTTTTTTTCCTGTCCGATAATTCATAATATATTTTTCCTGAACAAAGCACAAGACGTCGCACTTCATTTATATCAACGTCATAATCGTCAATCACCTCCCTGAAGTGATCTTCCGCCAGTTCTTCAAGGGACGAAATACATTCAGGATTTCTCAACAGGCTTTTTGGTGTAAATACCACCAGGGGTACCCTGAAGTTTCTGAGCACACTTTGCCGCAACACATGAAACAGGTTGGACGGTGTCGTGGGATTGACTATCTGCATGTTGTTGCGTGCAGCCAGGATGAGGAACCTTTCAATCCGTGCGCTGCTGTGCTCAGGTCCCTGGCCTTCATAACCATGGGGAAGGAAAAGAACGAGGCCGTTCATGATGCCCCATTTCTCTTCTGCCGAACTGATATACTGATCAAGGATAACCTGGGCCACGTTTGAAAAATCGCCATACTGGGCTTCCCAGACTGTCAGCCCTTGCGGAACCCCTAATGCGTAACCGTATTCAAAACCCAACACCCCGTATTCATTGAGTGGTGAATTATATATATGGAACGGAGCCTGTTTTTCATTTATATATTTCAGGGGCGTATAAGTCTCATCGGTATCTTCAATAACATGTGAGGCATGACGATGGGCAAAGGTGCCCCTCACCACATCCTGACCACTGATCCTGACAGGATGTCCTTCGTAAACAAGTGATCCGTATGCCAGCAATTCTGCCAATGCCCAGTCGGCTTTACCTTCTTTAAGCATTAAACGCCTGTTTTCAACAAGTTTAAGGGTTTTATCGATGAATCTTCTGTCCTCAGGCAGTTCATTGATTTTTTTGCCAATGAATTGTATCAGCTCAATTGTAATGTTATTCCTGAAGTGCTTGTTAAAATCCTGCCGGTCAGCATGCCTGTAAGGCTTCCATATTTCAGAAAGAAACCTTTGTATGCTGAGTTTGCCAAGGGTCTTCGAAACTTCAAACTTTTCTTCCAGGAAGCTGTCAAAACTTTTTTGTTGGTGTATCGCTTCATCATATGTTAAGGTACCCTGACTGACAATTTGTTTCATGTAAATATCCCGCGGATTAGGGTGCCGGGCTATAGCCTTATATAAAGTCGGTTGCGTATAACGCGGCTCATCCCCTTCGTTATGACCATATTTCCGGTAAGACAGTACGTCAATGAAGACATCTGAAAAGAATGTCTGGCGGTAATCTACAGCCATCCTTACTGCGTGTACCAGGGCTTCAACATCATCGCCATTGACATGGAATACAGGGGCTTTGATAACCTTGCCAACATCAGTGCAATATGTGCTTGACCGGGCATCGAGATAATGTGTGGTAAAACCTACCTGGTTGTTGATCACAATATGAATGGTGCCTCCGGTTTTATAGCCGTTTAATTCAGACATCTGCAACACCTCGTATACCACACCCTGTCTGGCAAGTGCTGCATCTCCATGGATAAGAACAGGCACTGCCCTTGTAAAATCACCCATGAAGCTATGATCAATGGTGGCACGTGCAAGACCTTGGATAACAGGCGATACTGCTTCAAGGTGCGACGGATTCGGGGCTATATTTACACTGACTTTCATACCATTTCGCAAAACAATTTGATTGCAGTAGCCAAGATGGTATTTTACATCTCCGAGTGCAATGCCTTTTTCAAATCCTTCTGCTGTGAACTCCTGAAAGATTTGTTCATATGGTTTGCCTGCTACATTAGCCAGCACATTGAGCCTTCCACGGTGTGCCATGCCCAGAAAGAAAGACTCAACACCCAGTTCGGAGCCTTTTTCTATGAGATGATACAATGCAGGGATCAGTGTTTCGGTGCCTTCCAGTGAAAATCGTTTTTGTCCCGTAAACTTTCTGTGGAGAAAGTTCTCGAAGCCAACAGCTTTTATCAGATGAGTATAAAGATCTTTTTTCTCTTCCGGTGAAAATATGGTTTTGTTTCTGGCAGATTCAAGGCGGTGTTTCAGCCATTGTATCTTCTCCGGTGCCCTGATGTGCATGTATTCACTACCAATCGACGCACAATAGGTTTCCATCAGATGTTCACGTATCCGGTACAATGTTGCATCACCGATTCCTATTTCAGTGCCGGCATGAAAGATGATGTTCAGATCATCGTCTGAGAGGCCGAAATTTCCAGGATCAAGAGTGGGTGCATATTTTCTTCTGGCACGGACCGGATTGGTCAACGTAAAAAGATGACCCCTTTTTCGAAAAGCATCAATGTAATTTAATACTTTGAATTCCTTGTCGAGATTTCTGCTGTGAACAGCATGCTCGTCGTAGTTAAGGCGGGCAAATTCAAATCCTTTGAAAAAATGTTGCCAGCTTTTGTCAAGAGAATCAGGGTTTTGTTGATACTGTTGATACAGTTGTTCGATTGAATTGATCTCGCTATTTCCAATGTATGAGTAATCATCCATCAGGATATTGTTAATAACAGTTTTATCAGTTGTAAATTTTAAATCGGTTTTTCAATCGTAAGATATCATTAAACTACCGGTATAACAATCTATGCAAGGATTTGTTTAAAGTTATTTTTGAATGTTTTAACAATGGCCTTATTGACTATATGAAAACAACGTTATCCATAGTTTTAGTGTCAATTTCTTTCCCTGTCTGTCAATGGTTTTGTCTTTAAAAACAAATTTCATTAGGATAAACGGCTGGAATTTTTATATTTGCGTTTTATTTTTCCGGGGCCTTCTCCGGATGCCCCAGTTAACTCGCTGAAAATGATTATCTCATGAAGATTGGAGTTTTACGGGAATTAAAGCCCGAGAACAGGGTTGCCCTTATCCCTGAAGGTGTACAAGCCTTAAAATCATTACATTGTGATATCCTTATTGAAAAAAATGCCGGTGCTGCAGCCTATTTTGCCAATAATGAGTATCAGGATGCCGGTGGATTGATAATATCACGTCAGGAAATTCTTACCGGATCTGAATTGCTGTTAATGATCAATCCTTTTATTGAAAAGGAGCTTGAATCTATTGATCCGTCAACTGTTCTTGTGGGGTTTTTTAATACATATCAGAATATTCCTTTTGTGAAAAAATTGCAGCAAAAGGGCATCACATCATTCAGCATGGAACTTGTGCCCAGGACTACACGGGCCCAGGCCATGGATGTCCTTTCATCCATGTCAACCGTTGCCGGCTATAAAGCTGTGCTGGAAGCCGCCTCCCGGCTGACAAAGTTTTTCCCGATGTTTATGACAGCTGCAGGAACAATAAAACCAGCAAGGGTGCTGATATTAGGTGCCGGCGTAGCCGGGCTTCAGGCATTGGCAGTCGCCCGTAAGCTGGGCGCTGTGGTAGAGGTTTTTGATGTCAGGTCGGCCGTTAAAGAGGAAGTGCTGAGCCTCGGCGGCAGGTTTGTTGAAGTGGAGGGGGCAAAAGAAGACGCTTCAGCCGGGGGATATGCGGTTGAACAGACAGAAGAATACAGGGAAAAACAGATGGAACTCATTCATCAGCATGCGGTTAAATCGGATGTGATCATTGCCACAGCGCAAATACCCGGGAAAAAAGCCCCCGTTCTTGTAAAAATGGCAACGATTAATGCCATGAAACGCGGATCTGTGATCATCGACCTGGCAGCTTCTTCAGGAGGCAATTGTGAGTATACAATGGATGGTGAGATTGTCGTTGAGAATGGCGTCACCATTGTCGGGAAGTCAGATTTTCCGTCTGATCTACCGGCCGATGCCAGCCGTATGTATAATAACAATATGATCAGCTTTATCAAATTGATGATAACAAAAGAAGGAGAAGTTAATCTTGATTTCAACGATGATATTGTGAAAGGTACATGCCTGACTCATAAGGGAGAGCTGGTGAATGAGAGGATTTTAAATATAGTGAAAAGTGAAAAGTGAAAAGTGACGAGTAATGCAAGAACCAAGAATAAAGATCAAAGAATAAAGATCAAAGAAGGAAGATCAAAGAAGGAAGATTAAAGAAGGAAGATCAAAGAAGGAAGATCAAAGAGTAAAGAACAATCATAACAACCACAACAACCCTAACAGTTTCGATAAATTGACAGATTAGCAGATTGACAGATTAAAAAATTCACATATTAACAAACCCGCCTGCCGTCGGGCAGGTCAACAAATCAACAAACCTGCCTGCCGTAACGGCAGCGCAGGCAGGTCAACAAATCACAAAATCAATAAATCAATAAATCAATAAATCAATAAATCACAAAATAATATGGAGGGGATTCTGGAATTTATTTACACGTATAAGCAGGAGATTTTCCTTGTCATACTGTCTGTTTTTCTTGGCATTGAGGTCATTTCAAATGTTCCGGCCATTCTTCATACCCCGCTGATGTCAGGTGCGAACGCGATACATGGTGTCGTGATCATTGGCGCCATAATCGTAATGGGACATGCTGAAGGATCTCTGGCCATGGTATTCGGATTTCTGGCTGTTTTTCTTGGAACACTTAATGTGGTGGGCGGTTTTGTGGTGACTGACCGCATGCTTGATATGTTTAAGAAGAAACCGGCTGCAAAAAAGTAGTCAATATATTTTTTCTGATATTCATTGTTAATTCATAATCACACAAAACAAGTAAAATGTCTTTCATTGGCACATACATTCTTGAGATCAGTTACATCATAGCATCGGTGTTGTTTATTTTGGGACTGAAGATGCTGAGTCATCCTGTTACAGCACGTCGCGGTAACCTGCTTGCCGCTTTTGGTATGACGTTTGCCATCATAGCCACCATCCTGTGGCACAGGCATAATGGAACACGTATTCATAATGTTGGTTATATCATAGCGGCCATTGCGGCTGGTCTTGTCGTCGGCTGGCTGATAGCCGTTAAAGTGAAGATGACGGCCATGCCCCAGCTTGTGTCTTTCTTCAACGGGATGGGAGGAGCCTGCGCCGCGCTGATCTCGCTCATGGAATTTCCATGTCTTGGCGGTGAAACCCACCTGGCCAACATGTTACATGGCGAGGTGCTGGCCATCATCGTGGCTATGGTCATCGGCAGTGTTTCTTTTACCGGCAGCATGATTGCCTTTGGCAAACTTGACGGTCGAATTCATGACTGGAAATCACCGGTCGTCAGGATTATTAACATAATTTTTCTGGTTGTCATCGTTGCCCTTGCCATTTTTGTCATGTCACGCGGACAGGTGGATCCCCGTTCAGAGATGATATGGATGTACCTGTTGCTGGGTATTGCTCTTGTCTATGGTATTTTCTTTGTCATGCCCATTGGTGGTGCTGATATGCCTGTGGTCATCTCCCTGCTGAACTCATTTACCGGCGTTGCCGCTGCCATGGGAGGCTTTCTCTATGACAACCAGGCCATGCTGACAGGTGGTATCCTGGTTGGTTCTGCCGGGACCATCCTCACCGTGCTTATGTGTAAAGCGATGAACCGGTCGCTGGGCAACGTAATTCTGGGTGCCTTTGGTGGCAGTTCAGGCAGCGCTGAAAATGATGTTGACGGCCATATAAAAGAGATCACGCTTAGCGATGCCAGTGTGCTGCTCAATTACAGCCAGAAGGTGGTGATCATTCCCGGTTATGGCCTTGCGGCAGCCCAGGCACAGCATATATGCAGTGAACTCGATGAGATGCTCACCAACAGAGGTGTGGATGTAAAATATGCCATCCATCCCGTGGCCGGCCGTATGCCCGGTCATATGAATGTGTTATTGGCCGAGGCTGATGTGCCTTATGAGAAACTGGTTGAGATGGAAAACATCAACCCCGCCATGCCAAATGTCGACGTGGCCGTTGTCATCGGCGCCAACGACGTGGTTAATCCCGCCGCACTCGACGACCCCTGCAGTCCGATTTACGGCATGCCCATCATCAACGCCCACGAAGCAAAAAATATCATTGTGATGAAGCGTGGCATGGGCAAGGGCTATGCCGCCATCGAGAACAACCTGTTTTACCACGACAAAACCCGTATGTTATTCGGCAATGCTAAGGATACACTGCAGAGCCTGGTGGGGGAGATAAAGAATTTGTAGTCTGGAACAGGATTATAAAGGATTGAAAGGATAGACAGGATAGTGTCTGAACAGGATTAAAAAGATTAAAAGGATAGACATGATAGTGTCTGAACAGGATTAAAAAGATTAAAAGGATAGACATGATAGTGTCTGAACAGGATTTAAAAAGATTAAAAGGATAGACAGGATAGTGTCTGAACAGGATTTAAAAAGATTTAAAAGATAGACATGATATTAATCCTGTCCATCATTAACATCCTTTAAAATCCTGTTCCGGACATTAAAAAAAATCCTGTTTTTTTTATTAACAATCCTTCCTGTCGTAAGTTATTGTAGTTCTTATATATATTAAACACGATGCAGAACTGTTTGTTGACAGGTTAAAATATTTCTTATATTTTTATCCAAATCAGTATAGATGAATGAAATGATATTGATCATCTTTTTTCAAAAAAAGAAGAATTTCAGTAACTTTATTATTGTGTTAACGTATTTTTAGTTTGTCAATTGCGGATTTCAGAATGTATAAAAGTCCCATACGATAGTCCCGAGATATGAGAATTTCAATAATATTCATTTTTTTGTGTTTTAACTTTTCTTATTCTTCAGCATTTTATTTCCTTTTTGGTGATTAGAATACTCAACATATTTTTGCCTGCATGTGTTGTAAGGGAATCCATAAATACTTGGGGGTATTATATACGTATTACGACTTTTATTTCAATTGTATGGTTTTCATCAAGTTCAGTTCTATTAAGTCAGGTCGACGGCGATTATCAAACAAGGGCAGCAGGTAACTGGAGTGTTAATACAACATGGCAAGTGCGCAGCGGAGGCGCGTGGATAAATTGTTCGCCTGGAGATTATCCTGGCACGGCTGCAGGAGCAGGAACAGTTACCATACGTAACGGACATTCAGTAAGTATGGATATTAGTCCGGCAAATGCCATTGGTGCCTTAACAATAAATAACGGGAATGCCAATACAACTGTGACTATTCCTACAACTTACTCATTAACGGTAACAGGCACAACTACAATTTCTGCTAATACCAATAATATTAACAAGTATATTGAGGTTACAGGTTCCTTCGTAACAGGTTCATTAGCGCTGAATTCAACAAATGTTAATACACGAGATTCCTATGTTAATATCACCTCGGGGACTGTTACTGTTATTGGAAATATTACAATGAATAACACTAATCTAAGAACGTATATCTGTTTTTCAGGAGATGGTACGTTACAAGTTGGTGGTACGATTTCGGGTGGCGGTATTACCAGTGATATCAACGGTTCAGCTACTGCTCCGACAAGTGGTACTGTTAATTACAACAATGCCGGTGCACAGACTGCAGGCACTTATGTTTATTATAATTTAACTTTATCCGGTTCAGGTAATAAAACAACCACAGGTATAACCGTAAACAATATGCTTTCAATGGAAGGTGATGGTACGGTTACCGCCAGTGTAGTTCCTTCTTATGCTGCAGGGGCTTCACTTCGATATATGGGCTCGGCTGCTCAAACCACCGGTGTTGAATTTCCTGCCAGCTGGACAGGGTCGGGTGGTGTTTATATCGAAAATGCAAACGGGGTAACCTTGAATGCAGCCAAAAACATTAATGCAAACCAGTTGACCATTGGCGGGACTGTTGCAGGAAGTGTTTTTAATGACGAAGGCTATCAGCTTACAGGTACCGGTACTTTGAATCTTACATCCGGCATTTTCAGGCTGGGTTCGGTAAGCGTTGCCACCACATGGCCTGCTTTTGGCACCAATAATATTGCTGCGGGAACTACCGTTGAGTATGCCAGCGGTGTTGCACAATCTGTTTCAGCCACGCCAACCTATCAGAATCTTACCTTATCGGGTGCAGGAACAAAAACTGCCGGAGGAGCTCTTACTATAAATGAAGCCTTTTCGGTCAGCGGCGGCACACTGAATACGTCAAATAACCTGAATGTTAACGGGACATCCAGCTGTGGCGGAAGTGTCAACGCAACCGGAGGAACAGCCACCTATGCTGCAACAGCCACCAACATCATCGCCGGCACCTATTATAACCTGGTGACACCGGCAAATGCAACCTTCTGTGGAGCAACCACGGTTTCCAACTCTTTTGCCCCCAATGGTGTTATCAACACAACCGGTGACATTGATTTCACAGGTACTGTTACCTGCGGAACCGGCAGCATCAACGCCACCGGAGGAACGGTTACCTATTCCAATGCAGTTTCCAATATCCTGCCGGGAACCTATAATAACCTGACCATATCCAACGGAGTCACCGCCACAATGTGTGCAGGCACTACGAATGTTACCGGGACACTCTCCCTCGAAGGAGCTACGCTGAACATGAATGGCAGTACGCTTTCGGCAGCAACAGTCACGCGCATCAACACAAATGCAATCAACATCGGTACAGGAACCTTTACGGTCAACAGCAGTCTTTCGCTTACGGCTTCCGACCCGGTCACCTTCACCGGATCAGGTTTTCTTAATGTCTCCGGCGACCTTTCCTGTGGAGCTTTAACAGGGAATGCCGGTACGATAACACTTACCGGTGCATTCACACCCAATGCCTTTACCGCCAATACCAGCACGGTTGTTTTTAACGGCAGCGGACCACAGACTATACCGGCCTTCAACTATTACAATCTTACCAGCAACAGCACCGGGGACAGAACTTTGTCCGGTACCGGAACCGTAGGTATTGCAGGTACATTCACACCGGGAACAAATTCCTATACCATTACCGGCAGTACTGTCGATTACAACGGTACTACATCGCAAACGGCAGCCGCATTTAATTACCACAACCTCACGGTATCAGGAAGTGACGTTAAAACGCTGTCAGGTGCCATCACTGTTGACAATGACCTGTCGATTACCGGTTCTGCAGAACTGGCATCCGATGTCTACCAGATCACCGGAAACGGTACCGGGATATTTTCATTGGGCGCCGGAACCACATTGTCACTGGGGAATACCGGTGATCCGACCGAAGTGCTGTTTCCCCTGAACTATACCTCCATTGCACTGGATAACGCCAGTACAATTGTATACCAGAGCAATAATTCCCAGGATATTGCCAATCTATCCTACGGCAACCTCGAAATTGACGGCGGCGGTGTAAAATCACTGACATCGGCAACCACCATTAATAATACCTTAACACTCACCAGCGGCAATCTCAGCATCGGTGATTATGATCTTACCCTTTACAACCCAGTTTTCGGCTCTTTTGACGGTTCGCACATGATCGTGACAGGTGGTACGGGTTACCTGATCAAACAGGGGACCATCGCCAATGCTTCCATGGAATACCCTGTCGGCACCGGGGCCAAATACACCCCGGTTACCCTGGCTGGCACAGCCGGTGCAACCAGTGGAAGGATTTTTATCAGGGCCGTGGAAGGCACAAGTCCCAACATGGTCCCCGGTTCGGAATCGCTGGCCAAATACTGGGATATACTGACCCCCGATTATACCCTGAACAGCGGCGATGTCACCTTCACCTGGCATGGCACCGAAGCATTGGGTGATCCGGCCAACTTCTCACTGGTGCAATGGACAGGAGGTCCGGCCTGGGAAAAACGGGCTGCCGTTTCAGGCACAAACAGTCTTACCCATGCTCTTTCAAATACTATTGCAGGGGAATGGACAACCACGGAACGTGCGGTGCTTTATTCCTATAATACCGGTGACTGGCATACAGCAAGCACATGGACCACGGACCCTAGCGGCACAGAGCTTGTCGGAAGCCGGGTGCCGCAGGATGACGACAGGGTGATCATTCTTAACGGGTATACGGTAACACTGACACAGGATGTAACTACTTCAGGCAATGCAATGTCTGTAGAAAGCGGCGCTATTCTGAACCTGGGCGATTACCGTTTCACCAATACCCTGTTGAATCTCGATGGAAGCGGAACCATCCAATCTTCGCATGTTTCCGGAACACCATCCACAGGTTATTTCCCGGATGCCACCGGCAACACATTTGTTGACGCCGGCGGCGGCACCTATGAGTATACGTATAACGGAGTTCTTTCATCGTTTGACCTGCCCGCCCAGGCAACATACAATAATCTGAAAATCAATGCCGGAGCAGGCAAAACGGCCATCCAGGTCAATGACATTACATTAAACGGTGACCTGGAAGTGTCACAGGGCACCTTCCAGGTGAATGATGCAACAGCCGCTTCCCGCACCTTAATTGTAGCCGGCGATATGGATGTGCAAAGCGGGGCCGCCCTGTCGACCGGATCCGGCGCTGTCACCCATAACATCATACTCTCGGGTGATTTCACCAATGAAGGAACGGTTGACCTGACCAATAATGCTGATTTTGCAGCCAATACCCTGGGTGCGGCCGACCTGACCTTTACCGGTTCCTCCAATGCCACGGCTATCGTCAATGCTGCTACTTCTTTCTACGGATTTATTGTTGACAAGGGCTCAGACCAGAGTTTTACCGTTGAGGTGCTCAGTGATGCCGCCACCTCGCCTTTTGACGGGAACAATTCAAATAATGTGATCACACTGAAAAACGGAACCTTTAAACTGGGTGAAAACATTACGGTTTCGCGGTTAAGAACTACTGTGACCAATTATGATATCGGCACCGATCAGAATGATAACGCGGGCCTTTGGGTGAACGGCGCCGACGTGACACTGGGGGCAGCGGCCCTGGTGGTATACGGAAACCTGAAGATCAGCCTGGGGTCATTCAATGCGATGGGAATGGGACAGGGATCCATCGTGACCCGCGAAGGCGGATCGATCTATATTGAGGGTGGCACGTTGACCGCTAACCAGATACGCCCTTCCAATACCGCCAGTCACACCGGTTCCTGGATTCAGACCGGCGGCACGGTGAATGTGAATGGTCCTGCAACAGTAACCGATTACCCGGTATTCACATGGCCTTACAGCACATCGCAATTTCATATGTCGGGCGGCACGCTGAATGTCAGCGGTCCCACTGCATCCGGTACTGCCGTAAATGGCGGAATTGTTATAGGTGTTGGGGCAGAGAATTATTCGGTTACGGGCGGAACGGTGAATGTCACCATACCGGCCTCGGCCGTCAATTTCAACATCAATTCCACGGTGCCTTTCTGGAACCTGAACATTAACAAGGCGGGTGCAGGCGCGGGAACGCTTACCCTGGCTGCACAGCCGCACAATATTGTCGGGCTTTCTTCCCCAATCGCAGCCCGGGCTTTAACAATACTTAACGATCTTAACCTGAACAGCACCAACAGCCCGACCTTAAATGCAGGCGGCCAGAACGTGGAAGTGAAGGGAGATTTCACCATCAGTTCCGGCGCCACTTATACTCCCGGCAGCAACACCACAATATTCAGCGGCACTTCAGCCCAGGCTTTTGATAACAGCGGCACCATAACCGCCGGTCTATACAAGTTCAAAGTAAACAAAAGCGCCGGCACCCTGAACCTGGGCGGATCAGTTACAGATTACACTGTTACTGATTCCTTAATTATATCACAGGGTACACTGGACGATGGGGGCATGACCATAAATGTAGCCGGTAATATTTACACGGCCGGCACGCATACCGGTTCCGGAAAGATCACTCTGAACGCCTCAGTGCTGCAGACCATTGAAGCATCTTCGATCGGCAGTCCTTCCCTGGGAAATCTCGAGGTCAATAACGGCAATGGCACGGCAGGCTTTGTTGCCACGCAATTGCTGAGCGATTTGACCGTGAATACGCTTATCCTGACTTCGGATCATATTTTTGATATTGGCGTCAATGGCCTTACGGTCAACACAAATCCAATCAGTGGTGGTACTTTTTCTGCTACACGGATGATACTTACTGCGGGAAATTCATCAGACGGAGGATTAACAGTGGGAATCAGCGGAAACTACCCGGCTAATACAACTATTGCAGTTTTTCCGGTGGGTACCGCTTATGGCTATACGGCAACTGAAATTCGGACTAATGCTTCTGGTGCCTCTGGAAATTTATCAGGAAACCACACAATCATCCCGGTTAATTCAACCCACCCGGCTGCTACCATTGGTGGGTTTGCAATTCCTTATTACTGGAGATCAAAGACATCAATTACTGGTGCTAATAATACCAACATAGACATTAGATATACATATTATACAGTTCCTCCAAGCTTTACATTCTGGTTTTTCTTTACAGCATATTACCATCCCTGGTTAATTGATGCCACAGGTGCTACCGATATGGGCAATAATGTCAGTAGCCAGAGTTTAGTACCTTTTATCGGTATTGGTTTTATAGACAGTGATTATTCTGTTGGAGCTACAGCCTTTGGAATTTCACCTTTTAACTTATTCGTCAGAACATTATACAGTCGTGATGTAGCACCATTACCAAGGGACTGGAATGACCGGTTCAGTTGGTCAGAAACCGGTCATGGTGGAGGTGCAGCAGTAGACTACCCGAATGCACAGGATAATGTTATTATAGGTAATGACCATACTGTTGTTGCTGATGCTGATAATGCTATCTGTGCTACGCTGGAAATCGGTGCAGGTTCCACTCTCGATCTTTCAACTTATACAGGTCACACTTTTGACGTGGTGACCGGGAGTGGGGAGCTGAGGATATCCTCATCAGGGGCAACCGCCCGCTTCCCGACTGGGGATTTCGGGGAATTTCTAAACGAAGAAGGTGGTACAGTTGAATATTACATTACCGGAACACAGGATTTCACAATTCCTACCCGTCAGGGGCCGACAGAAAACCTTACACCACTTACCCATTACAGGAACCTTGAGATCACACCCACCGCCGGAAGGTATATTGCCATGCCCAATACCGATCTGGAGATCTATGACAGTTTGACAGTGCAGGGGGCCGGAGGCACGGCGATAGTCCGTCTCAATACGGCCGCTGCCCGGACACTTTTAATTAACGGAAGTCTCAACATCACAGGCGGTAACCTGCAGTTCCGGACCGGTACAACACAGACCCTGAATGTGCTTACCGATGTTAATGTAAGTGCAGGCGCTGTTTTCGATGTTGAAAACACGGCCGGTACAGCCCATTCGATGAGCATCACGGGAAATCTTACCAACAACGGCACCTTCGACATGCGAACAGCTAACACCTGTAATGTTACGTTTACCGGTAGTGTGGATAAGTCAATCACCGGCACAACCGGTACGGCCCTGACCGATTTCAATAACCTTACTATAGATAAAGGCACATCCCAGACACCTGTTTTGACGGTTGATGTAGACGGAACTTTCAGCAGTCCCGACAACAACTGGCTCACCTTATCCAACGGCACATTCAGGTATAAGAGCGCCAGTGACCTGAATATTTCAACCACCAGTGCTTTTACGATTCCTCAAACCGCCTGCCTGCATATCAATAATGCCGCAACTACGGTAAGCATTGCCGATAATGCTTCGGATAACAATGACCTGTATTTGAACGGGAAGCTTTTACTGGAGAACGGTACAGTGAATATCGGCGATCCGGCCAATAACAATAACAATGATATCGAATACTCCGAAAGCTGTTCATCCGAGCTTACCATAAGCGGGGGCACCCTCTTTGTTAACGGCCAGATCCGCAGGAATACCACAAGCCTGGGCGGTATATTGCAGTACACACAAACCGGCGGCGATGTTACCATCAACGGCAGAAATGCCAATACCGCAAGGTCCAAGCTCGAGGTATTGAATACGGGGAGTTCTTTTATACTGACCGGCGGAACCCTTTTCCTTGTGAGGGGCGGCGGTACAACTTATGGAGACCTTTACCTGAGGCCGGCTTCTTCAAGCACATCTGCAGCCGGGAATATTTACCTGGCTACAGCCTCGGGTACCGGCAATCAAACCTTCCTTGTGGATGCCAATGTTCCACTTGGCAGCCTGACCGTGAACGGATTCGATGCCGGCAACACAGCCAATGCACAATTGAATATCGATCCGCTTGTGCTTTATGGCGGATTGACCATCAATGCAAACGGAACCTTCAACACGAATAACCTTGATCTTACACTTGCCGGTGATTTTGACAACAGCGGTACTTTCACTGCGGGAACCACAGATGTTACCACTTTTAACGGTGTTACACAAACACTTTCAGGGAACAATACCACATTCTGCAACCTGGCTGTCAATCCTTCCACCTCGGTTACATTGAAGGCTTCCAGTAATATTACCGTGAACGATGAATTGCGGATCCTGTCGGGAAGCCTGGTAGACGGAGGCAATACCATTACCGTAAAAGGGAACCTGATCAACTACACTACGCATACCAGTTCAAACCCCGCTGCCGGTGGCATTCTTTTGCAGGGAACGCTCAACCAGGTTATCTCGGGTAACGGATCTTCGACACCCGCGTATTTCGGAAGGGTAGAACTGGATAATGGAGCAGGGGCCCTCTTACAACAGGATGTTACTTTTAACGATGCACTCATCCTCACCAACGGTTCAATAAATATTGATGATCAATTATTAACCATTGGATCAGGCGCCAGTCTGACCCCTGGTGCCGGTTCCTTCGGGATATCCAAAATGATTTATACCAACGGGGCTATTACAACAGCTAGGGGTATTACCATGCCTATCCCTGCATCGGCATCAGATATTACCTGCCCGATCGGCGTCAACGGGAAATATACCCCAGTGCGCTTTGATTATTCTGCCAACAGCACTCCCGGGTCGGTTAATGTGATTGCCATAAACAACGCACATCCGACTGCCTTGTACCCGGATAATGTATTGCAGTATTATTGGGCTATCACCAGCAGCGGGATTTCCAATTTCATCGGTGACATTTACATGTATTACCTCGATGGTGATGTCAGTGTAACACCGCCCAATACGGAGTCTGATTATATTTCGGGCCGGCTCAGCGGGGCAACGTGGACCAAATTGCCCGGACTAGTGGATGACGTGAACAACATCAGTCAGTTTCCCTTTACATCAGCAACCACTGATTTTTCGGGTGATTTCACGGCTGGAATCGATACAGCATTGCCTACGACAGTTCCGACTTATTATTCGAATGTGGATTTTGGAAACTGGGGCGATATTACCAGCTGGACGCCAGTTCCCAGTGCGGGTGTTCCCAATGGCGCTATCATGGTTATCCAGCCGGGTGATACCATCATTCTGGAAACCGACAATAAAAAATCATATAAAACAACCATCAACGGAAGGCTGGAAGTCGGCAGCACTATCGGCCATTACCTGGGTATAGTGGATGGTACAGGTGTCCTTGCCCTGACCGACGGAAAATTGCCGGCCGGACGGTTTGATCAATTCTTTTCCTGTGCAGGGGGGGCATTGGAATATGGTGACAGCGGAACGCCCAAGGATTATACCATGTCGACCATACCGTCGACCCTGCGTATGCTGTTGCTTACCGGAGGCGGTAAACGTATTATGCCCAATAAGGATATTACTATTTGCGAATTGCTGGATATCGGAGGAACAACGACCCTTGATAATTCGGTCAACAACCGCACCATTTATCTGAACGGTGATATTACCAGGGATGCCGGGGCAAGCTTTTCAAGCGGCACCGGATCCGGGGCAAAAGTGGTGTTCCAGGGAAGTTCGGCACAGAGTGTCGGCACGTTTACCACAACCAACGCCTTTAACCATGTTCAACTGAATAACTCACTGGGTTTGACACTGACCGGCCCGGTTGACATGAAAGGGAACCTGACCCTGACAAGTGGTAACATCACGACCACTTCAGCCAATATTTTATACATGAATTCCGGGATTTCCACGGTTTCGCCGACAGGAGGTTCCTTCGCATCCTTTGTGAATGGCCCGTTGAAAAAGAAGATCACCGGGGGTTATCTCTTCCAGTTCCCCATCGGCAAAGGAACACGGCATGGGAAGGCAGCTATCAACCTGCCCAATGACGGTGACTGGACTGCCGAGTATTTCAATACCGGCAGGACAGGAATGGCGGTACCGGCTTTTGCATCCCCCCTCACGGCCGCAAGCACAACAGAATACTGGACGATCTCGGGCCCTGCCTCAAAGCAGGCTTATGTCACCCTGCGCTGGGACCCGGTCAGCGATATCCGGCCGGCGGTCAGCCAGGACGGCATTGCCGGTATGCGCGTTGCCGAACTCAATACAGGTACCAGCCAGTGGAATGAACAAACCACATCGGCCAGCGGTGATAACAACAACGGTACGGCCACCACCACCGATAAAATGAACCTCGACACGCATGATTATACACTTGCCTGTGTCGGCACCATAAACGCCCGGGCCAGGTTCTCAAGCACCGATGATGTTTGCGTCGGCGGGTCAATACCGGTTGAATTTACCGGAATCACCGGTAATTATACGTATACCATTTCGTATACCATTGGCGGAGCAGACCAGACCGATATAACCGGCATCAATGCATCCACCACCACAATAACCGCTTCCACGGCGGGTGAATATGAGTTAAACGGTTTCACATACAATATCCCCACATCGCCGACTGCCGGTATCTTTGATGCTACCACGGTAACGGTAAATGAAGCACCCTCAACCGCTGATGCGGGAGCTGACCAGACAAGTTCGGCCATGTGCGGATTAACTTCCACCCTGCTGGAGGGCAATACCTCGGCTGTCGGAACCGGTTCCTGGAGTGTGGTCTCGGGCAGCGGCGGTGTTATCGATGAACCTTCCAACCCGACCAGCACTTTCAATGGCACCTCAGGAGTTACCTATGTGTTGCGATGGACTATCAGCAATGATCCCTGCACGCCTTCCACGGATGATGTCACCATCTCCTTCTTACAAGCCCCGGCTGTGACGCTTAGCGGTGATAACGAGGTGTGTTCCGGTTCAGCCGGTCATGTGTATTCGACGGAATCCGGCATGTCGAGTTACGTGTGGAATGTTACCGGGGGTACGGTTACCGCCGGCGGAACTGGTGTTGATGATGAGGTTACAGTGTCCTGGGGCGCTGCCGGAACAGGCCAGGTTTCGGTGAATTATACCAATGCAAACGGTTGTGACGCCGATTTGCCCACTGATTTAAGCGTCACCATTAAACCTTTACCGGTACCAACCATCACCGGATCCGATACCGTTTGCCAGGGTGTAACGGTTATATACGCAACCGAAGCAGGCATGAGCAATTATTTCTGGACTGTGATAAATATAACAGTTGATACGGCTGCGCATACAATAGTCGCAGGAGGAACGGCGACTGATAATACAATAACCATAAGGTGGGATGGCTACGAAGATCACAGGGTGAGTGTGAATTATGAAGATGACGGATGTGCGGCAACGTTGCCAACTGATTTGGATATTTGGGTGAGTAAACAACCCGAACCCGGCCCGGCTTACCACATACCAAATGATAATGCGCCTTAAAACAGAATACCGGCTGATGGATAAATACAATAAACTGATCAAATATTTGAAACATGAATGACTGATTTTACGATATAATGAGAGATGTGAATATATATAAATTATTATATATAAACCTGTTGTTGAAAAGCGACAGGTAAGCAATAGAGTAAAAATTTTTGTTTAACCTAATTTTTGTAACATGAAAAAGATGAACTTTTTGAGAACTGTGATGAGTATTGCTGCCGCAATGCTTGTAACCACTGGTGTTTTTGGCCAGGTAGAGGTGGCTGATTACCAGCCTATTTCCGGTGATGTAACAGCGGAAATTGACTCTGTAACCACCGGTACCACTACCAGATTGTATGTTAAGCCTGATGCTTATTATCATCCGAATTATACTGCAGTCGGTTCCTGGGCACTGACAGGCGGATTTACCTGGACGTGGAATGTTCCGGTAGCAGCCGGTACACCACAGGGTGAATTAACGGATGATGTATGGGTTGAGGTGCTCTGGGGTGCTGCTGATCCGGCAAATTACAATGTTGTTGTGACTGAAACATCTCCTGCAGCCTATGGCGGATGCTCGGGTGATACCAACGTGTATGTTCGCATCCTTGCTGAACCTACCGTAACTTTCACCGCTGACAATCCAGGTTCAATTATCGGTGCTGACCTTACGGTATGTGAAGGTGATGCCAGGCTTACTGACATTGTACAGGCAACATTAACCGGTATTACAAATCTGCAGATGCTTTGGACACTGGAAATAGCAACGCTGAATGCCAGTGCTGCAAAAGATGAATATTTTGACCTGGATAAACTTACACTGGGTGCCGTTCAGGATTTTGCCATTGAAAGAGCAGGAACAGTTGCCGATCCGCAGGAATCGGGTATTAATGCACTGACTTTTGATTTTGACAGGCCTAATGACGGCGATTATACAGCCATAGATCCTGGTTCGGGTACTAAAAAGGCAACACTGTATACTTATGTTATTAACGGTGTGAATGACAGGATATCACGGAAATCGGACTATCTGAGCAATCCGACTGCTGCTGCGCAATCATGGACTTATTATGATACTGTGGCTGAAACAATTGTCATAAGGGTTAACCCGGCGCCGGTTACCGGTCCTATCTATCATATACCTAACAATTGGAATAACTAATAGCCTGACAGATTGCATGTTTTGACTTACCGGCATAAACGCTGTGTCAGTTTGATCTGGTTTGATTTCTTTACCGACGGTTGTCGGACATTATCAGAATGCAGGAATTGAACCAAATAAACGAGACAGATAGTACAATTAAAATTTTCAGGACATAAAAATCCATTGGTTGCAAGATCAGGCATATTATTAACCCTATTGCTTACCATATACTCCATGCTGGGGTACGGGCAGATACTTCCATACGCCTGTACCGGCAGCATGGAGCGTTATGGTGTGACAGGGTATGAACGCTCCGTTTTTATGTGGGAGATCCAGGGCGGATTCATTGTCGACGGGGTCGAAAATGACACCATTGCTGTCCGCTGGGATACCCGTATGGGAGCTCATCGCCTGCAGGTGACGGAAATAACAGAATTTGGCTGTATCGGAAATCCCGTACAGGCTTATGTCAATATAACCGCTCCTGTGGCCGATATTGGCGATGAGGTTGAAGTCTGCGACGGTGACAGTATCATCTTTGATGCCGAAGTCAGCTATTTTACCCCCGTTACTTATTTGTGGAGTGACGGATCAACACAATCATCCTATGCTGGTAAGGAAGAAGGTCCTGTATGGGTTCAGGTCACCGGCACTGACGGATGTACTGATTATGACTCGGCTTATCTTACAGTTAATCCTCTTCCGGTTGTCAACCTGGGTAAAGACACGGCCTTGTGTGGCGATGAATTCATGGTACTTGATGCCGGACCGGCATATTCATTTTACGACTGGTCAACGGGCGATATCATCAATCCTGTTGTTGTTGATGGGCGCAGGACAACCAATGATACATTATGGGTTACGGTTACCGATGTGAACGGTTGTGTCGGGTCTGACACCCTTGTTTTGGAAGTCTGCGACTTTTATCAATACTTTTCCGGTATGCCCAATACCATTACGCCAAGCCATGTAGACGGAAGAAACGACGTCTGGCAGATTGACAACATCGACCTGTTCCCCGATGCGGTGCTGGATATATACGACCGGTGGGGCAGACTGGTATATCACGGTGAAAACCTCGATCCTCTGAATGTATGGGATGGTAAGTCAATGTCGGGGAAGGAACTTCCGATGGATTCATACTATTATGTTATCGAGTTGAACTACAGAGGCCTTGAGCCCCTTGTGGGATATATCAATATTGTAAGATAAAAAGGGAATTTCCTGAAAAGGAAATTGCAAAACTGCGACTAATGGCTTTATCTGTGCACTGGGATATAAACAATATTATGAAGACAAAGGTATTCATACTGGCTTTTATTATGGTTTTTTTGGCCATGGTGCCTGCCGTGAAATCTCAGCAGTTACCGGTATACAGCCAGTACATGATGAACAGCTACCTGCTGAATCCGGCGGTTGCGGGTCATGAGGGCTATACATCACTTAACCTTGTTGCACGGGAGCAATGGATCGGACTAAAGGATGCTCCATCAACATACGCGTTCAGTGTACAGACCCGCCTGCTGAAAAACAGCTTTATCTCACGTTCTGCCTCCATACGGAGACGCCGCAGGATAGCATCGCGTTCCGGAAGGGTTGGCATTGCCGGTTATGTATTTACCGACTTCAACGGCGCCTTTAACCGAACCGGCCTGCAGGCCTCTTATGCATATCATATTCCTTTTGACCGTTCACAACTGTCCTTTGGCCTGTCAGTAACCGGCTTTCAGTTCAGGATGAATGAGGATAAGATGGTATTGCACGATATTGATGATGAGCTTTTACTGGGAACACGGAAAACAGCTTTCATACCTGATGCCAATGTCGGGATATACTATACTGACAAGTATATGTATGTTGGCTTATCAGCCATGCAGTTGTTCCAAAGTGTGCTTAAGCTGTCAGATGGTGATCTGGGTCCGGGATTCAAGATGGTGCGGCATTATTTTCTTATGGGAGGTTATCGATTTGAAGTTAATCGTGATCTGGTTATTGAACCATCTGTTCTGTTGAAACTGACTGAAAAATTTGTCAGCCAGCTTGACGTTAACGTCAAAGCATTATTCAACAAGCAATACTGGGTCGGACTTTCATATCGTACAGGCGGAAGCTACAGCCTGTCAGAAGAGTCCATCAGCGGCGTCGGCTCATCTGTCATTTTACTGGGCGGCGTTAAAATTGAGAATTATTTTGTCGGATATGCCTTTGATTACACACTGAGTGCCATCGGAAAACGCACCTGGGGATCACATGAAATCATTGTGGCCGCTAAATTCGGCGATACGGCACGTCGCTATCGCTGGCTGAACAGGTATTAATAAGGATTACTGGTTATCAAAATAACTCTTTTGTTCACCGAGGTTAATCCTGTGCTTTCGGTATGCATAGGTATAGTAGCAAAGCACATTGCCTTCCCCGGTCTGCTCAAAATAACGGTATAATGCTCCACCGGGATAATACTCATAGTTTTTTACCAGCAAAACAGAATCCTGTGCATCCCTGATTTCAACTTTTTCAAGTTTGCCATTAATGTTATAAAGATATAATTCATTTTTCCGACTGTCCCCCGTTTTCACATCTTTCTCAAAGACACTTTTTGTTTTCAATTTACCGTCGGTGTCGTACTGGTAATTAACAATCCTCCGGATGATATGTTCCATGGATTTCTTTGCTTTACTCTGTTCATTGATCAGGAGATTCGACGAATAAGTATAGACTGTTGTCCGGTATGGCTTTTTGCCTGTTCTGTAATCCTTTTTTGAAGTTTTGTTACCGTTGTTGTCATATGAATAAACGGTTTTTGCCGATTGTATCAGTTTACCCCCGCTCAGGGTAAGTGTAGTGCTTTCGGTTCTTTGGCCTTTGACATCATAATCATGTTTGATAATATTTTGAAGGACATTATCGCTGTCATATTTTTCTTCTGTAAAGAGCTTGCCATCCCTGTAAAAATAAAATGTATAGTCTTCAACCTGTTTTGTTGAATCATTGAAATTGATTTCACGGATGATGTGTTCATCCATGGTCAGTGTTTTCTGGTTTTTCGTAAAATACTCAGGTGTTTGTTTCCCCTTTGCTATTGTATGAACATTGATTTGCTGAATCTTTATACTGTCTTCCTGGGCGCTGACCATTCTGCATGTGATCACAGGTGATAAAAGAAGACAAAGAATAATGGCGTATTTCATATTGAATAAAATTAATAATACCGAAGCTGAAACTAATTACAATGGATATTGATCAGGTCCTGTGCTTGCTGGTACCCCAGGTCCAGCGCTCTTTTCAGGTCAACGCAGCCCTCATCGGCCGAGGATTGTGTTCTTATTTTTGATACAGCCCGGCTGTAATAGGCTTCAGCATAATTCTTCCTGAGTTGGATGGCCTTATCATAATCGGTTATGGCTTCACTGTGCATGTCAAGGTTTCCCTTTGAGACACCACGGTTGAAATAAGCATCGGCAAATGAGGGATTACACTCAATGGCTTTATCATAAAAGGGCAGGGAAGCTTTGAAATCCTGCCTCATTGAGCTGATCACCCCTAAAGTATAATAGGCATTTGCATTTTTTGGTTCAATTTTAACCAATTGCTGCAGGTCGCCGGCAGCCTCTTTTAGTTTCTGCATGTACAGATAGGAGAGGGCGCGGTTATATAAGACTTTCGGCAGGCTGTATTTTTTTTCAATACACAGTGAGAAGTCTTTAACAGAGGCTTCAAAGTCGCCTTTTTTTGCAAGGGCCACACCCCTTTGCAGAAAGAGCTCGGGGTCATCGCTTTTTATCGAAATGGCCTTATTGAGATCACTGAGGGCCCCTTCCATATCATTAAGTGTTACTTTCAGGTACCCCCGGTTAAACAAAGCTTCATAATTTTCAGGGTCAACCTCCAGCAGCTTATCATAATCAGCCAGCGCACCTTTAAAGTCTTCCATGGCCGAACGGGCTTCAATGCTTTTAAGGTAAGCTTCTATATTTTCCCTGTCGAGTTCCATGGCCTTCCTGTAATCGGCAACAGAAGCCCGGAATTCTCCAATTCCGGCCAGTGAGATGCCTCGCTGATAATAGGCCTGGGCAAAAAGGGAATCCAGCCTCAGCGCGGTATTGTAATTGTCAATGGCTTCAGGATGCATGTCTTTCCTGGCATAGATCATTCCCCGGTACAGGTATGCTTCTGATAAAAGGCTGTCGAGTCCTATTGATTGGTTCACCGGCTCAAGGGCATCATCATATTGTTTAAGGAAATACTTAGACTGTGCCAGGCCAAGCCAGGCAGGGGCTGATTTCTTTTTCCACTGTATGGCTTTTTTAAAGGAGGCGGCAGCATCATCATACTTTTTTTGTTCAATGAAAGCTTTGCCTTTAATGAACTGATTTGTATAAAAACGGTTGCGGGATAAGAGCAGAAACAGAATAACAGCAATGGCCAGCACAAGGGCTGTAAGGCTGATAGCAATGGTTCTTTTAGCCATAAGAAGTGTTTTTGTTTATATGATTAAAGGTAGAAAAAATAAGAATATACTACAAATCCAGCCTATAATGTCATTGCCGGTATGCTGATATGTCTCATAAAAACAAAACGGCTATTGTTGCTAAAATACTATTTTTCTGCTTTAAGCGCCACTTGGATCCCATAGGGATCGAATGGTTATAGAACGTTCGGCGAACACGATGTCCGACCCCGGATGGGGTCGTATGTATATCTTGAAAAAGATTTCTATAAACATTCAAATCCTCCGGGTTTGAAGACAAAAGCTTTTCTATATCTTTGTTAACAAGAAATTATATCAATTGCAGACAATTTTATGCCAGAAACAATGAAATCCATGATGCTCACCGGCATCCGGCAGATGGAGATGAAAGAAGTGCCGGTGCCCGATATAAAAAACGATACCGATGTGCTGATACGCATGAAAAGACTTGGTGTCTGCGGCAGTGACATCCATTACTATACAACAGGCCGTATCGGGTCACAGGTGGTCTCTTATCCTTTTCCTGTAGGGCATGAAGGGGCAGGCATCGTCGAGAAATCGGGCACAGGTGTTACACGAGTAAAGCCGGGTGACCGCATAGCCATTGAACCTGCCATGCCTTGCGGGTATTGTGACCAATGTCTGGCAGGGCGACCTCATACCTGTCGTAATCTCAGGTTTCTCGGATGTCCCGGTCAGGCCGACGGATGCCTTTCAGAATATATTGTGATCCCGGAAGGCAGTTGCATTCCCATTGCTGATAATCTTACACTCGATCATGCCAGCCTTTCCGAACCACTGGCTATCGGCGTTTATGCTGTTCAACAATCTGTTCCCATGAAAGATGCCCATATCGGCATTCTCGGCTTCGGACCTATAGGGATGAGCGTTCTACTGCCCTCTATTGCACGGGGTGCGACAAAAGCCTATATAACTGATAAAATAGATGAGCGTCTGCAACTGGCAGGAAAGGCAGGGGCCTTTTATACGGGAAATCCTGATAAACAGAATATTGTAAAGGAAATAATACAACAGGAACCGCTTTTACTGGATGTGGTTTTTGAATGCTGCGGCAAGCAGGAGGCTATTGACCAAGCTGTTCATTTGCTTAAGCCTGGCGGTAAGCTGATGATTATCGGGATCCCGGAATTCGACCGCTGGTCATTGGATGCCAGTGAAATAAGACGAAAAGAAATCTGCATTCAGAATGTCAGACGCCAGAATCACTGTACGGAAGAAACCCTTGATATGATCGCCTCAGGTGCTTTGAATACTGATAACATGATCACCCACCGCTTCCCCTTTGAAAAAACCTGGGAAGCCTTCGAAATGGTTGCCGGTTATGAAGATGGCGTGATGAAGGCGATGATTGAGTTTGGATGAATAAAGGCCATGCAGCCTGCCTGCCGTCAGGCAGGTCGTGCGGTCTTGCAGTCTGGGAGTCTGCTGGCCTTCTAGTCTGCTGGTCTTCTAGTCTTTTAGTCTGTAGTCTTGTATGTTTATTCTTTGATCTTTGATCTTAGATCTTTGTTCTTGCTTCTTGATTCTTCTTTTTTACTGCTTCTCTCCATCTTCCTGAGAAGAAGATAAATACCGGTTGCATTTAATCAGCAATTCCTCGAGGTTGAGCGGCTTACTGAGATAATCGTCACAGCCTGCTGCCAGGCAGTTTTCACGCTCCCCCGCCATGGCGTAAGATGTCTGGGCAATGACCGGAAGTTCTTTGTTGAACTGTTTGATCTTGCGCGTGGCAGCATACCCATCCATCCGCGGCATCTGGATATCCATCAGCACCAGGTCAATGGTCGTGGCCTGGCATACTTCAATAGCTTCCACGCCATCCTTGGCCCTCCATACATTGGCCCTGGCACGTGTCAGTACCGACTCAAGTACTTTGTAATTCAGGTCCTCGTCTTCAGCAACCAGTACATTTTTATCGCTCCAGTTAAATAACTGTGCTTTGTCATATTTGACTTTCTTCTTTTCTGAACCAAACGGACGGGGTTTAGATTCTATCGTTTCTGTTGAGACGGTGAAATAAAAGGTGGAACCGGTGCCGATTTCTGATTCAACCCATATGGAACCTCCAAGCAATTCAACAAGATTCTTGGTAATGGAAAGGCCAAGACCTGTTCCGCGGAAAGAATCCTTAACCGTGTACTCAATTTGTGAAAAACGCTGGAAGATATATTCGAACTTATCCTTCGGAATACCTATTCCGGTATCTTTTACAAAGAAGGTGACCGTATCGGCCTGAAGGACATACCCGAACTCCACATAGCCTTCGGTGGTATACTTGAGGGCATTTTCAAGCAGGTTGCTCAGAACCTGTTTTAACCTTATGGAGTCAGTGACGATATAAACGTCATCTTTCCGCGAAGCCTCGCTTATTTTGATCTCTATGTGTGACCGTTGTTTCTTTCCCCGTATTTCATTGAAGACTTCACGCAGTTCAAATAAAATATCGGTGATGTTACACCTGACCGGATTAATGGTCAGCTGTTTTGACTCAATCTTGGCCGAATCAATGATATCATCCACGAGGTGTAAAAGTGTATCGCCTGCGGTGGTGATATAATTGATATATTCATCGCGTTTGTCGGAGGTAAGGTTAGGGTCTTTCAGAAAATTAGAAAAGGCGATAATGGCGTTCATCGGCGTTCGTAATTCATGGGACATATTGGCCAAAAATGCCGATTTGAGCCTGTCAGATTCCAGGGCATATCGCCGTTCAGTGATGCTTGTTTTTAACTCTTCCGTTTTCTGTTCAATCAACAATTCAAGTTTCTTTTTATGTTGTTTGAGAAGCTTTTCAGCCTTGCTTTTACGGCTGTAAGCAATAATGAGAAAGATAAGGAAGAGCAATGCGGCAACAACACCGACAATCAGGACGTATTTAACTATTTTTTGCTGTTTCAGTTCAATGTTTTTACGTGCCAGTTCCTGTTCCTTGACTTCAACATTATAGGAAGCTTCAAGTTCGGCTATCTTGTTTCTTGAGTCAACAGATAATACAGAATCCTTAAGATGGTAATAAGCAGTTTGATATTCCAGGGCTTTTTTATAGTCATTGCTGCGGGCATACATGTTTGAAATGGCTTCATAATTTGTCAGCATCATATCCGTAAAGCCGATGCTGTCAGCCATCTTAAGGCTCCTCTGGTAATAGGACAGGGCAGTCCTGTATTGTTCAAGGTCTGAATATGCCGTGCCTATGTTGTGAATGGTTGTGATAATGCCGGGAATGTATCCAATTTCTGCAAATGTATTATAAGCATCTTTAAAGTATTCCAATGCCCTGGCATATTCTCCTTCTTCCTGAAATATCAGGCCTATGTTGCTGAATGAACTGGCAATACCCTCTTTGTCATCAATTTCCTTATATGTTTCAAGCGATTCATTGATATAAGACGTCGCTTTCTCATAATCCTTATTATGAAGATAGAACAATCCTATGTTTTGTGTAAGGCCGGCAATATTGGTTTTGTTGTTCAGTTTTTTATTAATGTCAAGTGATGTAAAGTAGTATTCAAGGGAAAGGTCAAAGTTGCCAAGGTCAGAATGCACCAATCCCATGTTTTGATAGATGTTGGCTATAGTTTGCTGGTCATTGAAAGCTGTGTATTTTCTCAGGGCATCCTGGTAGTATATCACCGACTGCTCATACTGCCCGAGATAATAATCAGCAAGAGCAAGCCCGTAATAGGCCTGTGCAAGATTGGTGTTAACATCACTACGGTTGGGCTCTTTTGCGATGAGTTTTTTTAATATGTTAAGGCTTTTTTCAAGCGTGACCTTTGACTCTCCGAATTCGTTCAGCATCAACAGGGCATTCCCGGCTTTAACAAGGGCAAAGGCAAGATAAACCTCGTTACTTGATTTTTCTGCCAGTTCTTTGGCTGTCAGGGCATAACGAAGAGCTGCATGAGTAGAATCAGCCTCAAGCTTTTCAGACAATTCAAGCTGGATGCTGATTTTTTCACTTTCGTTGGATACCGTTTTAAGCTTTTTATGGAGCTGTGATACGTCATGCCTGTCTGCAGCTGAACCCTGAAGCAAAAAGCCAAACAACACCACTGTAATAAAAAACCACCTCATATAAGGCGAAAAGTAGTAATTATTTACCTTTTAACGGCATTCTGACAGCTTGTTTTTTTAACAATCTTATGGTTTCCGGTAAGTTTGTATGAAGGATATGGATATAAGCAGACCGGACTTAACGGTCCATCCATTCTTTAAAATCAGCTACTCTTTCCCGGCTGACCAGTATATCATCCTCTTCGGGCCAGTCTTCAAGTTTTATCTTTAGCCGGCTGGATGAATAGACAATAATATCCTTTATGGCAAAATAGTTAACGATAAAATTCCTGTTTATCCGGTAAAATATTGAAGGATCAATTAATTTTTCTGCCTTATCCAATGACTGATCAACCGGATAACTTTTACCCCTGCCCAGGTATATGAAATTGCACCGCTCCTTGATATAGAAACATATAATATCAGTGGTCTGAACGGATCTGTAATGTTCTCCCACTTTTATCAGAAGGCGCTTCTTCGTTTTTGGCTGAAACTGTTTCAGCAGGTTTTCGACCTGCTGATGGAGATTATTGGGTCTGTGCAGTAAATGAAACTTCTGAAAAGCTCTTTTAAGGGCTTCATGTTCAAAAGGCTTTAACAGGTAATCCACGCTGTTTACCCTGAATGCTTTTAAGGCATATTCATCATATGCAGTCGTGAATATTACCGGAGTGCTTATTTCAGCGTTCTCAAAGATTTCAAAGCATAAACCGTCATCAAGTTGAATATCCATAAAGATAAGATCAGGTGGTGGGTTTTTTATCAGCCAGTTAATCGAATCCTCAACTGATTCAAGACAGGCTATTACGTTAATACCGGGATCAATATCCCTGAGCATTCTTTCCAGCTTTTCCACCGCCGGCTTTTCATCTTCAATTACGATCACCTTCATATCGATGAATGAATTAATGGGACTTTCACAATATAATGATGGTTATCTTCCATACAGATTAATTCCTTATTGAGGACCAGCCTGATTCTTTCCTTTAAATTCTGCAATCCGGTTTGGGTTGAGTTTTCTAATGTATCTTTTCGTTGAACGCGATTGGAAACCACAATATGTTCATCCTCCAGTCTGATGCTTATTTCCAGCGGATTTTCACGGGAAGCAGCATTATGCTTTATGGCATTTTCAACAAGCAATTGCAGCGAAACAGGAAGGATCTTGTATTTTTCAGGATGGCTGACGTCAACTTTCATTGTAATTTTGTCCCTGTCACGCTCCTGCAGCAAGCTGAAAAAATCCTGTACAAAAGTGATTTCTTTCTCCAGGGAAATAAGCTCAGTTTTTTCATTTTCGATTACATACCTGTATATTGATGATAATCTCTGGATATAATGGTCGGCCTTTTTGGGGTTGTCATAAACTATAGATGAAAGTGTATTTAGGCTGTTAAAGAGAAAATGCGGATTTACCTGTGATTTCAACGTCTGGTACTGAAATTTGAGAATTTCTTTCTGCAGGTCCATTTCTTTCTTAAAGGATTTCCTCCAGAGGATATAAAAGAAGAAAATACTAAAAAACAGGAACCAAATGCCCATGCGCAGGCTTGCAAAACCTAACTCATTCCGGAGAAGGTGGGGAATAAAGCTATTCAGTTCCCATCTGTTGACAAGAAACCATATAAAAACTCCCAGGCTGATCACAATATTAGCGATTAAGAAGGACAGAATGAAAAAAATGATCAATCCGGGTACCATTTGTTTCATCATTTTCTGATATGGGAGTTTTGCTGCACGGTTAAGCATGTATATGGCCAGGTAGCCCATAAGGATCGACATGACAAATATGGTTCCGAAAGGTACAAGAGTCTCCGGGGTCAGCGCTTTGCCTGTCTGGCTGTATTTCATGATCATAGCAACGAACAAGCTAAAGATCAGGAGGCCTCCATGGTAATAGAGCCAAAACAGTTTTTTACAGGTTGACTTTTTCATGGCATTCAAATTTAATGGTTATTAAAGTTTATTTAAAATCACCATCAAATTAAATCCATAAAAATCCCGTTACTAAATTTATGTTGCAGAGCTGTTGATATAGGTGTCTAAACTGACTAAAAACAAATTTGTCTCAAAAAGCGCTTTTCTGTCATTCCGTCCCGATATTATCGCGATCTAAACCTCCAATAAGCTGTCAGATAGCTTACTAAGAAACTGGAATAGATTCAGGATGACCTATAAGCCGCCTTTTGAGACAAATTCTGGATTATCCGATTTGAACAGGTAATACAAACTGCACTTTCACCGGTTTACCTCTTTGTTTTCCGGGTTTCCAACGGGGAGACAGTTTGACAACACGCAGTACTTCCCTGTCAACAGAAGGATCCAATCCCCTTAGGATTTTAACATCAGTTAGCGATCCGTCGGTATCCACAGTAAACTGAACGTACACCTTACCTTTTATACCTGTTCCGCTGATTTCTTCGGAAAGCTTAATGTTGTCGGCAATAAATCTCCGGAAAGCATCCATTCCTCCGGGATATTCAGGCATATCCTCAACCACGACGAAAACGAGTTCTTCCTCTTTCCGGTTTTCTTCAGATGGGAAAGAAATATCTGCTTCGGAGAGTGTCATATCATGGGTTGTCCGTTTAACTTTATGCATTGACGGGGTGTATGCTGCCCTGCTTATGGGTTGTCCTATGGCATAGTTGCTGACGCCTTCGGGGAGAGGCAGGGGCTGTTTGACAATGGTGATATTACCCCCTTCATGGCGTATCTCAGAGTCAACAGCCACAAAACTGGTATAATCAGTCAGCAGATTATATTTTAATCCGAGATCGGTGATTGTTTTTACCAGTTCGGTGTTTCCGTCAACCCGTGCATAGTCACCCAGCAACCTGATTTTTTCGCGGGCCCACAAATATCTGAGTGCGGAATTGCGGATTGAGGGCTTTTGGTCTTCCAGGCTGAGGCTTTGCCTGTAGTTTCCCGAACCTGTAAGACCATTAATGTCGATTCGTCCCTGTGCCTTGCCCCTGTATTTACCGATGATCACCACCGGCCGTTCGGAGAGCACATCGGGGACAAATTGCGGCTGTAACTCAAAAACCTCAAAGTCGGGATAGGCGACCTGGATCTTTGTAAGCACCGGACTGTGAATATATTTTTTCAGCCTGTCGGCTGCTGCTGGTGCCTCTTTAGGGCCGGTTACAATAAAAGGCTCTCCTTTGCCGACGTGGGCCATGCCTTCAATGATATAGCGGTTTACTGAACTCCCGATGCCAAAGGCAAAGAAATTGGCCCTGCCCAGATTGTTACTGATAAGATCAAAGGCCTCCTTTTCAATCGACACATATCCGTCAGTGGCAATGACAAATGATCGTGAATAGTTTTCAGTTCCCTTCATCGCCAATGCCCTTTTAAGAGCTGGCAATAATTCCGTACCTCCTCCGCCTTGCTGCTCATCAAGTACGCGGAGAGCTTTCGCTACGTTATCGGCAGTGGCCGGCATGGAGTTTTCAAAAAGAACGGTGTTATCACCGGCAAACAACAATACGTTAAACCTGTCCTGTGAACGCAAACCGTTGATAATATCTTTCATGAGTTTTTTTGAGACATCAAGCGGAAAACCACGCATTGACCCGGATACATCTACAATAAAAATATATTCACGGGGTGGTATCGATTCGGGTTTGACCTGTTTTGGGGGCTGAATCATGGCCAGAAAGTAGTTTTCACCTGAATCTTCAAATAATAAAATACCCGATTCAATAGCATTGCCGGCCAGCCGGTATTGTAAGATGAAATCACGGTTGCCACCGTCACGTTCATTGTCTTTTAGCCTGACAGCCGCTTTTGAGGCAGCAGAATAGCTGATGTCAACGTCATGAGAAGTCGACCGGAGGTCTTTAATGGCTAAACCTGTTGAGATGTTCGCTTTCATGTCGAAAGCATAAAGTGGCTTTACACCTTCTTCAGTATACGGGTTCTCAATCCAGCCATCTCCGGGGGCTTCTTCGGCCGTCTGGTTGCTGTACCGCGGACCCACAACAGTGGGAAATACAAATTCATATACCGAGTTTTCCGGAATCAGCATTTCGGTGTATGAGAGTTTAACCTCAATGATATCACCCGGCAAAATATTGGCGACATTCATCTGAAAGACATTGGGTCGCATCTGTTCCAGCAGAGAGGCCGTTTTCCCCTGTTCTTTTGCCTCTTCATAGGTCTGCCTTGCAGCCTGTTTTTCCATGATCACGGCAACAATTTCACGTTCCCCTATGGTCATTTTCATGTCATAGACTGCTGCCCTGGATGAGGCCGGAAAAACATAAATGGCTTCCAGCACATTTTTACCCTCGTTTTTATAGACCTGGGTTATGGTCACATCGGCGATTACTCCTGCAATGTCAACATTGGCAGCGGTTGATTTTAGCGGCAACCGGTCGGTTTGAGGATCTTCACTTTTCACCAGGAAATATGGCGAAAGACTTTTATCTGTTGTGGCTTCCTGCTGCGAACATGCAGGCATGACAGGCATGAGAACAGATAATAGAAAGCCTGTCCTTAGAAGCCTGCCGGCTGTTTTTTTAATTGTGCGTTTCATTTTTTTGAAAGTTTGAAAGCCTGCCTACCGGCAGGCAGGTTTGAAAATTTGAAAATTCAGTTGTTTAGGGATTTAGGTCTTTTGGCATTTAGACTTCAAGACCAGAAGACCAGAGGACCAGAAGACCAGAAGACCAGAAGACCAGAAGACTATTTAATGTTCCTTCAGTTTAAAAATGACCGGCATGCTGAAAGCAACTTTCACGGGCTTACCACGTTGCTTGCCAGGCACCCATGAGGGTGATCCGCTCAGGGCTTTCACCACTTCGTCGTCAAGCAGGGGATGAATACCCTTTATTATTTTAATATCGGTTATTTTTCCTGTCTGGTCAACGATAAAGGTTACCGTTACTTTGCCCTGCAAGCCCATGTCACTTGCCAGTGCAGGATATTTAACATGGTTCTGGATGTATTCCCAGAATTTAGTGAGGTCTCCTCCTTTGAAAACAGGCATATCTTCAACGACATAAAAGACATTATCACCTTTGTCAATGCCTTCGTCAGGGGGAGATGTCCATTTCCGGATATCAAATCCGGTATTTTCAGTAATACTGGCATCAGCGAAAACGGGATCTTCAAGAACCGGTTCATCGTCTGGAACGATGTCGATAAGTGTTATTTCGGGTTTTAGCGGTTCTTTCTTCTCGACTTCGTGGCGGGATATGGGGGGCAGATCATCAATAATAAATTCTTCGCCTTTTTTCCAGTCAGTGAATGTATCATTGGCCGGTGTTGACCATTCAAAAGCGATCAGTATGGCTGATAATGTTAAGATCAGCCCGAACTGGAGGAACAAACTCCGTTTGTTTTCCAGGTTTGCGCGATGTGTTTTTTTTGTTTCCATCACCTGTGATTTTAATGGTTAGTGAATCTGTTTTCACTATATGGATGCAGGTGAATGGAAAATTCCATAAAGATTATGAGGAAAAGATAAGAAGACGAGAAATATATCAATGCCGGCGAGCCTTTGCAAAGCGTGCCCCGGAATTTAAGAAGGATGATAATTTACAGGGAAGACACTGGCAGGTCTTGCATACATTCATATTATGCTTTTAGGTTTGCTGTAAAGACACTGCCAGGTCTTTTCAAAAAAAGACACTGGCGCGCTTTTGCAAAGCGTGCCCTGGGTTTTACACCCCTGCTTTTTTCAGACTGATTTTTGTATTATCCGCTGCAGCGATCTTTTTAAAAAAGTCGATCAGTTCAGTATATGACGAAGCATCATGCCGGCACTTTTTCATTTCAAGCCTCCTGGTGCATATAACTTTGTTTTCTTTTACCAACGGTTTAATCGTATATGTGCCAAATTTTGATTCAGTTATAATTTCTTGCGGAACTGATTCAACCTGGTAGCCTTCAGGGATAATAATGGTAACGGAGTCAAGTAAAACCTTTGCCCTGCGGATCACAACATCTGACTTGCGGTTTTTTACTTTTTTGGGTACTTCCCCCAGTCGGTCGAGGGGAACAACGGAGACAAGCATGCGTGTACCGGCCAGCGTGGCGTATCGTGGCACGTCAATCTCGAGGTTTTCAACGATGGCAGGTGACTCTGCCCGTATATCCTGGTAATCGAATTTCTTCAGCATAGCTCCGGGAAGATTTATGTCATTGAGGATCATCTTTTTCTTATCCTCCGTTCCGGCCAGGAAATATCCCATTCTGTCACCGTACAGGATGCCGTTATGACGTGCATTTGTTGTCAGCATGGCATTTCCCGAGGCATCCAGATTAAGGGTGGTACTTCTTTCAAGAAGATTATCAGCGGCTGTATAAACCTTGGTATGAAGAAGTTTCCCGCCGGTTTCGGTAATGACCAGTGCTTCACGGTCATCAGTGAAATCCCCGATATAACCAAAAGGCGCATGTTGATTTGTACATTCGAGCCAGATTGTATCATTTGACAGTGGAAGACAGAGAATAGCATGATTAGATTGATTGCTGGGAAAATCAGTATAAAAAATATCAGGATATTCACCTGCATTTATGATAGCGTAATACGATTTAATGCCCACTACCGATAACAGCGCTTTTGTGTAATTTGAAAGCGCTTTACAGTCACCATACCCTAACCGGTCAACTGTCTCAGCATCAAAAGGCTGCCATCCGCCTATTCCTACCTGTACGCTGACATAACGTGTTTTATTCTGCATATATTCATATACCGTCCTGGCCTTGTCGTAATCCGAAGTCTGGTCTTTTACCAATTCGTGTATGTGTTGCTTTGTTTCCTCACTTAAAATGTCACGATCTTTCAAAAGCTCAAGTGACCATTTGCCAAAAGATTCCCACGAAGAACAATTCCCCCTGTAACCTTCCATCTCAAAGCTGTCAGGAGCCAGGATCACTGTTGGAAAGTATTCATAGGGTGAATTGCAAAATGGCTCACTCTCAATAGCCGGGATATTATTCATTTTCCAGGTGTAGACACTGTTCTTATCATTTTTCTCAATGATAGCATTATCTTTAATATTGTTCTCCCTGTAACGGAAATTTAATGAATTTGGACAAATAACCTGGAACACGCTTTTCATTAATGATGTGTTGTATGAGATGATCGGGTCCCAGGAGGGATAAAACAACATGCCGTTATAATCTATTGTATAACTGTATTCTACAGTGAAGGGATAGGCCATGGTCTTTGGCTTAAAATACTTGGCGCGAATAGCTTCGTATAAGGAATATCCTGAAATAGCACTGTGGTCAATGATTTTATCTGCATTGAGCTGTTCTATTTTTTCACCTGCAGCATTGTAGACTGTGCCCTTAATTCCACTCAACTTTGTCAGTTTTTCATAGTATCCCTGATGAAATACAGCGTATCGTAACCCGTTTTCATTCATAATTGTGAAGGCGTAGGTCACTTTTTCCGTACCATTTCCTATTGATTTTATTTCAAACACCTGTTCATGATAACGTATTATGACTTTCGCATTGGATTTCAGACTGTCAGGGATTTCACTTACCGGGTATTTGATTTCCTTAGCCCCCGATACTTTTACGAAGGCCAGCAATGTCAGGACAACAAAAATTTTTCTTAACATGATCATTATTCATTAAAATGTATTTCAACAGCTTTTTTAATATGGTTAACCTTATCCGGGCCTCAGGTCTTTTTCTTCAGCATGACCACTTCTGCCTGTTTTGCGATGACCTGGTTATAGAACTCTTTTATCAGGTGATATTCCGATTCAACGAATACCGGTTTGTTGATCTCAAAATTAGCATTAAGCTGTATGAAGTTACCTTTCAGAAGGGCCTGGTAGGTGTAACGGGCCGACTTATCAGGCAAAGTGATATTGCAGGGCTTTGGTATATCAATAACTTCATATCCTTCAGGAAGCTCTATTTTAAGCATATACCGGCTCTTTATTTCATGCCCGTAATCAATGGGATACTTCCTCACAGTCATTTTAAACGGATTGCTATCCTTTCTTTCAATAAACATAGGACTGATGCTGATCATATCGCCTATTGCATCGGTATAACCGGTAAGTGACACTTCATATTGCTCTTTTACAGGTTTGTGAAGGCTGTCGGCATCTTCAAATGCGTAGGAATTGACTGTAAGACCCGGGAAATTGCTTTCGAGTTCCCGTATGTATTCATCATGACTGTTATGACCTCTCAGATTGTTCCTGAAATAATAAGCTTCATAACCCGCATCAGTATAATTAATGGTCCCTGTTATCTCTCCTGTCTCATCAAGTTTCATATCACAGTATACGGTTTCTTTCTGCTCATCGTCGGTGTACAGGTCAATCCAGTCGGAATACTTGTTATCGATGATCCTGCCCCGCCCGTTCAGGGCACGGAAAGGAAGCATGCCGGCAGGCAGACAGGGCTCGGTAGCATCAAAGAGATAATTTTTCCCGTTATATTTCACACCTGCTACAATATAGTTGAGCTTATCAATGGTCGGGAAGGACGGAGACAGGAAACCGTTTTCACGGGTGCTCAGTGCAACAGGGAAAGCTTCAAAATCAAGCTTCTTCAGCAGCTGAACAAGAATAAGGTTAACTTCAGCCGAATTGCCGGAACCTTTCCGGTAGGCAATGCCGAGGTCGCCTGTGGTGTATACTGATTCATTATCATTCCATTTCACTTTCTTTCTAATTGTATCACAGGCAACTTTCATTTTCTCAATGTCAGGCAGGTTGAGTTCTTTTATTGTTTTGGCATCATCATTGAGAAAAAGGGCCATGCCCAAGGCATCCCCGAAATACTGATGATCAAGCAAATACCTGTTCACTGCATCCCATGATGACGTGAAAAACCTCGTATAGCCGGGGATTATAATGTTGGAAAGCTCAATTTCCACCTTGGTAAGATAGTTGGTGAGTGAATTTACATAAGGTTCTGTGCGCAGGGCAGGCATGTCTTTTCCGACCCACCTTCCGGATTCATTAATATATAAGGGCTCAAAACCATAAAAAACTTTCTGGAAAGTCACATAAGGTGAATCATTGATGCGCAGTTCACTCCAGCGTACCGGTACCCTGTCCTGGAACCGCCATTGCTCAGGCAGCAACGGAAAGGTGTATTGCATCTCAACCACAGAGCCCACCCTGACATCAGGCATTGTGATGCGATAACGGTAACGGTCATCTCTGACTTGTTCTTTAAATATGGATTCATTTTTTAATTTGCTTTTCACGACTTCGCCGTCAACGAGGTTATATGTGCAACCTTTAATGGCACTGTTCCCGGTAATATAGAGGACGCGGTTCACGATGTCAGATCCTTCTTTTTTTAAAACTTTAATGCGCAGGAGGCGGGTGAAGTCAAAGGTGTTTGGATTGAATTCTCCGAAGTCGCATAAGATCACGGCTTCAGCCGTAGTGTCAAGGTCATAAACTTTCATCTCAAGATCAGCCATGTCAATCTTCCCATACCGCGCTGGCACAGGTTGTGCGGTTAGGAATGAAATGGTGTATACCAGAATAATGGACAGTAGAATGAACGTTTTTTTCATGATCGGTTAGTTTAAATATGAATAAATTGCATATAATGATCTTTTTACGCTTATATTCCGTAACGGTTTCACTTTCTGAACAGGTGCTGTATATTATGGTTTTTTATTCCGGAATTTTAATGGTATTTTGATTTCAATACGTTTGCATGAATCCAAATATAAATAAAGCCTTGTGATATTCCAGTTACAGTTATTCACAATTGTGGTAAAAGATATTAACGGGTATTTGGAATATTTTTTGTTGTAAATTGCATTATTAAAAGGCAAAATTTTGTTTCTCAAGATCAAAAGAAACCATGCCCGTGTGCTGCCTGCGCGCGATGACAGCGATGAAGCACTGATAGCGCTTTACCGGAAGACAAAAGATATGGGCATTGTCGGAAAGTTATTTGAGCGTTATACCCATCTGGTGTATGGTGTATGCCTTAAATACCTGAAAAGCGAGGATCGCTGTAAAGACGCTGTAATGGAGATATTTGAGGCCTTGTTCATTAAGCTGGCATCACATGATATTCAGGACTTTAAGAGCTGGTTGTATTCTGTCGCCCGCAATCATTGTCTGATGGAAATCCGCAGGGAGGGCACGTCTTTCAGGCTGAAGGAAAAAATTCTGTATGATTCTCAGCAGGATGGTGTGGAATCTGATCAGGTTGCGCATCTAATGGAAGAAGAGGATGATGTTGTCAGCGATGAGGTTTTGCTTAAAGCATTGGAATCGCTGGTGCCCGGTCAGGCTGTTTGTGTCCGGATGATGTATCTCGAAAATAAGACATATAAAGATATTGCAGGAGAAACAGGATATTCGATGAATGAGGTAAAAAGTCATATACAAAACGGGAAAAGAAACCTTAAAAACTATTTACTCAATCTGAATGACAGAAAAAAGTAAAATACAGGATTTGTTTACACCATCAGGCTGCTTGTCAAGGCAGGGATTGAAGCGTTATATTGAGGGCGGTCTTGACCCTGAAGAGCACAAAATGGCTGACATGCACATTAAGGATTGTGCTTTGTGCGCTGATGCGATAAGCGGTTACAGGCACCATGCACAGCCTGATGAAGTGATGTCTGAGATCCATAACCTGAACCGGCAGTTGCACCAGAGGTTTTTAACCCTGGCCATGAATAAGAAAAAGAAAAGAGAAGAACGGTCAATGGTTTCTGTTTTTGCTGTTGCGGCCACAATCATTTTAATCGCCGGCATATCGTTGTTACTCAGGCAGCGTGAGATGGTAACTGAAAAATCCCTGGCTGAAGCAGGGCATGATTCGGTTTTAATACCCGTAACACACGCTGTTCAGCCGGCATTACAAAAAGAAATAGAAGACCCGGTAGAGGAATCAAAAAAGGCTGAGCCTGTGAAAGAAATTAAACAAAAAACATCAGCTTCCGTACATGTTGCTTTGAATAATAAAGAAAGGAAAACTGATGTCGCCGATATACCTGTTACTGCCGCAGAAGAAGTTATACAGGTTGATGAGGCAGATATTCAACTGGCTGATGAAGCTGAAGAAACCGTGCCGCTGATCGTAACAGATTCCGTGACCATACACGGTTATCTGACTGAAATTAATACAAGGCTTATGTCCGGGGATAAACATTCGCCGGCCGCTAAAAAGTCAACAACGGTACGGCCTGAAACTGTTTCAGCAGGCCAGGTGGCCATGAAATCAGCTGAGCCTTCTGATATGATAGACATGAAATCAGAAGAAGCTCCTGAAGAAGAAATGTTTTATGTTGTTGAAGAAATGCCGCGCTTTATGGAAGGAGATATAAGTCGTTTTTTGCAATATATTTGTGAAAATCTGGATTATCCGGCTAAAGCTGCAGAAGCAGGTATTGAAGGCAGGGTTATGGTGAATTTTGTTGTGGATGAAAATGGAAAACCAACGGAAATAAAGATAATCCGCCCGGTTGATCCGCTGCTCGATGCTGAAGCTTTGCGTGTTATCGCATCATCACCATTATGGAAGCCTGGCAGGCAAAGAGGGGAACCTGTTAAGGTGAGCTATACAATACCCATTGTTTTTTCATTGCAGGAGTAATGATCATGTACCCTGTTAATGACAAGTGCTAAACAGGATTCCATCAGGATTGTTCTCAGAACAGTTTTTTTGTTCTTCTCCTTTTTTTGGTTTTTATCTTATTGGTCTTCCTTTTTGTTGGTTCCTTGTATTTACTGTTTCTGGGCAGTTCTGATTTTTTTGGAATCATCAGGTTGCGTCTTTCAGCCACATCTTTTTCAGCACTGCAACCGGTGAAAACATACAGGAACATACCAAGTAGAATAAAGAAGCCTATTTTCCGAATGGTCATCATAAGGCTTGTTTTGTTTAATGTTTAACTTATTAACTGACAATAACGATTCAGACCTTATATTATATTATACGTAATTCTGTCGGATGGTTACATAGAATCGCATATTTAATTGAGTCAAGAACCAAGAGTCAAGAACAAAGAATAAAAATGCAGGACTACAGACTTACAGACCAGCCGACCAGCAGACCAGCAGACCAGCCGACCAGCAGACTTAGAAGACAATTCCAGACAGACCAGCAGACCAGAAGACCAGCAGACTTAGAAGACAATTCCAGACAGACCAGCCGACCAGAAGACTTAGAAGACAATT